>JANMZX010000332.1:0-22814 GCA_031383745.1 Rhodoferax sp. | reverse complement strand
ATTATGGTGGCGGATCGTCCATGCTCGGAAGGACCTCAGGCACATATTATTGTCGCGAGCGACGCAGAAATTGGCGAAGCTTCTTGATCGCCGGATTGACCGCATGAACCTCGCATTCCCAAACCGTCAGCGTCCGCCATCCGAGGGCTGCCAGATATTGTCTATTTCGGATGTCGCGCAAGTGGTTGCGAATGATCTTTTCCCACCAGTAGGAGCTGTTGGTTTTCGGCACCTTTGCTCCGGCGGGACAAGCGTGACCATGCCAAAAGCATCCGTTGACAAATATCGCCAACCGCCTACCCAAGAACGACAAATCAGGAGTGCCAGGCAAGTCTGAACGATGAAGTCGGTAGCCCGGCTCCCCAAGTGCGCGGCATACCCGTCTGACCTCTAGCTCTGCGAAAGAGTCTTTGCTTTTGACTGCGCGCATTGCCTGTGAGCGCTGCGCAGGAGTGAGGTTGTCCATATTAAGTAAGCTGTTCGGGGAGCTCGAAAATACTACTTGATTTCGCCCCGTCGACTTGTTCTCATCTGCAATTGAAAGAACCTCGTGCGACCGCCTTGTGAGCTGTACAAATTTTCGTTGGCCGTTCGGCAATGGCATAGGGGAAAACCAGCGCAGGCCGCCGGCGGCTTTGCCGCTACCCTTAGGTTATGCCCTTCCCGACACCCGACCCCGCGCTCGTCGAACAACTCGTCATCGCCAACCGCATCCTGTACGACCAGGGCATCGTCGACGGCCTGGGACACGCCAGTGTGCGCCATGGCCAGATGCCCGGCGTGTTCCTGCTGTCGTGCAACCGGGCGCCCGGGCTGGTGCGGCGTGCCGACATCGTGTGTTACGACCTGGACGGCCATGCGGTGTCGGAGACCGCCGAGCGGCCCTACCTGGAGCGTTTCATCCACAGCGAGATCTACCGCGCCCGGCCCGATGTGGTGGCGGTGGTGCACAGCCATTCGGCCGGTGTCATCCCCTTCGGTGTGACCGGCCAGCGCTTGCGGCCGATCTTTCACATGGCGGGTTTTCTGGGCAGCGGCTCGGCGCAGTTCGAGATCCGCGATTCCGGCGGCGACACCGACATGCTGATCCGCAACCCGGCGCTCGGCCGGTCGCTGGCGCAGGCGCTGGGCCGGCAGACCTGCGTGCTGATGCGCGGCCATGGCTCCACCGTGGTGGGCACGTCGATCGAGCAGGTGGTGTACCGCGCCATCTATGCCGAGACCAACGCCAGGCTGCAGATCCAGTCGATGGCCATGGGCCCGGTCACCTACCTGAGCGAGCAGGAGGCGCAGCTCGCAGCGGCCGCAAACGACGGCCAGATCGGCCGCTCGTGGAGCCTGTGGCGGCAGCGGCTCGGCGAGATCGACATCTGACCCTGGAACAGGCCCTGACATGCTGCAAACACACCGATTCCGTACCTGGCTCGTATGGGGTGCCGCCGCCCTGGCGGTGCTGTCTTCAGCCCCCGCCATGGCCCAGGCCTACCCGTCCAGGCCGGTCAAGGTGATCGTCACCTTCCCGCCTGGTGGCACGCCCGACATCTATGGCCGGGTGCTGGCGCAGGAGTTGGCGACACTGTGGAAGCAGTCGGTGGTGGTCGAGAACAAGACCGGCGCCAGCGGCACCCTGGGCACCGATTTCGTGGCCAAGGCGTTGCCCGACGGCTACACCCTGCTGTTCGCCGCCGACGCGTCGGTGACGATGGCGCCCAACCTGTACAGCGCCATCCCGTACAACCCGACGCGCGACCTGACCCCCATCATCAATGCGGTGACCGGCCCTTTCGTGTTGCTGGCCAACGCCAGTTTCCCGGCCAACGACATCCGGGGCCTGATCGCACTGGCCCGCCAGCAGCCGGGCAAGATCACCTATGCCTCGTCCGGGCCTGGCGGGCAGCAACACCTGTCGATGGAGATGGTCAAGGGGCTGGCCGACATCGATGTCACGCACATTCCGTACAAGGGTTTCGGGCAGGGGATCAACGATGTGATGGCCGGTCATGTGCCGCTGATCTTCGGCGGCATCACGGCATCGATCCAGCTGGTCAAGGGCGACAAGATCAAGGCGCTCGGGGTCACCAGCCTCAAGCGTTCCAGGGCCCTGCCGCAGGTGCCGGCGATCGCCGAGACCCTGCCGGGCTTCTCGGTGGACGCGTGGTATGGCTTCCTGGGGCCGCGCGGCATGCCGCGCGAGCTGGTGAAAAAGATCCACGACGATGTGGCGCAGATCATTGCGCGGCCCGATTTCCAGGCGCGGCTGGCGGCCGACGCCCTGGAGCCGGTGGCGAACTCACCCGAGGAATTCGCGGCGCAGATCAGCGCGGACCTTGCCAGCTGGGGCAGGGTGATCAAGGCGGTGGGGCTGAAGCTCGACCAGTGAGCGACACATGACCGCCACCAGGTGCCCGTACCGCAGCGCATGGCGTGCCGGTCTGCCTGTGGGCCGCGGGAACCGGTGATGGCTTCCGTGCGCAGGTCCCAGACCGCGTAGCGCGGCGCCATGCACATGCCGTTGGCGCGTCGCGAGAGCCCGGCCCGCTGGATGGCGGCCGGCTTGTCGGGGCTGCTGGCGGGCAGCGCCTGCCAGATGCTGCAGGCCCGCCTGTGGGATTGGCCACTCTATGCAGGACTGCTCGCGCTGGGGGTCGGCGCGCTGGTGTGGGCGGTCCGCCGATCGGGCGGACGGGCGGGCCGTTTTGCCCTGGTCCTGCTGGCCAGCGCCATCGCCGCATCGGGCCTGACCGGGTTGCGCGCCCTGGTGTTCCAGTCGCAGGGGCTCGACCCGGCGCTGGAGGGGCGCGACATCCGTGTCACCGGCGTGGTGGCTGCGATGCCCCAGTGGAGCGAGGCAGGTGCACGTTTTCGGCTGACGGTCGAATCGGCGCAGGTGGACGGCCTGCCGGTGCGCCTGCCGCGCGGCGTGTGGCTGGGCTGGTACAGCGGCAACCCGGGGCCGTCGGCCGATGGTGCCGCGCTGGAGCTGCAGCGCCAGCCGGTGCCGCTGCAGGCCGGCGAGCGTTGGCAGATGACGGTGCGGCTGAAGGCGCCCCACGGCAACAGCAATCCGCACGGCTTCGACTATGAACTCTGGATGTGGGGGCAGGGCCTGCAGGCCGCCGGATATGTGCGCGCCGGTGCCTCCGACCTGCCCGCGGTGCGGGTCGGACAGACCGGGCAGCATCCGGTGGAACTGGCGCGGCAGACCGTGCGCGACCGCATACTGGCTGGTCTTGATCAGCGCCGCGCCGCCGGGCTGATCGCCGCGCTGGTCGTGGGCGACCAGAACGCCATCGAGCGCGTCGACTGGGATGTGTTCCGGGCCACCGGCGTGGCGCACCTGATGAGCATTTCGGGCCTGCATGTCACGATGTTCGCCTGGCTGGCCGCGGCCCTGGTGGGCGCGGCGTGGCGGCGCTCGGCGTGGTTGTGTCTGCGGGTGCCGGCGCCCCATGCCGCACTGGTCGGCGGCATGTTGCTGGCGCTGGCGTACGCGGTGTTCAGCGGCTGGGGCATTCCGTCCCAGCGCACTGTCTGGATGCTCGCCACGGTCGGGCTGCTGCGCCTGTCCGGGCGCCAGTGGCCCTGGCCGATGGCGTGGCTGCTGGTGTGCGCCGTGGTCGTGGCGATCGACCCGTGGGCCTTGACGCAGGCCGGTTTCTGGCTCAGCTTCGTGGCGGTGGGCGTGTTGTTCGCCGCCGGGAGCGGTGGTGCCGCCCGCAACGGCGACGGGATGTGGCAGCGGGTGCGCGACCTGCTGCGCGAACAGACTGTCGTCACGGTGGCCCTGGCACCATTGACGCTGCTGTTGTTCGGCCAGGTGTCGCTGGTCGGGCTGGTTGCCAACCTGGTGGCGATTCCCTGGGTGACACTGGTGGTGACACCGCTGGCGATGCTGGGCGTGCTGGTACCCGTGGTCTGGGTCGCCGCGGCGTGGTGTATCGAACTTCTCGGGGCCTGGTTGCAGTGGCTGGCGCAATGGCCATGGGCGACCGTGTCGGTGGCACAGGCGCCGCTGTGGGCCGGCGCCGCTGGCGTGCTCGGCGGTCTGCTGCTGGTGCTGCGTGCGCCCTGGTCGGTGCGGCTGGCCGGGCTGCCGCTGCTGTTGCCTGCGCTGCTGTGGCAGGCGCCCCGGCCGGCCCACGGGGAGTTCGGTATCCTGGCGGCGGACATCGGCCAGGGCAATGCGGTGCTGGTCCGCACCGCCGGGCATGCCCTGCTGTACGACGCCGGGCCGCGCTTCTCGCGCGAGAGCGATGCCGGCCACCGGGTGCTGGTGCCGCTGCTGCGCGCGCTCGACGTGCGCCTGGACCTGCTGGTGCTGAGCCACCGCGACATCGACCACGTCGGCGGCGCCCCCGCGGTGCTGGCGATGCACCCGAATGCCGGCCTGCTGAGCTCCGTGGCCGACGACCACGCCCTGCAGGCCCTGGCGCCGGTGCAGCGCTGCCAGGCCGGCCAGCGCTGGACCTGGGACGGCGTCGAGTTCACGGTGCTGCATCCGTTGCCGGCGAACTACGCGGTGCCGACCCGGCCCAATGGCCTGTCCTGCGTGTTGCGCATCGCCAGCCAGGCCGGCGGCGCGGACCGCCCGGCGCGTGTGGTTCTGCTGACCGGCGACATCGAGCGGCCCCAGGAGGCGCGGCTGGTGGCGGATGCCGCGCCGCTGCGGGCGGACGTGCTGCTGGCGCCGCACCACGGCAGCAAGACCTCGAGCAGCGCCGAGTTTCTGGATGCGGTCGCGCCGCGCATCGCACTGGTCCAGGCCGGGTACCGCAACCGGTTCGGCCACCCGGCCGAGCCGCCGATGGCGCGTTACCGCGAGCGCCACATTCTGGTGCTCGATTCGCCCCATTGCGGGGCAGCGGCGTGGCAGTCCGACCAGCCCGCGGTGGTGCGCTGCCAGCGCAGCGACGGGTTGCGGTATTGGCACCATACTGCACCCTGATGGGGCGCGATGTCGCGATATTGCAGGTGCCTTGATCCGGATTTGGTCTGAAACTTGCTAAGCTGTTGCCAGGAGAAATTCGTTCATGCACAAATTCGACGAGATGTACACGGCCATGCCCTACGAGTTCTTCTCCGGGGGCAAACAGATCCGGGAGCACTACAAGATCTACGACGAATGGCTGGCCCGCCAGCCTGGCGACATGATGGCCAAGCGGCGCGAAGAGGCCGAGCTGATCTTCCGGCGGGTCGGCATCACGTTTGCGGTCTATGGGGCGAAGGACGAAGACGGAGCGGGCACGGAGCGCCTGATCCCCTTCGACCTGATTCCCCGCATCATCCCGGCGGGCGAATGGTCGGTGCTGGAGAAGGGCCTGGTGCAGCGCGTGCAGGCGCTCAACCGGTTCATCCACGATGTGTACCACGGCCAGGAAATCATCAAGGCGGGCCTGATCCCTGCGGAGCAGGTGCTCAAGAACGCCCAGTTCCGCCCCGAGATGGTCGGTGTCACGGTGCCCGGCGACGTGTATTCGCACATATCTGGCGTGGACATCGTGCGGGCGCCGAACGCCAAGGGCGAGGGCGAATACTACGTGCTGGAAGACAACCTGCGCGTGCCCAGTGGCGTGAGCTACATGCTGGAAGACCGCAAGATGATGATGCGGTTGTTTCCGGAACTGTTCAGTGCGCACCGCGTGGCGCCGGTGGCCCACTATCCCGACCTGCTGCTCGAAACCCTGCGTGCGTCGAGCCCCGCGACCACTGCCGAGCCCACGGTGGTGGTGCTGACGCCCGGCATGCACAACAGCGCTTATTTCGAGCACGCCTTCCTGGCCCAGCAGATGGGTATCGAACTGGTCGAGGGCCAGGACCTGTTCGCCCGCGACCGGTTCATCTACATGCGCACCACGCGCGGGCCGAAGCGCGTCGACGTGATCTACCGCCGTGTCGACGACGACTTCCTGGACCCGGAGGTGTTCCGCCCCGACTCCACACTGGGCTGCGCCGGCCTGCTCGACGCCTACCGGGCGGGCCACGTGGCGATCTGCAATGCGGTGGGAACCGGCGTCGCGGACGACAAGTCGATCTACCCCTATGTGCCCGCGATGATCGAGTTCTACCTCGGCGAAAAGCCGATCCTGCACAACGTGCCGACCTACATGTGCCGCAACCCCGACGACCTCGCCTACACGCTGGCCAACCTGAAGGACCTGGTGGTGAAGGAGGTGCATGGCGCCGGCGGCTACGGCATGCTGGTCGGGCCGGCAGCCACCAAAGCCGAGATCGAGGACTTCGGCCGGGCGGTGCGCGCCAACCCGGCCGGCTACATTGCGCAGCCCACGCTCAGCCTGTCGAGTTGCCCGACATTCGTCGAAAGCGGCATCGCGCCGCGGCACATCGACCTGCGGCCGTATGTCCTGAGCGGCAAGACGGTGCAGATGGTGCCCGGCGGCCTGACGCGGGTGGCCCTCAAGGAAGGCTCCCTGGTGGTCAACTCGTCGCAGGGCGGCGGCACCAAGGACACCTGGGTGCTGGAAGTATGAACTGGCTTATTTCGTCACCCAAGGAGCGCGCATGCTGAGCCGTACCGCCGACCACCTGTTCTGGATGTCCCGCTACACCGAGCGTGCAGAGAACACCGCGCGCCTGCTCGACGTCAACTACCAGACCTCGCTGCTGCCGCAGTCCGAGGCGGTGGCCCTGGTGGGCTGGCAGGGCCTGATCAGCATCAGCGAACTGCTGCCCACCTACACCAAGCGGTATGGCGATGTCCGCGCCAGGGATGTCATGGACTTCATGGTCAAGGACGAGACCAACCCATCGAGCATCGTGTCCTGCCTGGGGGCGGCGCGCGAGAACGCGCGTGCCGTGCGCGGCACCCTGACCACCGAGGTCTGGGAGACGCAGAACCAGACCTGGCTCGAGGTGCGCCGCATGATCAAGGCGGGCGAATTCGAGCGCGACCCGGGGCAGTTCTTCGAGTGGGTGAAGTTCCGCTCCCACCTGTCGCGTGGCGTCACGGTCGGCACCATGCTGATGGACGAGGCGCTGTACTTCATGCGCCTGGGCACGTTCCTGGAACGCGCCGACAACACGGCTCGGCTGGTGGATGTGAAGTTCCACGCCGTCGAGAGCGACTTTTTCGGCGCCGCCAGCGAGAAGGACCAGGAGTACGATTTCTACCACTGGAGCGCCATCCTGCGCAGCGTTTCCGGTTTCGAGATCTACCGCAAGGTGTACCGCGATGTGATCAAGCCCGAACGCGTCGCCGAACTGCTGATCCTGCGCCCGGACATGCCGCGTTCGCTGCACGCCAGCCTGAACGAGGTGGTCAGCAACCTGGCCATGGTGGCCAGCGACCCCGACAGCGAAACCCAGCGCCGCGCCGGCAAACTGCGCGCCGAACTGAAATACGGTCGCATCGACGAAATCCTGGCCACCGGACTGCATGCCTACCTGACGCAGTTCCTCGACCGGGTGAACGACCTGGGCCTGCATATCAGCCGGGACTTCCTCGTGCCTTCGACAGCCTGAGGCCGCTGCCGCCGTCCGGGCGGCCCGGGCAGGCTAACATCGCGCCTGCACCGTGACCCGGAACACCACTGAACAAACCGCCCCGACCCTGCGGGCCGCCACAGACGCGCTGATGCGTCAAGAACAAGCGCGTTTGCACGCAGCCACCTGGCCGGTGGCGATTTCGGGGTCCCTGGTGCTGGCGGTGGTGCTGGTCGCCGTGCTGGCCCCGGCGGTGCCGCACCTGCTGCTGGGCTGGTGGCTGGCGGCGGTGGTTGTGGCGGTGGTGTCGCGGGTGCTGCTGGGGCGTGCACAGGCACGTGGCGTGCGGCACCACAGCCTTCACTTCATCTGGGTCCGGCGCCACCGGGTGGTGTCCAGCGTACATGGGGTTCTGTGGGCCTGCGCTGCGTGGGCCCTGTTTCCGACCGAGCATCCGGTCCAGCAGACATTCCTGGTGTTCGCGCTGGCGGGGAGCGCCATCAGTTCGCTGCTCCTGTATGCGTTCGACCTGCGCTCCACCTTCCTGTTCAGTGCGCCTGGCCTGATCGTTCTGACCGCGCGCCTGTTCACGCATGGAAGCCAGGTCAGCACGGCCCAGGGCCTGGCGCTGCTGATGTTCCTGGCCTTCATGGGCATGGTTTCCGTGCGCGCCCACCGCGCCGTGCGGGTCAACGTGGCACTGCGGGCCGCCGACGCGCAGCGGCTCGAGGCGCTGCGGCGCAGCCACGAACAACTGGGCCGGGCGGAGCGGCTGGCGCGGATGGGGAGTTTCGAGTGGGATCCGGTCACGGGCGCGCTGCAGTGGTCGGACGAGCACTTCCGGCTGTGGGGCCTGGAGCCGCAGAGTGTGACCCCCACCGCGGCGCTGTTCCTGGCGGGCGTGCACCCGGACGACCGCGAGCGCCAGCAGGCACTGCTGCACGCAGCCATGCGGGGAGAGGCCCGGTACGACTGCGCCTACCGGGTCTGCCGGCCGGATGCGAGCGTGTGCGAGATCCACGGTGTCAGCGAAGTGGTGTTCGATGCCGCAGGGCGGGCAGTGCGGGTGCTGGGCACGGTGCAGGATGTCACCGAGCGCAGGGCCGCACAAAAGGCGCTGGCGCTGATCGGCAGCGCACAGGACGCGGTGCTGAAGGCCGAATTCGTCGTCAACTCCGTCGACGATGTGATCAGCATGATCGACCAGAAGGGCGTGTACCTGATGGTCAACGACGCCTGGTGCCGCCAGACCGGCCACGCCCGCGACAAGGTGATCGGTCGCACGACGCTGGAGGTCATGCCCGAACTGATGTCCGACGAGCGCAGGGCTGCCGCGCGCGAGTGCATCGAACAGCGCCAGCCGCGTGTATTGCGCTCCCGGGTCGAACTGCGGGAGCGCGGCGCGCGTTTCATGGAGACCACGCTGACGCCCTTTGTGACTCCCGAGGCCGGCGTGCGGGGGGTCATCTCGGTCACGCGGGACATAACCGAGCAGGAAGCCACCCGGGTGGCGCTGGCGACCAGCCTGGAGAACCTGCGCCGCACCTTCAACGCCACCACCGACGGCATGTTCGCATACGACGCAAAAGACCCGGATGGCCGGCTGCTGTTTGCCAACGACCGCTTCTTCGAGATGTGGGAGATCCCCCTGGAGCAGGCGGCGGTCACGCGCCGCGCCGATGTGATCGTGGCGGCGCGCAAGCTGTTCGTGGACCCGGACCGGGAGGTCCAGCGCATCGACGAGATCCTGGCGCTGGATGCCCCGCATGAGGACCGGGTGGTGCTGCGCGACGGGCGCGTGCTGCTGCGCCGCAGTGCGCCGATGAAGGACGGCCTGGGCCCGACGCGGGTCTGGAGCTTTCGCGACATCACCCGCGAAGAGCAGGCGCTGCATGCGCTGCGCGACAGCGACAGGACGCAGCGCGCCCTGATGGACGCCTTCCCGGGCTACGTGGCCGTGGTCGACCAGGACGGCGTGTATACCTACGTCAACGAGCGCCTGGCCGATCTCATGGGGCGCAGCGTGGGTGCGATCGTGGGGGCACACATGCGTGATGTTCTCGGGGAAGCGGGTTACCGCGACAACCTGCTGGCGATCGAGCGCGCGCGGCGCGGCGAGCCAGCGGTGTCCACCCGCAGCTACGCGGCGACCGCCACGCACCGGCGTGTCGAACTGCAGGTCACCCATGTGATGGGTGTCGCGACCGACCCCCCGGGCGGCAGCATGTATGTGTTCGGGGTCGATATCACCGACCGCAAGCAGGCCGAGGGTGCGCTGCTGCTGGCCAAGGAGGAGGCCGAGCGGGCCAACCGGGCCAAGAGCGCCTTCCTGGCCAGCGTGAGCCACGAACTGCGCACGCCACTCAACGCCATCCTCGGGTTTTCGCAGCTGCTGCGGTCGGACGCGCATGTGTCGCAGTCGGCCAGCGACAACGCCGGCGAGATCGAACGTGCCGGGCAGCACCTGCTGTCGCTGGTGGACGACCTGATCGACCTCGGGCGCGTCGAGGCCGGTCATCTGGAACTGTCGATGGCGCGGGTGTCGCTGGACGCAGTGATCAACGAGAGCCTGTCCCTGGTCGCTCCGCTGGCTGCAAAGCAGGGCATCCGGATCGTGTATTCCGGTGGCGACGCGCGCAATGCCATGGTGCTGGCGGACGCAGTGCGCCTGCGCCAGGTCATCATCAACCTGCTGTCCAATGCGATCAAGTACAACCGGCCCGACGGAACCGTGCGTGTCAGCAGTCTGCGCCGGGCGGCCAGCGCGAACGGGGGTGAGGCCATGGTGCGTGTCGATGTGCGCGACACCGGCTACGGCATTTCCCCCGAGCGCGCCAGCCGGATCTTCTCCGCGTTCGACCGGCTCGGCGCCGAACGCGGTGTGGTGGAGGGCACAGGCATCGGTCTGGTGATCACCAAGCGACTGGTCGACGCCATGGGCGGCGCCATCGGCTACGAGTCGTGGCCCGACCAGGGCAGCACGTTCTGGGTCGACCTTCTGCAGGCCCATGCGAGCGTGCCCGAACCGGTCGCGGCGCTGCCGGTGCAGCCGGCGGCGCGCCAGGGGGCGCTGTTTGCGACCCGGCCGCGGGTGCTGGTGGCGGAGGATTACGCGCCCAACCAGGCGGTGCTCAAGCTGCAGCTGTCCAGCCTGGGCTGCGACGTGGTGGTGGTGGCCGACGGGGCCGCCGCCCTGTCCCGCTGGAAGGGCGGCAGCTTCGACCTGGTGCTGACCGATCTGGACATGCCGGTGATGGACGGCTTCGATCTGGCACGGGCGATCCGGCGGCTCGAGCCGCGCACAGGCCCGCGCGTGCCGATCATTGCGCAGAGTGCTGCGGTGGTCGGCGAGGAGCGGGCGCGCTGCCTGGCAGCCGGCATGGACGATCTGCTGGCCAAGCCGATTTCGCTCGACGGCCTGGCCGCGATGCTGCGCCGCCGGCTTGGCGCCGGGGGCGCAGAGGCTGCCCCCGTATCGCCACCGACCCCGAGCCGGCGATCGCGGGATGCCGAATTTGCAGTCCTCGATCTCGACCATCTGTACCGCGTGCTGGGGCGCATCAGCACCGCCCAGGCATCGGCGTTGCTGGCCACGTTCCTCGAGTCCACCGGTGCCGGCCTGTCCGGCCTGGCTGCGCGGCCGGGCGTGCCGGGCTCGCTGGTGCGCGAGATGCACCGCCAGCGCTCGTCCGCGCGCACGGTGGGCGCCCTGCAATACGCCGAGCTGGCGCAGGGGCTGGAAGAGGCCGCACGCGCCGCGCCCGGCATGGACCCTGCGAGCTGGCTGGAGCAGCTGTCGGCGGCGCTGGAGCGCGTGCGCGCCGCGGCGCTTGGCCTGGACGACGCGGAAGAGGTGTCGGCGCCTGCGCCGCTGGAGCCGGAGCCGGCAGGCGACACGCTGGTGGCCTCGGTGCTGGTGGTCGACGACGATCCGGTGGTGCTGATGCAGATGAAGCAGATGCTCTCCGTCATCGGCGTCGTGGAGGTTTTCACGGCGCGCAATGGGGTCGAGGCGATCATGGTGATGAACCGCCGCACCGAGCAGTTCGGTGTGGTGGTGTGTGACCTGAACATGCCCGAGATGGACGGTGTCGAGATGATCCGCCGCTTCAGCCAGAGCGGGTTCCGGGGCGGCCTGATCCTGATGAGCGGCGCGGACCGGCAGATCCTCAACACCGTCAGCAAGCTCGCTGCGCTGCAGGGTCTCACCGTGCTGGGCCAGATCCAGAAGCCGGCCACGCCGCATGCCATGCGCGAACTGCTGCGGCATTCGTCCAGCCTGCCGGTCGACCGGCGGCTGGCGCGCAACAGCTCCCCCCTGAGCCCCGAAGCCATCCGTGCCGGTATCGCCAGGCAGGAGTTCTCGGTCTGGCTGCAGCCCAAGGTGAATGCCCTGACCCTGGAGCCCGAAGGCGTCGAGGCCCTGGCACGCTGGCGCCAGGCAGATGGCAGCCATGTTCCGCCCGATCTTTTCATCGTGCTGGCCGAACGTTCCGGGCTTGTCGGTGAATTGTCCCGGGTACTGCTGGCACGTGGCCTGGAGGACGCCGCGAGGCTGCATGCGGCTGGTTTTGCCCTGACCGTCTCGGTCAATCTGTCGGCGCTGTGGCTCGACGACCTGAGCCTGCCCGACCTGATGTTGCGGTCGGCCGAGTCCGTCGGCTTGCGGCCTGCCGACATCATCCTGGAGGTCACTGAAACCGGTGTCACCAAGGATGTGGCTACCGCGCTGGATGTGCTCACCAGGCTGCGGCTCAAGGGCTTCGGGCTGTCGATCGATGATTTCGGCATCGGTTACTCGTCGTTCGAACAGCTCGGGCGCATCCCGTTCACCGAAATGAAGCTGGACCGCAGTTTTGTGAACCGCGGCATCCAGGATCCGGCGGCGCGCGCAATCCTGGAAAGCAGCATGGGCATGGCCCAGAAGCTGTCGCTCAGCACCGTGGCAGAGGGTGTCGAGACCGACTCCGAACTCGCCATGATGCGCGACATGGGTTGCCAGAGTGTGCAGGGCTACCTGATCGCCAAGCCGATGCCCGTCGACGACCTGATCCGGTGGCTGCAAGAGCGCCACCGCCGCGCCTGACGCGCTGCCGCGAGGTTCAGCGGGCGCGCGCGGCGGCCACTGCCTGGCCCAGTTCGATCACCGCCATGGCGTAGTAGCTGCTCCAGTTGTAGCGCGTGATGGCGTAGAAATTCTCGGTGCCTGCCACGTACTGCGCCGCGTCGCTGCCGTTTTGCAGCTCGACCAGGGCCATCGGGCCGCCGTGCTGCTGGCCGGGCGTGTCCAGCAGCACCCCTCTGGCTGCCAGGCCCGCGGCGCTGAACGTCGGCAGGATGTCGGGCGCCAGCAGTCCGGGCAGGTCCAGGCGTGCCGGGTCGAACTGCACCGGGTAGTGGGTCGGCATGCCGGGTTGCCAGCCGAAAGCCCTGAAGTAGTTCGCCACCGAGCCGATCACGTCACCTGGGCTGCGGAACAGGTCGACCCGGCCGTCACCGTCGAAGTCGATCGCGTAACGGGCCCAGCTCGAGGGCATGAACTGCGGCAAGCCCATCGCGCCGGCATAACTGCCGCGCAGGCCGAGCGGGTCGACGCCAGTGCGGTGGGCCAGCGACAGCAATTGCTCGAGTTCGTTCTGGAAAAACGCGCGGCGCTCGCCAGCGCGCGGGTGGGCGTCCGGGAAATCGAAGCTCAGGGTGGCCAGCGCGTCCATGACACGGAAGCTGCCTACGTCGCGCCCGTAGATGGTCTCCACGCCGATGATGCCGACGATGATCGACGCCGGCACGCCGAATTCGCGCTCCGCCCTGTCCAGCGTGGCGGCATGTGCCTGCCAGAACGCCACCCCGGCCGCAATACGCACCGGGTCGATGAAACGGCTGCGGTACACCCGCCAGTTCTTGGCTGTCCCGGTGGGCGGGGGCAACACCCAGCGCGTGATCTGGGGCAGCAGCCGGGCCTGGCCAATGGTGTCCCGCACCCAGTTGCGGTCCAGGTCGCGGCGCGCTGCGATGTCGTCGGCGGCTGCCATGGCGTCGGCGCGCGCTGCATAGGGCACACCGGCCGGGGCTTCCTTGGGCTTGGCCTTGGCATGGGCTTTGGGCGGGGCGCCGGAGGCAGCCTTGGGCCGCGGTGTGGCCGCCCACGCACCGCCTTGCAGCACAGACAGCGATAGCGCCATGGCCAGGGCCAGCATGGCCATGCTCGTGCGGGATTGGGTGGAAACTAGCGGGTAGGCCATGAAAGTTGCTTGAATTCGCGTCGCAGGCGCTGGATGGTCGGGTGGGCTGTGCCGCCGTCCTGCGGCGCATAACGTGCGGTCTCGAGGCGCAGCAGCCAGTCCCCGATGGCGCGCGTGGCGGCAATGTCCGGGCCCCAGCGCAACAGCACCTGCGCGGCCAAGCCGCGCGGCGGCGTGTGCGGCGGCAGCGCCAGCCCGGCATCGGCAATGCGCCGATTGGCCCGGCGCAGCAGGCGCAGCCAGGGGTCCTGGCGGCTGTGGTCCCACAGGGTCCAGGCGGCACCCAGCAGGCTGGCCGCCACCACCAGCGCGATCAGCACATACCCCAGATCCGCCCAGTCCGGCGATGTGAACCCGATGTCCTGCAGCAGCTTGAGTTGCGTCGTCTGGCTGTAGTTGAGCACCCACTGGTTCCATCGGTTGTTCATCGCGTCCCACGCCTCGCGCAGGTTGAACAGCGCCAACGGGCTGACCGCGCCTAGCGCCTGCGCGATCACACCACGCGGCGCCTGCAGGCGCTGCAGCGAACCGGTGCGACCCGGTGCCACCGCCGCGGTCGGATCGACCCTGACCCAGCCGCGGCCCGCCAGCCAGACCTCGGCCCAGGCATGGGCGTCACTGTGCCGCACCACCCAGAAACCACCCAGGCCGTTGAATTCACCGCCCTGGTAGCCGGTGACGACACGGGCCGGGACGTCGAGCGAGCGCATCAGGATCACGAAGGCCGACGCGATGTGTTCGCAAAAACCCTCCTTGCGGTCGAACCAGAACTCGTCGGCCGTGTGTTGGCCGTAGACGCCCGGGTCGAGCGTGTAGGTGTAGCCGCCGGAGCGCAGGCGCTCCAGCGCCAGGTCGACCAGCCGCGCCGGGTCCAGTTCGGCGCGCGGGCCCTGGCGCAGTTCACTGGCCCATTGCATGGTGCGTGGATTGAAGCCCGGGGGCAGCTCCAGGTAGTCCTGCAGCGCGGCGGTGCGCCGCTGGGGACCATGGCGGAAGCTCGGGTGGCTGCGCACCTGGTAGCGCAGCAGGTCCGCTACCGGCTGCGCGCTGACCCATTGCAGTTCGGGCGTCATGTGCAGGTCGTGTCCGGGCGTGAGCGGCTTGTCCGGTGTGGCGTCCAGCGTCAGGATCCAGTTGCGGTTGTTGGGCTCGAGCGTCACCTGGTATTGCAGTCCGGGCCCGCTGACCTGCAGGTTGGCGGCATCCTGCAGCGATGCCGGAAACCGCGAGCGCAGCGTGCGCCATTCGCGGCCATCGAGCGTGGACAGCACCGGGCCCCGGAAGTACAGGTCGTTCTGGCGCGGCGCCGGTCCGTCGAAGCGGATCCGCATGGCCACACCGTCGTCCAGCGCCAGGCTGGCGATGCTGCCCACCTGCATGCTGCCCGAGAGCCCGGTGCGACCTGCCATCGCATCCGACGGTATGCCCCACAGCGGCGCGACGCGCGGAAACAGCATGAACAGCACGGCCATGATCGGAGCCCCCAGCAGGGCCATGCCGGCCGCGGTGCGCGCGGCCTCGCGCAGCGGCGGCTTGCCTACCGGCATGTGGGTGTTGACCAGCGCCGTGAGCAGGCCCATCAGCGCCACCAGCATGGCGGCGGCGGTGAGCAGCGACTGCGAAAAGAAGAAGTTCGTGAGCATGGTGAAGAAGCCCAGGAAGAACACCACGAACGCATCGCGGCGGGCGCGCAGTTCGAGCGTCTTGAGCGTGAGCAGCACCACGATCAGCGTGACACCGGCGTCCCTTCCGAGGAGCGTTCGGTGGGTCCATAACGTGGCCCCGATGGTCAGCAGCAGCAGGGCGAACAGCCACCAGCGCGCGGGCAGGGGCCGGGCGGTCCACGCCAGCCAGCCGCGCCAGCCCAGCACGCCCAGGGCCAGCAGGCTGCACCACACGGGCAGGTGGCCGAGTTGCGGCGTGAGCACGCTGGCGATCACCAGCAGCAGGAACAGCGTGTCGCGCGCGTCGCGCGGCAGTTGGCGCAGCGTATCGAGCATCGGTCAGGGCCCTGTACCGAGCAGGGCCAGCGCTTCCAGGCATTGGCGACGGTGGGCCTCGCCGGTGGCGGGAGCGATCCGTGTCGGCCCCAGGCGCAGGCCGTAGCGCAGGCCCTGGCGGTCGGCGGCCAGGACCCACGCGCACAGGCGCGACAGGCTGCGTTCCAGCGCGGCGTCGCCGTGGCCCGATGCTCCGGCCGCGGGGAGCCCGGTCTGCGCCAGATCGAGCCAGAGTTCGAGGCTGTGTGTCTGCTGGCTGTCGCGGCTCACCAGTTCTCCCGCCCGGGCGGCCTTTTTCCATACCACCAGCTTGAGTGCGTCGCCGCGGCGGTAGGCGCGCACGCCGTCATGTTCGCTGCTCGACGTCGGATGCGGCCGCGCGACTTCACCGGTGCGCGGTTCACCGGGTGGCAGGGGTGGCGGCCGCGCCTCCGGCTGCGGATAGACCAGCACCCGGGCGGCCGGTCGCCAGACCGTCCAGACGCGGAAAGTCCCGAGCGGAAAACGCGTTTCAGCCGTCAGTGCCGGGATCGGCTGGCGGCCCCGCCGCTGCGGCTGGAATGCGACCTGCACCGTCGCGCTGCCTTGCCCTGGCACATCGGTCCAGGCCCAGTGCCCGACCCCCAGCACCGACAGGCCGATGCCATGGCGTACGCGTTTTCGCGCGTTCAGCAGCACCAGGCTGATCGGTACGCTGGCACCTGCGAAGGCAGGTTCCGGTGGCTGCAGTTGCAGCGTCAGGCCGCGCAGGGTGCCGTGGCAGATGTGCATGCCCACCAGGGTGCTGCCGGCGAGCAGGAAGGTGAGCAGGTAGCCCAGGTTGAGCTGGTAGTTGATCGAGGCGACCAGCAGCACCATCAGGGTCGCCGCGAGCATGAAGCCAGGCCGGGTCGGCAGGATGTAGACATTGCGCTGCGTCAGGTGCATGACGTCGCGCGGCGGCAGCCGCTCGACCCAGTAGCGCCGCAGCCGCGCCCGCCACGAGGCCAGGGTTTGCCACGGAGCCGACACGCGCGCAGTCGCCATGCCATGCACCGTCAGGACAGCGGCACGGCCTGCAGCATGGCCTGCACCTGTTCGATGGCGCCGCGCCCGGCCTCTCCGGTAGGCAGCAGGCGGTGCGCGATGGTCTGCGGAAGGATGGCCTGCACGTCGTCCGGCGCCACATAGCTGCGCCCGGACAGCAGCGCCTGCGCCTTTGCGGCCCGCACGATGGCGATGCCTGCGCGCGGGCTCAGGCCCTGCAGGAACCACTGGCCCGAGCGTGTCGCGGCGATCAGGTCCTGCACATAGTCGAGCAGCGCATCGGAGGTGTGCACCGCCACCACCTCACGCTGCAGTTGCAGCAATTGCGCTGCCGTCAACAGGCCGGGCAGGGCGTCCACCACGTCGCGCCGGTCCTGCCCGCCGAGCAGGCCGCGCTCGGCCACGCGATCCGGGTAGCCGAGGGAAATACGCATCAGGAAGCGGTCGAGCTGGGACTCCGGCAGCGCGTAGGTGCCCAGCTGGTCGTGCGGATTCTGTGTCGCGATCACGAAGAACGGCGTGGGCAGCGGCCGGGTCTCGCCCTCGACCGTCACCTGCTTTTCTTCCATCGCCTCCAGCAGCGCGCTTTGGGTCTTGGGGCTGGCGCGGTTGATCTCGTCGGCCAGCAGCACCTGGGCGAAGATCGGCCCGCGGTGGAACACGAAGGCCTCCTTGCCGCGCTCGAACACCGACACGCCCGACAGGTCGCTGGGCATCAGGTCGGAGGTGAACTGCACCCGAGAAAACTGCAGCCCGAAGGTGCGGGCCAGCGCATGCGCCAGCGTGGTCTTGCCGACGCCCGGGACATCCTCGATCAATAGGTGTCCGCCGGCCAGCAGACAAGCGACGCAATCCTGGATCTGGGCTGGTTTGCCCGCGATGACCGTGTTAAGCTGGTTCAGCAAGGATGTGAGCTTTTCTTGGGCATGCATGGCATGACCTTACCCGAAATCCGCCGACCTGCCGACCCGCCATGAACAAGACCGGATACTTTTCCCACCGCGACTGCCGCAAGCATGAAATGGGGGCCGGGCATCCGGAATGCCCGCAACGACTCGACGCCATCGACGACCGCCTGCTGGTCTCCGGAGTGGGCGACGCGCTCGACCACCGCGAAGCCCCGGTGGCTCCGCTGGCCGACATCGAACTGGCGCACGGCCGCATGTTCGTGGCCTCGCTGCGCGGCCTGAGCGAAGGGCTGCGCGACGAGATCGACGCCGGCGGGCCGACCCATGTGCAGCTCGATCCGGACACATCGCTCAACATCAGCACCTGGGATGCCGCCCTGCGCGCTGCCGGCGCGGCGATTGCCGCCACCGACGCGGTCATGGCCGGCGACCTGGAAAACGCGTTTTGCGCCGTGCGCCCGCCCGGCCACCATGCTTGCCGCGACAAGGCGATGGGCTTTTGCTTCTTTAACAACGTGGCAATTGCAGCCAAGTACGCGCTGGAGCGCCATGGGCTGACGCGGGTCGCGATCGTGGATTTCGACGTGCACCACGGCAACGGCACTGAAGACATCGTGGCCGGCGACGACCGCATCCTGATGGTGAGTTTCTTCCAGCACCCGTTCTACCCCGAGGGCGGGTCGCAGTCCAACGCGGCCAACCTGGTCAACGTGCCGGTGCCCGCCTATTCCAAGGGCATGCAGATCCGCGATCTTGTCGAGACCTACTGGATCCCGCGCCTGGAGGAGCACCGCCCCGAGATGGTCTTCATCAGCGCCGGTTTCGATGCGCACCGCGAGGACGACATGGGCCAGCTCGGCCTGGTGGAGCAGGATTACGCCTGGATCACCAGCCGCATGAAGGACGTCGCACGGCGCCACGCCAAGGGCCGCATCGTCTCGTGCCTCGAAGGAGGCTACAACCTCAGCGCCCTGGGGCGCAGCGTGGAGGCCCATCTGCGCGTGCTGGCGGACGTCTGAGCGGTGGCGACCAACGCGCGTGTCGATGACCTGTCGCAGTGGCTGACTGCGCTGGGTCAGCCGGCCACCCTGGTCGAACTCGGCGTGCTGGTGCTGTGTGCGGGCCTGGCGTGGGCCGTGGTCTGGGCCACCCGGCAGTCGCTGCGCTCCACCGACCGCAGCTCGATCTGGTTCGGGCGCAATCTCGTCGATGGCGTGATGTTTCCTTTCATCCTGTTGTGCCTGGCGTACGGCGCCCGCCTGCTGCTGTCGCACTGGATCCCCGTGGCGGCGTTCCGGATCGCGCTTCCCGCGCTGGTGGCGCTGCTGGTGATCCGTGTCGGCGTCAAGGTGTTGCAGGTCGCCTTCCACGAGACGCCGGCGGTGCGCGTGCTGGAACGCACGATCTCCTGGGCGGCCTGGATCGCCATGGTGTTGTGGGTCAGCGGCCTGTTGCCCGTGCTGCTCGAAGAACTCGACCAGATCCACTGGAAGATCGGTGGCACCAGCCTGTCGCTACGCACACTCATCGAAGGCAGTCTCACGGCCGGCGCGGTGCTGATCCTGTCCTTGTGGGTGTCTGCAGGCATCGAATCGCGTTTGCTGCGTTCCGCGACCGGTGGCGACCTGTCCTTGCGCAAGGCGGTGAGCAACGCGGTGCGGGCGCTGCTGATGCTGATCGGCCTGCTGGTGGCGCTGACGGCCGTCGGCATCGACCTCACGGCGCTGTCGGTCCTGGGCGGTGCGGTCGGTGTGGGCATCGGTCTGGGCCTGCAGAAACTGGCCTCCAACTACGTCAGCGGCTTTGTCATTCTGGCTGAGCGCAGCGTGCGGATCGGCGACAGCGTGCGGGTGGACAATTTCGAAGGCGTGGTGACCGATATCAACGCGCGCTACTCGGTGATCCGCTCGCCGACCGGTCGCGAGTCGATCGTGCCCAACGAGATGTTCATCGTCAACCGCGTGGAGAACCTGTCGCTCAGCGACCGGACCCTGTGGCAGTCGACGGTGCTGCTGGTGCCCTATGACAGCGATGTCGACCTGGTCATGCGCCTGCTGGAGGAAGCGACGCTGGCCCAGCCCCGGGTATTGCGGGAGCCGCCACCGGCGGTGGCGCTGTCGGCGTTCGGTGCAGAGGGGCTGGAATTCACCGTGGCCTACTGGATTGGCGACCCGGAGCACGGCCAGCTGGGCATCCGCTCCGAGGTGAATCTGGCCATCCTGTTGGCCCTGCGTGCCAACGGTATCCAGGTGCCGCCGCCACAGCGGCCAGCAGCCCGCGCGAACCCTGGCTATAATTAAAAAGCACGGTCGTTCTTTTTTGTTTGTGGCCGATTTGTCGTTGGCGCTCCCGATCTGGTCGCCGCGGTGAATCCCCCCAGCCACCAACGCGCCTAAAATTGGTGGTTCAGCCCGGGCAGCAATCTCTCAACCAATCCATGGAGTCTCTGTAATGAAGGTCTTGGTACCTGTGAAACGTGTGGTGGACTACAACGTGAAAGTGCGCGTCAAGTCCGACGGCAGCGGTGTGGACATCGCCAACGTCAAGATGAGCATGAACCCGTTCGACGAGATTGCCATCGAGGAGGCGGTCCGATTGCGCGAAAAGGGCGTCGTCACCGAGGTGATCGCCGTGTCCTGCGGCGTCACCCAGTGCCAGGAAACCCTGCGCACCGCCATGGCCATCGGCGCCGACCGCGCCATCCTGGTCGAGTGCGCCGAGGAACTCCAGCCGCTGGCCGTGGCCAAGCTGCTCAAGGCCATCGTCGAGAAGGAACAACCCGGCCTGGTGATCCTGGGCAAGCAGGCGATCGACGACGACTGCAACCAGACCGGCCAGATGCTCGCCGCGCTGTGCGACCTGCCGCAGGCCACCTTCGCCAGCAAGGTCGAGGTCGCCGACGGCCTGGCCCGCGTCACCCGCGAGGTCGACGGCGGCCTCGAGATCGTGTCGCTCACGCTGCCAGCCATCATCACCACCGACCTGCGCCTGAACGAGCCGCGTTACGTGACGCTGCCCAACATCATGAAGGCCAAGAAGAAGCAGATGGACGTGTTCAAGCCCGCCGACCTCGGCGTCGACGTGGCACCGCACATCAAGACGCTCAAGGTCGCGGAGCCGCCGCAGCGCAGCGCCGGCATCAAGGTGGCGGACGTGGCCGCCCTGGTGGACAAACTCAAGAACGAAGCAAAGGTGATCTGACATGACATCCCTGGTTATTGCCGAACACGACAACACCGCGATCAAGAGCGGCACGCTCAACACCGTGACGGCCGCGCTGCAGTGCGGCGGCGATGTGCATGTGCTGGTGGCGGGCTCCAATGCCGGTGCAGCCGCCGCTGCCGCGGCCTCCATCGCGGGTGTCACCAAGGTGCTGCATGCAGAAGATGCCGGTTTTGCGCACGGCCTGGCCGAGAACGTCTCGGCCCAGGTGCTGGCACTGGCGTCGGGCTACAGCCACATCCTGTTCGCGGCCACCGCCTCGGGCAAGAACATCGCACCGCGCGTGGCGGCCAAGCTCGACGTCGGGCAGATCTCGGAGATCTCCAAGGTCGACAGCCCCGACACCTTCGAGCGTGCGATCTACGCCGGCAACGCGATTGCCACGGTGCAGAGCCTGGACGCGATCAAGGTGCTGACGGTCCGAACCACCGGTTTCGACCCGGCTGCGGCCAGCGGCGGATCGGCAACGGTGGAAACCGTTGCGGCCGTGGCCGCCAGCCCCAAGGCCACGTTCGTCGGCAGCGAGATCGCCAAGAACGACCGCCCCGAACTGACCGCCGCCAAGATCGTCGTCAGCGGCGGCCGGGCGCTGGGCAGCGCCGAGAAGTTCGCCGAGGTGATGACGCCGCTGGCGGACAAGCTCGGAGCCGCGATGGGAGCGTCGCGCGCCGCAGTGGACGCCGGCTACGCGCCCAACGACTGGCAGGTCGGCCAGACCGGCAAGATCGTGGCGCCGCAGTTGTACGTGGCCTGCGGCATCAGCGGCGCCATCCAGCACCTGGCGGGCATGAAGGACAGCAAGGTGATCGTGGCGATCAACAAGGACGCCGAGGCACCGATCTTCAGCGTGGCCGACTACGGGCTCGAAGCCGATCTGTTCGTGGCCGTGCCGGAGCTGGTGGCCAAGCTGTAAAGCTGGCCGCAGGCCCGCGTGTCGCTGCCCCGGCGGCGACATGCACCTCGTTTCATCGGCCGTTCTCCTTGGTCACGCAACTCGGGAAGAACGGCTTTTTCGCATCTGGAGGTTCCCCGTGAGTTACATAGCGCCAATCAAGGACATGCTGTTCGACATCCGCCACCTGGCCAACATCGATCAGGTCGCGCAGATGCCGGGTTTCGAGGATGCGGGTTTCGATACCGCACAGGCGGTGCTGGAAGAGGCCGCCAAGTTCAACCAGGACGTGCTCAGCCCGCTGAACTGGGAGGGCGACAAGAACCCGTCTTCCTGGAAGGACGGGGTGGTCACGACCACACCGGGGTTCAAGCAGGCGTACGGCCAGTTTGCCGAGGGTGGCTGGCAGGGTTTGCAGCATCCGGCGGAGTTCGGCGGGCAAGGGCTGCCAAAGACCATCGGCGCGGCCTGCATCGAGATGGTGAACAGCGCCAACATGAGCTTTGCGCTGTGCCCGTTGCTGACCGACGGCGCCATCGAGGCCCTGCTGACGGCCGGATCGGACGAACTCAAGGCCACCTACCTGGAGAACCTGGTCAGCGGCAAGTGGACCGGCACGATGAACCTCACCGAGCCGCAGGCCGGCTCCGACCTGGCGATGGTGCGCAGCCGGGCCGAGCCCCAGCCCGACGGCACCTACAAGGTGTTCGGCACCAAGATCTTCATCACCTACGGTGAACACGACATGGCCGAGAACATCGTGCACCTGGTGCTGGCGCGGGTGACCGGTGCGCCCGAGGGCGTCAAGGGCATCAGCCTGTTCGTCGTGCCAAAGTTCATGGTCAACCCGGACGGCAGCTGCGGCGCGCGCAACGATGTGCACTGCGTGAGCATCGAGCACAAGATGGGCATCAAGGCCTCGCCCACGGCCGTGTTGCAATACGGCGACCATGGCGGTGCGGCCGGTTATCTGGTGGGCCAGGAAAACCGCGGCCTGGAATACATGTTCATCATGATGAACGCGGCGCGTTATGCCGTGGGCGTGCAGGGCATCGCCATTGCGCAACGCGCCTACCAGAAGGCC
>JANMZX010000301.1:0-2623 GCA_031383745.1 Rhodoferax sp. | reverse complement strand
CATCGCACCAGGGCTGCGCGGCTATCCACTCCACCAGGTCGTGGCCATCCTGTGCCTCTCCAGGCGCAAAGGCGCCCGGGCTGCGGCCGCCTGAATTGCCCAGGCCGCGCAGGTCGGCTGTGACGCAGGCATATCCCAGTGTGGCGAAATGCCGGTGCACACTCGCCACGCTGAGCCGCCCACCACGGCCGTCCTTGTGGTACGGACCGAAATTGAGGATCGCAGGCAGCCGCTGCGCACCCGGCGGGCGCACCACATCGGCCGCCAGCACGACGCCGTCGCGCATCGGAACCAGCAGGTTGCGCTCGACGATGATGGCCTGCGGCATCGCATTCACTCCGGTTGCGCCGGCACCCGCACCAGCTTGCCCACCTGTGCCTCGGCGAGAAATGCCGGCTGCGCGACGGCGATCCTGTCCAGCGCAACCACGCCGGCCACCAGCGGCGCGATCTCGCGATGCTCCCCATAACGCACCAGGTTGGGGAACACGGTTTCGTCCCACGCCGTGCTGCCCAGCAGCGTGAGGTCGTTCAGGTACATCGTGCGCATGTCGAGAGTGTGCAGCAGGCCGCCGATGTCGCCCGACGACACATTGCGGCCGCCGCGGCGCAACAGCTGGTCACAACCCCCCTGCCCCACGGTCACGATGGCTTGCATGGACACGGTCGAGACTCCTGAAGTGAACTGCAACATGGTAGCGCGCGGCGCGCACGGGGCCGGTCACGATTGCGCCAGAATGCGTTCCAGCACTGTGCCGGCATGCGGCCAGCCCCACGACGTTCAACGAGGAGACACGCCATGCGGATATTTGCGGCTTCGATCGGCACCGAGACCAACACCTTCGCGCCCATCCCCACGTCGCTGGAGAGTTTTCACGAGGCGTTCTATGCGCCGCCCGGGCAACATCCGGCAGACCCGACGCTGTGTACCGCCCCGTTGTGGGTCGCCCGCCGGCGTGCCAAAGCCGAGGGCTGGACCCTGATCGAGGGCTCCTGCTCCTGGGCCGAGCCAGCCGGCCTGGTGTCACGCGCGGCCTACGAGCAACTGCGCGACGAGGTGCTCGGGCAGTTGCAGGCCGCCATGCCGGTGGACGCCGTGCTGCTGGGCCTGCATGGCGCCATGGTGGCCGACGGCTACCCGGACTGCGAGGGCGACCTGATCGCCCGGGCACGCAGCATGGTGGGCCCCACGGTGCCGATCGGCGTCGAACTCGACCCGCATTGCCACATGACAGAGAAACGCGTGAAGAATGCCACCCTGATCATCTGCTTCAAGGAGTTCCCGCACACCGACTTCGTGGCGCGCGGCGAAGAGGTGGTGGAGCTCACACTGCGGGCCGCGCGGGGCGAGATCCGGCCGGTGATGTCGCTGTGCGACTGCCGCATGATCGGCAGCTTCCCGACCAACCTGCAGCCGATGCGCGCCTTCGTCGACAAGATGAGCAGCCTGGAGGGGAAAAACGGGGTGTTGTCGGTGTCGGCAGCCCACTGCTTCCCGTATGCCGACGTGCCGGAAATGGGGGCGCGCATCCTGGTGGTGACCGACAACCAACGCGCCGCCGGCGACCGGTTGGCCAAGGAGCTCGCCGACGAATTCTTCGCGATGCGCGGCAAGACCATGCCCCCGTACCACACGCCCGACGCCGTGATCGACCTGGCCCTGCTGTCGGAAGGCCCGGTGGTGGTGGCTGACCCGTCGGACAACCCCGGCGGGGGCGCTCCGGGGGACTCCACCGTGATCCTGCGCCGCCTGATCGAACGCCATGTTCAGGGCGCCGCGCTGGCGCCGGTGTGGGACCCGATGGCGGTGCGCCTGTGTTTCATGGCCGGTGTGGGCGGCACGCTGCGGCTGCGCTTTGGCGGCAAGACGGCCCCGACCTCGGGCCAGCCCATCGACGCGCTGGTAACCGTGACCGCACTGGTGCACGACGCCTCGCAGGCGTTCGCCGATGCGCGCATCCCGCTGGGCGACTGCGCGGCGATCGACCTGGGCGGCATCGCGGTGGTGCTGATCACCAAGCGCACCCAGGCCATGGGGGCCGACCTCTTCACCGGCATGGGCGTCAGCCTGGCGGACAAGCGGATCGTGGTTGTCAAATCGACCAACCACTTTTACGCCGCGTTCGCGCCGCTGGCCCGGCAGGTGCTGTATTGCGACTCGGGCGGACCGATCCCGCGCGACCACCGCACGGTGCCCTATATCTGCGTGCAACGGCCGATCTGGCCGTTGGACGAGGCGGTGCAACCCGTCTTGCTGGCCTGCTGATTTCCCCCTGCAATTTTTGTTTCATAAGGAGAAACACCATGACACCGTATGACCGCCTGAAAGCCCTGGGCCTGGAGCTGCCCGTCCCCGCCGTGCCGGTGGCCAACTATGTGCCGTTCGTGCTGGCGAATGGTTTTCTGTACCTGTCGGGCCAGGGACCCAAACGCCCCGACGGCAGCACGCCCACCGGCAAGGTGGGCGCCGAGGTGAGTGTCGAGGACGCCTACACCCACGCGCAGCAGACCGGACTGAACCTGCTGGCGGTGGCGCACATGGCGCTGGGCGACCTGGGCCGCGTGCGTCGCGTGGTCAAGCTGCTGGGCATGGTCAATGGCGCGCCCACCTTCGGCGACCAGCC
>JANMZX010000263.1:0-3486 GCA_031383745.1 Rhodoferax sp. | reverse complement strand
TGATCTCCAAGACGCCGTGCATCGCCGAGATGAACCCGCTGATTCCCTATCTCGCACTGCCACTGATGCGCGCCATCGGCAGGGCACCCCATGTGTTGTGCCTCAATGCGCAGGAGTTGCAGTCGGCCATCGTCCGGCAGGGCATGGAGATCGTCTCGGTCGAGCGCCACGGAACCCGGGGCAAGGACATCCGGGTGTTCATCGTGGCCCGCAAGCGGGGATGAGCTGCACGACCTTTCCCTCGCATCTTTGCATGACTGTTCGCGCCTGCCCGGAACGGCCCGCATCGCCTTGACCACTGCGGGCGGGAGCGCGTACGACTTTCATGCCGCAATACACGGACCAGAATGACTGACTATGGAGGTATCGCGGCTGGTCTATTGATCTTTCCCAGAATCATGACAGCCCGGATACCGGCGGCGCGGTGTGGGAATTTCCTGACCGTTGCGGAACAACAGCAGGAGGGCGTCGCGGCATTACCACGGTAAAGTGATACGATAAGAGAATGCAAAAGTTCGAGACAAAACTTACTTCTCAAGGGCAGGTTTCCGTGCCGGCCCCAGTACGCAATTTCCTGCACCTGATTCCTGGGTCAGTCTTGGAGTGGACACAGGAGGGCGACAGGTTCGTCGTACAGCGTGCGAAACGTCACAGCACGCAAGAGGTGCACCAGGCTCTTTTTCCAGAAGGTCCGCCGCCAGACGATGAACCGGTCAAGACCCTGGCCGAACTCAAGAAAGGCATTCGCGAACAGGTGCGACGTCGATATGCTGGCCGTTGACACCACTGTCCTGGTACGCCTGCTGGCACGCGACGAAGCCAAGCAGGCGCTCGCCGCGGACCAGGCAATTGCCAAGGGAGCCTGGGTCTCGCACCTGGTACTGGCCGAGGCGATCTGGGTTCTCGATGCGGTCTACGGCCGCACCCCGAAGCAGATGATCGCGGCACTGGACTTGTTGCTGGTTCATGAGAGCCTGGTGCTGCAGGACGCGGACGTCATCAACGCCGCGTTGACGCAGTTCCGAACCAAGCCAGCACTGGGTTTTTCGGATTGCCTGGTGCTCGAGATTGCCCGCAAAGCCGGGCACATGCCGCTCGCCACATTCGATAGGGCACTTGCCAGGTTGCCAGGGGCACAGAAGCTCTAGCGTGGGTTCGTGGTTGCGCGATGGGGATGGGTGGCGACTCACCCTGAGCGCGCCTGCCGTGGCGGTGTATGGCCTATCGGCACTGCACCACCCGCCATGCGACACGGCAGGCCACCCGGCCGCGCCATGCCGTCATGGTCACGACACCGCATCATCCACCCGGTCTGCAAATGCCAGGAGCTGCGCCAGATCCGGTATCTCGCACCGGCCATACGCCAGCCGGATCAGGCCACGCCTTTCGAGTGCGCGCAGCAGCAGGTTGCCCGACTGGCGGGAACAACGCGCCAGGCTGGCCAGCCGACCCTGCGTCACGTTCAGGGTGTGTGGCGGCGCCGCCGCTTTCCGGTCCAGCGCCATCAGCCCGATGAGTTTGGCCATGCGTTGCTCCGGGCCCATCAACACCGACTGTCCGGCCCACTCGGTCAGCAGGCGCAACCGGCGGCCGATCTCGGCGATCACCCACGGGTACATCTGCGGATGGTCGTCACAGTAACTGCGGACCGTCGCCACGGGCAGCGCGATGAAAATGCTGTCGGCGCCGGCGCACAGGTCATGCTCCGGCGTCACCGGCATGAAGCAGGGCAACCAGCTGGCCCAGTCCCCCGGCTCGATCTCGCTGATGGTCACGGCCTTGCCCGACGCGGTGCGCGCCACCAGCTCGATGCGCCCGGCAACCACCAAGCGCAGGCGCTGCAACGGCGTGCCGGCCGCGCAGAGCAGGCTGGGGACAGCGTAGCGCTCGACACGCGCGTCCCGCGCAACCTCTTCCAGCAGGACCGGGCCCAGGCGCCCAAACAGCGTCGGCTGCAGGATGGCTCTGACGTCGATGTCTGCAGTAGGGTTGACCATGACAAGCAAGCGCCCGGATTGTCGGAATCCCACCATTGTGCCGCGCGCCCCGCCAGTACCATCCACACAGTCAAACCAACAGGACCAGCCGGCTTGGATGGCCGGGTGTTCCACCAACTGGAGAGGATCCGCCGCATGAGCCCCTTGTTGTACGCCGTTCCGGTTTTCCTGGGCCTGATCTTCGTGGAGCTGTTGGCCGCCAAGTGGATGGGCCGCACGGTCTACCGCTTCCACGACGCCATCACCAGCATCAACATCGGACTGATGAGCGAGTGCGTGCGCTCGCTGCTCAAGCTGATGTCGGTGTTTGTCTATGCGGTGGTGGTGGAGAAGGTGGGTGCATTCACATGGGATCTTGCCAGCCCCTGGGTCTGGATCGTGGCCTTCTTCATGTACGACTTCTTCTACTACTGGGCGCACCGCGCCGAGCACGAGATCAACTTCCTGTGGGCGGCCCACGTCGTGCACCATTCAAGCGAAGAATTCAACCTGTCCACGGCGTTGCGCCAGTCGTCCACCAACCAGGTGTTCTACTGGGTGTTCTACCTGCCCATGGCCATCGTCGGCATACCTGTGTCGGTGTTTGTGCTGGTGGCGCTGGCCAGCGCGCTGTACGAGTTCTGGGTGCATACCCGGCTGATCCCCAAGCTCGGGTGGCTCGACCTGGTGTTCAGCACGCCGTCCAACCACCGCTGCCACCACGGCCGCAACCCCTATTGCATCGACGTGAACTACGGCGCCACTTTGATCATCTGGGACCGCCTGTTCGGCACCTACGTGGCCGAGCGCGACGATGAGCCGGTGGTCTATGGCACGCTGGCACCGCTGCAGAGCTGGAACCCGGTGTGGGCCAACTTCAAGAACTACGTCGGCATGGTGCGTGACGCATGGCAGGCGCCGCGCGCCGGTGACAAGCTGATGCATGTGTTCGCCGGGCCGGGCTGGACTGCCTCGGGGCCTGCCGTGCCCGAGCAGGGCCTGGCCAACCGCTATGCCGTGTTCGAGACGCCGTCATCGACCTGGCAGCGCGTGTACGGGGTGGTGGCGACGGTGGTGGTGTTTGCCTTGTTCATGCATCTGCTGATGGTGGCGCCTGGCCTGTCCGTGGCTGCGCGCATCGGCTACGGGCTGTTGATCGCGCTCAACGGCATCACGATCGGGCGCTTGTTTGCGGGCCAGGCCCACGCCATCGAATGGGAGGCACTGCGGGTTGCCTTGGTCTTTGGCGCCCTGGCAGCGGGGCTCTGGTTCACTCCGGTACATGCCACCGTTCAGGCCGTCGCCGCGTTCGGCATGGTCCTGTCGCTGGTGCTGCTGGCACGTGCACGCGGTGAGCGCGGCGACGCGGTGGCGGCCCTGCCTGGGGCGCGGGCATGAACTGGCAGGCAGGCCTGGACGGTCTGTTGATGCTGGTCGCGTTGTGGGCGGCGCTGGGACCAGCCCGAGCCATGCCCGCTGGCCAGCTGGGTTGCCTGGTACTGGCGGCGGC
>JANMZX010000267.1:0-18871 GCA_031383745.1 Rhodoferax sp. | reverse complement strand
CCGGGGAGCCACCCGCCCGTCTGGCCCTGACCGGCGAGTCGCTGGCATTTCGCGGGACGAGGCACTAGACTGACTGCTACGATGCATCCGCGGGCATACCCGATCCGCGTTGCCGAGGAGGCGATTTGGAACCAGCTTTGTCTATGCCTTCCCCGCAGTCCCTCGTCGACGCGCTGGGGGCCGTGCACGCCCAGCCGCTGTGGGACCGTTATGCCCGTGTCACGCGGCGCGAGCCGGCGGCGGCGGACGTGCCCTGGTGCTGGCCCTGGGCCGTCATGGAGCCGCTGATTGCCCGTGCGGTGCGCGAAGTCGGCATGGACGATGCCGAGCGGCGGGTGCTGCTGCTGACACATCCGGCCTTCCAGGGTGCCGCGGCCACCACCACCAACCTCTCGTCGGGCCTGCAGACGCTGCTGCCGGGCGAGACGGCGCGTGCGCACCGGCACACGATCCAGGCGATCCGGTTCGTGATGGAGGGTGCAGGCGCCGTCACCAGTGTCAACGGCCACCTCTCGGCCATGGCCGAAGGCGACCTGGTGCTCACCCCCTCCTGGACCTGGCACGAGCACACCCATCCGGGGACTGGTCGCATGGTCTGGTTCGACGGTCTGGACCTGCCGCTGTGCGCGCACCTGGACACGATGTTCCTCGAACTCGGGCAGGCCCAGGGGCAGTCGCTGCCGGTCGAGCCGCTGCCGACCCGGGCGCCGGCGCTGCGGTCGGGCGCGGTCGGTCTCGCGCCCGATGCGTTCGATTTGCGCAACCCGAGCGACAGCCGGTTCCGGTACGCCTGGGAGCGCGCCCGCGAGGCGCTCGACGCGGCGCCGGCCGAGGCCGATGGCAGCCGCCTGTTGCGCTACGTGGACGGCGACAGCCGGGGGGCTGTCGCGCCGACACTCGACTGCTACCTGCTGGCCTGCGAGAAAGGGCACACCACACGGCGCTACCGCAGCAGCAGCAACGCGGTGTGTGTGGTGGCGCGTGGCGAAGGCAGCAGCCAGGTCGGGGGCACCACGATCCACTGGACGCGCAACGACGTGTTCACGTTGCCGCACTGGAACTGGATCAGCCATACTGCCGGTGCGGACGACACCGTCATCTTCATGATGACCGACCGCGAGTTGCTGGCGTCTCTGGGTTATCTGCGCGAAGAGGAAGGTGGCGAATGAAGATCTGCCGTTTCAATGGTGACCGCCTGGGTGTGGTGCAGGATGGCGAGGTGTTCGATGTCACCCAGGTCCTGCACCTGCTGCCGCCGCAGCGTTATCCCTTGCCCCGGCACGACCTGTTCATCGCAGCCCTGCCGCAGTTGCTGGCGCCGATCCGGCTGGCGATGCAGGGGGCGAGCCGCCATGCGATCGCCGATGTGCGATTCGCCGCGCCGGTCGCCAACCCCGGCAAGATCATCGGCGCTCCGATCAACTACCAGGCGCATATCGACGAAAGCAAGGCCCACCAGGAGATCGCCCACGGCCGCGCCATCACGTCCATCGCCGACTGGGGGCTGTTCCTCAAGGCGGGCAGTTCGCTGGTCGGCTGCGACCAGGACATCACGCTGCGCTTTCCCGAGCGGCGCAACGACCACGAGGTGGAGCTCGGTGTGGTCATCGGCTCCACCTGCCGCCTGGTCGCACGCGAACAGGCGATGGCGCATGTCGCCGGCTATACGGTGGCACTCGACATGACCCTGCGCGGCACCGAATTCCAGTGTTTCCGCAAGTCGATCGACAGTTATTCGGTGCTGGGCCCGTGGATGGTCACTGCCGACGAGATCGACGACCCCGGTCAACTCGACCTGTGGATCAAGGTCAACGGCGAGATGCGCCAGCAATCCAACACCCGGCATCTGGTCTACGATGTGGCGCGGCTGATCGAGTTCGCGTCCGCGTTCTACACCCTGGAGCCGGGCGATGTGATCATGACCGGCACGCCCGAGGGGGTCGGGCCGGTGCGGCCGGGCGATGTGCTCGAGGCCGGTATCGAGCGGGTCGGGGAGTTCACGATCCGCATCGCTCCGGCTTATGCCGACGCGCCGGCGGCGGCCTAATAGCGTTTTTTTGTTCAACCACGAGAGGTACTTCCTGCATGGCTTCCTATCACGTCCTGGGTATCTGCGGCAGTCTGCGCGCCAAGTCCTTCAACCGCAGCGCCTTGCTGGCGGCGTCCGAACTGATGCCGGCTGGCATGCAGCTGACGATCGCGGACTACTCCGAAGTTCCGCTGTTCAACCAGGATGTGCAGGACCAGGGCATGCCCGAGGCGGTGACGCGGCTTGCACAGCAGGTGCGGGAGGCCGACGCCCTGCTGTTCGCCAGCCCCGAGTACAACTTCTCGATCTCGGGCGTGCTGAAAAATTTCATCGACTGGCTCTCCCGGGTGCCGGGGCCGCCGTTCAAGGACAAGCCGGCGGCGATCCTGTCGGCCACCATGGGGCCGCTGGGCGGCGGGCGCCACCAGTACGAGCTGCGCAAGGTGCTGGGTTGCCAGGAGGCACTGGTGCTGGTCAAGCCCGAGGTGTTCATCGGCATGGCACAGACCAAGTTCGATGCCGAGGGCAAGCTCACCGACGCGGCGACCCGCAAGGCGGTGACGGACCAGATGCTGGCGTTCGAACGCTGGATCGGGCGGGTGGCGCTGAAGTAGCCACTGGCGCATGGGGTGCGGTAGGGTTTTTTACAAGGAGACAAGACAGATGAAAAAGACATTTTTGACCACGGCCCTGTCGCTGGCGGCAGGCACGGTGCTGCTGCTGGCACCGGGCGCGTTTGCGCAGACGATCAAGATCGGGCTGATCACCGACAAGGTGGGCCCTGCCAAGGGCTACGCCGAGCCGGTGGCGCAAGGGGCGGTGTATGCGGTCAAGGAACTCAACGCCAAGGGCGGCCTGCTCGGGCGCCAGGTGGAACTGCTGGTGGAAGACGACCAGGGCAAGCCCGACGTGTCGGCCACCGCGGCCCGCAAGCTGGTCGACGCCGGTGCGGCCTTCATCCTGTCGGTGTCGCTGACGCCCGCCACCCAGCAGGCGCAGTCGGTCACGCTGGAGACGAAGACGCCGCACCTGACGCCGTCCAACAGCGGCGACACCCTCACGACTCAGATCACCAACCCGAACTTCTGGCAGACCGGGCCGCTGGCGTCGACGCAGATCGCCACGCTGTTGTCCTACGCCCGCAACAAGAACTACAAGCGCGTGGCCCTGGTCACCGAGAACTCGGCGCTCGGCCAGTTGACCAACCAGTTCTTCAAGGCCGGCCTGGAGAAGAGCGGCATCCAGATCGTCAGCGAAGAGGTGGTGTCCGGCGGCTCCACCACGGCCGATCCGCAGATGCAGAAGGTGCGCGCTGCCAACCCGGACGCGCTGTTCATGACCGGCGTCACCACCCCGGAGAACGCGCTGATCCTGCGCTCCTACCGGCAGCTCGGCATGAAGACGCCGATCCTGGCCAACTACAACATGTCGATCCCGGTCTACTCGTCGATCGCCAAGGGCCTGCTCGATGGCGTGGTGTTTGTCGACGCGTTCGACCCTGCCAAGCCAGAGACGCAGCGTTTCATAGACGCCTTCAAGAAGGACACCGGCAACGAGCCCTACAACCTCAACGGCTACGGGTACGACGGGCTGATGCTGGTGGCAGATGCGATCCGGCGCGCCGGCGGCACCGACAAGGACAAGGTGCGCGAGGCGATGCAGTCCACCAGGGGGTTTGCGGGGGTCATGGGCGGCGTCGGCACCAGCTACGGTTTTGCCGACGGCAGACGCACCGGGTTCGACGTGAACGGCATGGTGGTGCGTGTCTACGAAGGCGACAAACAAGGCAAGGTCGTGCACGTCGGAATGAAGTGAACGACTTCCTCGAACTGGTCGTCGGCGCGACGGCCAGCGGCTGCATCTACGGCCTGGTGGCGCTGTCGTACCTGCTGGTCACCCGGCCAACCGGGGTGATCAATTTCGCGGTCGGGGAGTGGTCGATGGTGGCGGCGTTCGGCGGCTTCGTGCTGCTGTCGCGGTTGGAGCTTCCCTATGCCGCAGGCATGGCGCTGGTGCTGCTGGCCATGCTGGGCGTGGGCTGGGTGACCGAACGCATCGCGGTGCGCCCGCTGGTGGAGCGGGGGGCGCCGGCTCTGGCGCCTATCCTGGCGCTGCTGGGCATGCTGGTGGTGTTCCGCGAACTGGTGTCGGTGGGTTTCGGGCCCGACCCGCAGCCGGTGCCGCCGAGCTTCGGTTTCGGCCGGCTGGAACTGGGTCCGCTGGCCGGGTCCTACCAGAGCTTCTTCGTCATCTCGGTCACGGCGGTGGTCTTCTGCGCCGCCTGGCTCTTCTTCGAGCGCACGCTGGCGGGCAAGTCCTTCGAAGCCGTCGCCATCGACCGGCGTGCGGCGGCGCTGATGGGCATCAACCTGCGCCGCGTCACCTCGCTGGCCTTCGCGGCGAGTGCCGCGGTGGCCGGGCTCGCGGGCATCCTGGTGGCGCCCAACGTGTCGGCGCATTACCTGATGGGCCTGCCGCTGGCGATCCAGGGCTTCACCGCGCTGGTGATCGGCGGCGTCGGGCGGGTCGAGGGTGCGCTGCTGGGTGGCCTGATCCTGGCGTTTGCCGAGCAGTTCACGGTGCGTTACGCGCCGGTGCCACCCGGCCTGGCCATGGGCGTGCCGCTGGTGCTGCTGATCGTGTTCCTGCTGATCCGCCCGACCGGCCTGCTGCTGCCCCGGGAGGCGCGGGCGTGAAGGCGTTGCTGGGGTATGTGGCAGCGGCGGTGCTGCTGTCGGCCGTGGCCTTCCTGCTGGGCTCCTACCAGACCGACATCTACCGCAAGCTGCTGCTGTGGACCACGCTCGCGCTGAGTTACAACTTCCTGTTCGGCATTGCCGGGCAGGTGGCGTTTTCGCATTTCACCTTTTACGGCATCGGCGCCTATGCGATCCTGATCCTGCTGTTCCAGGTCGGCCTGCCGCTGCCGCTGGCGGTGCTCGCAGGCATTGCGCTGTGTGTGGTGCTGGCGCTGGTGGTGGCGATTCCCGCCACGCGGCTGGAGGGCTTCTACCTGGCGCTGGCCACGTTGGCGTTCGCGCAGCTGTTCATCGTGGTGCTCAACGAGGGCGGTGCGGTCACCGGTGCGGCCGGCGGGCTGGCCAACTACCGGCTGCCCGATGTGTTCGGCATGCGCGTCACCGGGGCGTGGTACACCGTGGTGATCGTCATCTTGCTGCTGGGCACGCTGGCGATACTGTGGCGGCTCGACCGTTCCTGGTTCGGACGCGCCTGCCGCGCCGTGCGCGACAACCCGGAAGCCGCGCAGGCGATGGGCATCGACGTGGCACGCACGCGGATCATCGCCTACACCATCACCAGCGCGATGGCGGGCGTGGCCGGCATGGTCTACGCATTCGTGGACAACACCGTCAACCCGCCGATCTTCGGCCTGCAGAACTCCTTCCTGCTGCTGTTCATGGTGATTGTGGGCGGCAGCGGCCGCCATGCCGGCGCCATCGTCGGCGCCGCACTGCTGTACCTGTTGCCCTTCGTGTTGTCGCCCCTGATCGGGCACCACCACGCGCTGGTGTTCGGTGTGGTCATGGTGGCCGTGGTGCTGTTCCAGCCCAAGGGGCTGATCGGCCTGTGGGACGCCCTGCTGTCCCGCCGCAGGGCGCTCCGGTGAGCGCCGTGCCGCTGCTGGTGGCCCGCGGCCTGACCAAGCGTTTTGGCGGCCTGCTCGCGGTGGCCGACCTCGACATGGAGGTGCGTGCCGGCGAGATCCTGGGCCTGATCGGCCCCAACGGCGCGGGCAAGAGCACCACCTTCGGCATGATTGCCGGCGCGCTGGTGCCCACCGCCGGCAGCCTGCAGTTCGATGGCCAGTCCCTGCTCGGCCAGCCCGCCCATGCGATGGCCGCACGCGGCATCCTGCGCACCTTCCAGCACAACCAGCCTTTTGCCAGCATGTCCGTGCGCGAGAACGTGATGGTCGGCATGCACACCGGTTTTGCCGGCGCATTGTGGTCGGTGCTGGGCGCCACGGGTGGCGCGGCGCGCGCCGAACGCGACGCGGTGCAGCGGGCCGATGCGCTGGTCGAGTTCGTCGGCCTGGGCGGGTGCCGCCATGCCGATGTGGAGACGCTGTCGTTCGGACAGGGCCGCCTGCTGGAGATCGCCCGCGCCCTGGCTGCGAGGCCCCGGCTGATCCTGTTCGACGAACCCGCCGCCGGCCTCACGCCGACGGAGTGCGAGCGCCTGGGCGACATCATCCGCCAGATCGCGCGCCAGGGCATCGCCGTGCTGCTGATCGAGCACGACATGCGTTTCCTGATGGCGCTGGCCGACCGGGTGGTGGTGCTCAACTACGGCCGCAGAATCGCCCAGGGCACGCCGGCCGAGGTGCGCGCCGACCCGGCCGTGGTGTCCGCGTACCTGGGCGACCTCGGGGTGGTGGCCGATGCTTGAGCTCGTTGGACTGTCCGCCGGTTACGGGCACGGCCCGGTGCTGCAGGATGTCTCGCTGCGGGTGGCGCGCGGCGAAACCGTCGCGCTGCTCGGCCCCAATGGCGCCGGCAAGTCGACGCTGCTGGGCGCGCTCTCGGGCACCTTGCGCGAGCGCAGCGGCCACGCCAGGATGGACGGGCAGGATCTGCTCGCCATGCCCACCCATGCCATCGTGGCAGCCGGTCTGGTGCAGGTGCCCGAAGGCCGGCGCATGTTCGCGCCGCTGTCGGTGCAGGACAACCTGCGCCTGGGCGCCGTGCGACTGGCCGGGCGCAACGCCACCACGCTGGGGGAGCGGTTCGACTACGTCTACGGCCTGTTTCCGCGCCTGGCAGAGCGCCGCCACCAGCTGGCCGGCACGCTGTCGGGCGGCGAACAGCAGATGGTGGCGATCGGCCGAGCGCTGATGTCGTCCCCCCGGGTGCTGCTGCTCGACGAGCCGTTTCTGGGGTTGGCGCCGATGGTGGTGGAGGAAATCCGCCACGCCCTGGCGGCCCTGCGTGCACGGGGCTTGACCATGTTGCTGGTGGAGCAGAAACTCGACATCGCGCTGCCTTTCACCAGCCGGGCCTATGTGCTGGTCAAGGGGCGCGTCGCCCTGGAGCAGGCCAGCGCGGAGCTGGCCCGGCGTGCGGACCTCGGGCAGCTGTATTTCGACCTGGCCAGATCCGGCTGAAGGAGGAGTTCCCATGGACGCACCCACTACCCGCCTGCGCCACGGCGCACCGCCGCTGTCGCGCGGCATCCACCACCTGGCGCTCAACACCGAGGACATGAAGGCCACGATGGATTTCTATGGCGGTGTGCTGGGCATGCCGCTGGTCCATGCCCTGAAGGTGCCGCCTGGCGTGGGCGTAGGCCCGGGCAACCGCGGCAACCCGCCGTTCGAGAACCTGCGCCACTATTTCTTCGACCTCGGTGGCGATACGCTGCTGGCGTTCTTCGAGATGCCGCGTGGCGCCAAGCAGCAGGGCGACCGCAACGCCCTGGCGGCGATGCAGCACTGCGCCTTCACCGTGACGCAGGAGCGGTTCGACCAGCTGCGTGAGCGGCTGCGCGAGGCCGGGGTTCCCACCATCGGCCCGATTCCGGTGGGCGCCGGCACCTGGTCGGTCTACTTCATCGACCCCAACGGCATCCGCCTGGAGTTCTGCTACCAGGAGGACGACGGCGCCGACGTGCGCGTGGTGGAGCGCTGGACGCAGACCCGCGACGAGGCGCTCGCCGAACTGCGCAGCCTGTCGCAGGACGAGGCCTGGCTGGACCAGGCCACCCGCCATCTGCCGGCCGCGCGTTGACCTGCGGCGCCAACCAGAAGGGATCCACCATGCCGTCCTTTGTACCTGTCCACGGCCTGCACCACATCGCCTACCGCTGCCGCGACGCCGAGGAGACGCGGCGTTTCTACGAAGACCTGCTCGGCCTGCCGCTGGTGCATGTGGTACGCGCCGACAACGTCGGCAGCACTGGTGAACACTGCCCCTTCATCCACCTGTTCTTCGAGCTCACCGACGGCAGTTGCGTGGCCTTTTTCGACCTCGGCGACAACCGGGGCGTCGAGCCCTGGCCGGATACGCCGCGCTGGGTCAACCACCTGGCCCTGCGCGTCGGCTCCGAGGCCGAGGTGGACGAGGCCAAGCGCCGCCTGGAGGCGGCCGGCATCGAGGTGCTCGGGCCGGTGCTGCACGACGGCTTTGTGCGGTCGATCTACTTCTTCGACCCCAACGGCATCCGCCTGGAGTTGACGCTCACCACGTCCGACGCGCAGGAACTGCAGGGCTTCCACCGCGATGCGCGCGCCGACTGCGACACCTGGACGCGCGAGAAGGCTGCGCGCCTGGCCGCCGGCGCCTGACATCCACCCATGCCGGCGCGTCCGGCAACCGACAGGAAGTGACCGCGATGAGCACCAGCAGCGATACCCGGTTCGATGTGCAGGCCGAATGGGTGCATGTGAAGTTCGCCGAGACCTCGGCCTTCAAGGACGTGTACGGTTTTGCCGGCAACCAGGGCGTGGTCAACCTGGAGGGCATCCGTTACCTGCCGAAGGACCGGCCGTCCGACACGCTGCTGGTCTACATGCATCCGGCCTCCACGCTGCAGCTGCTGCCGATGCCGCGCGCCATGGCCGAGCGCGGCGTGCATGTGTTGTGCGCGGGCAGCCGGTATGCCCGCAACGACAGCGCGCTGATCATGGAAAACGTGGTGGTCGACCTCGGGGCCTATGTGCGCCACGCCAAGGAGGTGTGGGGCTATGCCAAGGTGGTGATCGCCGGCTGGTCCGGCGGCGGCTCGCTGGCGCTGTTCTACCAGTCGCAGGCCGAGCGGCCAAGCGTCACCCACACGCCGGCGGGCGACCCGTGCAACATCCTGTCGGCGCGGCTGATCCCGGCCGATGCGTTCATCTTCCAGGCGGCGCACATCTCGCGTGCGGTGGTGCTGACCGACTGGATCGACCCTTCGGTGCTGGACGAAAACGACCCGGACCGGCGCGACCCCGCGCTGGACCTCTACCACCCGGACAACCGGCCGCCGTATTCGGCTGAATTCCTCGCGCGTTTCCGCGCGGCGCAGCTGGCCCGCGTGCGCCGGCGCACGGCCTGGGTGCGCGAGACGCTGGAGATGCTGCGCGCGCGCAAGGGCCTGGAGATGGAGCGCGGCTTCGTGACCCATCGCACCATGGCTGAGCCGCGGTTCCTGGACGGCGCCATCGACCCCAACGACCGTCCCATCGGCAGCTGTTTCATGGGCATTCCTGAAACCGTGAATTCCGGCCCGGTGGGTTCGGCGCGTTTCTCCACCCTGCGTGCCTGGCTGTCGCAGTGGTCGCCCGACGACACCAACGCCCACGGCGAGAAGTGCGCTGCGCACATCTCGGTGCCGATGCTGGCGATCGAGCACAGCGCCGACGATGCCGTGCCGCAGCCGCACACCCACCGCATCTTCCAGGCCTGTGCGAGCGCCGACAAGACCATGCGCTGCATCCAGGGCGCGACGCACTATTTTTCGGGCCAGCCCGAGCTGCTGGCGCAGGCGGCGGACACCTGCGTCAGCTGGATGCAGACGCGGCATCTGGCGCTGTAGCGGCCATCGTCACAGGTCCAGCACCAGCTCGGCCGACGTGGCGCGCGACACGCAGACCATGATCTGGGTGGCCCGTTCGTCCTCGCGCAGCACCATGTCCCGGTGGTCGGCCTCGCCCGCCAGCAGGCCGGTGCGGCAGGAACCGCAGGTGCCGCTTTCGCAGGAACTCGGAATGCGGTGGCCGTGCGCGCGCAGCGCTTCGAGGATGCTCTGGTCGGCGCCAACCGGCACTGTCACCGCGGAACGTCGCAGGTGCACCGTGAAAGCGGTGTTGGCGGCCAGGCTGCCGGCGTCGGCGCCGAAACTCTCGAAATGGATGCTGCCCGAGGGCCAGTGGCCGGACATGTCGGCCACGGCGTCCATCAGGCCACGCGGGCCGCAGCAGTACACATGGGCCTGGCCCGGGTTCTCGAACAGCGGCCAGAAATCGAACGCATGGCCGGGGTCGCCGTGGTCATGGTGCACCTGCACCCGGTCCGCGAGGCCCGGCGCGGCGAGTTCCGGGAGGAACGCCGTGGTGGCCGCGTCGCGGGTGCAGTAGACCAGCCGGAACGGCGCCCGCCCTGTGGCCTGCAGGTGCCGCACCATCGACAGGATGGGCGTGATGCCGATGCCCCCGGCGATAAACAGGAACTCCCGGGCGCGCGGGTGCAGTTCGAAATTGTTGCGCGGCGCGCTGACCGGCAGCAGGTCCCCCTGCTGCACGGCATCGGCCATGTGTATCGAGCCGCCGCGGCCCTGCGCGTCGCGTTTCACGGCGATGCGGTAGCAGCTGGCATCGGCGGGGTCGCCATGCAGCGAGTAGTTGCGCCGCGGGCCTGCGGGCACCTGCACCGTCAGGTGCGCGCCGGCGGTGAACGGCGGCAGGGCATCGCCCCGCGGATGGCGCAGCTCGAAGCCCCAGATGTCGCGGGCCAGCAGGGCCTTGCCGCTGACCAGCAGGTCGAAGAACGGCATTTCAGCGGCGCTGGCCGCATTGCCGACGGGCGGGCTCAAGGTCACGGATCAATCTCCAGGCGGGTTCGCCGGCACATGCGTCATGGTGAGCCGGCCGGGACCGGGTGATCTTAGTCGCCACGGGTCCGCTTGCCCCATCGGGGCCTGGCAGATGCCCCCGCCGGTGTGCCGGAGGGTGTCAGGCGATGAAACGCCCGCGCCGTTGCAGCGCCTGCATCATGGGGGATTCCAGGTCGAGCCAGGTCAGGAAGTCGATGGTGCCGAATTCGCGGTCCAGCGCCGGCGGGCCGCAGACCGCCGCGCCGAGGGCGAGGTAGGCCGACATCAGACGCGGGATGGGCGCGGGGCGCATCGATTCAAGCGCCGAGTCGCAGCGGTACTCGGCCAGGGGCGTGGTGCGCCAGGCTGCCGGCGCCAGTTTCGAGGCAAGTTGCCGGTACGCCGACACGCCTTGGGCCGGTTCCTGCGAAGTGAGCGAACTGCAGCCGATCAGGTAGCGCGCGCCGCACTGCCGTGCGTGGGCCGCAATACCCTTCCACAACAGGTTGAGCACGCTGAAGTTGCGGTGCTGGCGGTGCACGCAGGCCCGACCGAGTTCCAGGATCTGCGCGCGCTGCGGCTCGAACCCGCGCAGGTCGAATTCGCGTGCGCTGTAGTAGCCCAGACCGGCCGCGGCCTGCGGGCCGGATTGCATCCGGTAGGTTCCCACCACCGCGCCATCCCGCACGTCCTCGACGATCAGGTGTTTGCACACCGCATCGAACGGGTCGGCGTCGCGCCCGGTCGCGTAGGACTGGGACAAGCCCTCGCGCAGTTCGAGGTTGAAGACAGAGAACCGCAGCGACTGCGCCGCCTGGAGGTCCCGGCCACTGGCGGCAAGGCGCACCCGGTAGGGCCGGCCACCGGCGGCGATCGGCGGTACGCAGACTGGTTCGGACAACGAGCTCGTCATGACGCATCAGTCGGCACCCCGGCCGAAAACTTACAGCCGTTACCCTGTAAGAAGCCGGGCCTGTTCACGACTACCGCTGTGCCTGCCATGGCAAGCTCCTGGCCGAATACACCCTGCTTCCAACACGCCGTGCCCCCGATGCCAACCCCGACCGCAGCAACAGCCAGACGTCCACCACGCGAGGATGGACTGGCGGGGCACCGGTTTCGCTTCCTGAGCGCGTGGAGCGTGGCACTGGCTGCTGTGGGCTGCGCGCCGCCGGGCCCGCGGGTGCCGGAGTCGGCTACAGAAGCATTCCGTCAGACGCTTGCGGCCAGCCCGGCCGTTCCCTATCCGATCAGCTACCTGCGTGCCGGCACACCCACCGGGCCCAGGCTGGTGTTGGTGCACGGCACGCCGGGGTCGGCCAATGCCTGGGCCGACTACCTGATGGATGTGCCGCCTGGCTGGGAGGTGGTCGCGCTCGATCGCCCCGGCTTCGGGCGCAGTGGCCCGGACATCGCGGTGGTGGGTCTGGCTGAGCAGGCTGCGGCGGTGGCGGCGCTGATTCCTGCAGACGGGCGGCCGGTCGTTCTGCTCGGCCATTCCCTGGGCGGGCCGGTCGTTGCCCGTGTGGCGGCGGACCACCCCGGGCGCATCGCCGCGTTGGTGATGCTGGCCGCGTCGCTGGATCCACAACTCGAGGAGATCCATCCGATGCAATATCTCGGTGCCTGGGCGCCGGTGCGTGGCCTGCTGCCACGCGTGTTGCGCAATTCGAATGCGGAGTTGCTGGCATTGAAGTCCGAACTGGAGCAGCTTGCGCCCATGTTGCGAGCCATCACGAGCAGGGTGGTCATCGTGCACGGCACCCGGGACGACCTCGTGCCCGTGGCGAACGTTGGCTTCATGCAGGCGCATTTTGCCGCTGCGCGATGTGTCACCACGGTGCTGCTGGAAGGCCGCAACCACTTCCTGCCCTGGAATTCGGCGTCGAGTGTGCGCGACGCCGTGCGCATGGCACTGGAGCCGGCGTGTTGAGCGCATGGCACCTGCTCGTGGGCTGGTTCGAGGGCGCCCTGGCCGGCATGGCCGATCCCTGGACGATCGCGGTGGTGCTGGCACTGACCACCCTGTTGCTGGAAGACCTGGCGATTGCTGCCGGCGTGTCGCTGGCGGTGCAGGGACTGATCTCCTGGCCCCTGTCGGCCGGCGCCGTGGGCGGTGGCATCGCCCTGGGTGACGTGGGCCTGTATTTCCTGGGGGTGGGTGCGACCCGCTCGACCTGGTTGCACAAACGCTACGTCGGCGAGCGCGCGCTCTGGGCGCGTGCACACATCCTCCAGCGCCTGCCCAGTGCGGTGCTGCTGGCACGGGTCATCCCCGGCTTGCGCCTCGTGACCTATACGGCCTGTGGGTTCCTGCGGGTGCCGTTGGCGCCGTTTTGCGCCTGGGTGGTGGTGGCCGTGGGCGTCTGGACCACCGGCCTGTACCTGCTGAGTGTGTCGGTCGGCGGTGTGCTGGCCGCACGCCTCGGCATCCCCGCCGCGTTGGCGGTCGCACTGCCGATCCTTGCACTCGCGGTGGCTGTGCCGCTGGTGCGTGCTCTGCGGCAACGACAACCCAGGACCCCCTCATGACGCACATCACCCACGCTCCTCGCCCTCTGGTTTCCGCGCCGGCTGCAGGCGCCGTTGCTGCCACCATGGCTGTCGCGCGCGATGTCGGAGCGCCCACCCGGCCCCATGCCGGCATGCCGCACTTCGACCAGAGCGGCGCCGCATTGAGCTTCTTCGAGTTCTGGCCGATGTGGGCGTTCTACCCGCCCATCATGCTGTATGCCGGCTGGTTGATGCTTCGCCACCGCGGGGTCCTGCTGCCGACAGCGGCGAATCCTTCGTTTCCCGGCGGGGGATTTTTTGGCGAGTCCAAGGCACGCATACTGGCGCTCGCGATGCAGCACATCCTGCCGTGGGTGGCCCCGTTCATCGCTGTCGATCGCTCGGCCCGGGCAGAGGTGAGCGCGGACCACGACCGCGACATCGCGCTGCGTGCCCTGGCGCAAGCCGGGATTGCGCTGCCGGTGGTGGCCAAGCCCGACCTGGGTTGCCGCGGGGCTGGCGTCAAGCTGGTGCGCACACCACAGGACTTGTTGTGCTACCTGGAAGGTTTCCCGCGTGGCGCGCGCCTGTTGTTGCAGCAGCTCGTACCGCATGAAGGCGAGGCCGGCATCTTCTATGTGCGCCGTCCCGGCCAGGCCACTGGCAAGGTGGTCTCCATCACGCTCAAGTATTTTCCGTACGTCCACGGCGACGGCAGGCGTACGGTACGCGAGCTGATCCTGGACGACCCGCGTGCCGGGCGGCTTTCCCATCTCTATCTGCGCCGGCACACCGCCCGGCTCGAGGAAGTGCTGGCGCCTGGACAGTCCATCCGGCTGGCCTTTGCGGGCAGCCACAGTCGTGGAGCCATCTTCCGCAACGGCAGCCACCTGGTGACGGCCGAGATGGAAGCGTGTTTCGACGAACTGTCGCGCCGCTTGCCCGAATTCCATTTCGGCCGCTTTGACATCCGTTTTCGCGACTTCGCCGATGTCCAGGCTGGCCACGGGTTCACGATTGTGGAGATCAACGGCGCGGGGGCGGAAAGCACGCACATCTGGGACCGGCGCACCGGCCTGTTGCAGGCCTGGCGCGACCTGATGCACCAATACCGCTGGTTGTTCGAGATCGGTGCGGCCAACCGCCGGCGCGGATTCAAACCCCTGGGATGGGGCGAATTCCTGCGCGACTACCGGCGTGAGAAGGAGCTGACGCCGCAATACCCTGCGACCGACTGACCGGGTCAGTCTGCCTGCAGGTCGAATCGGCCCAGCGGCAGAGCCTGGCCGTTGACCAGCGCGTCCACCTGGTGCACGCCGGGGTGGTGCTGGCGTGTCGTCATCTCGGCCAGCGACAGCTTCTTTTGCAGGTGTACGCTGTGGCCCGGTGCGAGCTGCAGTGTCCTGAGCTTGAACACCTTGGCGCTGCGCGTGCCGTTCGCCTTGACGTAGTGCACCTGCAGATCCACCAGCACGTCCTGCGCCAGGGTTGAAGGGTTGTGCAGGTCGAACCCGATCGACACCGAGTCTCCCATGCGGGGTCGCTTCGGTGTGATGCGTGGGGCCTGCAGCGTCACCGCGGGCACATGGCCGAAACCCAGTATGTCCAGCGCCCACGGCGCACCTTGTTTTACGGCCCAGCGCAATGCGTGCCGCACCACCCAGTCCCGCTCGGGCGGCGCATTCTTCAACCAGCGCCGCGCTGTGCTGGCCAGCAACTGCGGGTGGTCCTTGCCGATGTCGTTCAGGTTGTTCGCCACCGAGCGGCGCACATACAGCGCCGGGTCGTCCTTGAGCAGTTCCAGCAGTTCCAGCACCGGCCCCGGATCGGCTTGGAACGCCCGCAGGCGCGGCGCCCAGGGCAGGCGTGGCCGCGTGCCTTCGGACACCAGGCGCCGCACAGGGTCGCTGGGGTCGTGCGCCCATTCACGCAGGCGTGCCAGGGTGGCCTGCGGGTGGCGCATCAGGAACGGGCGGATGGAGAATTCCGCGGTGAAACGCTGCGTGAGCGCGTGCTGCATGCGCATCGACGCCTCGAAGTGATCCAGCCCGTGCGCCGCAACGAAGAAGCCATGCGGCATGAACAGAAAACTCCCTATGCCGCCCGCCGCTTCGCGCTGCAGTGGCTGCCCGAGCGAGGCCAGCAGGACATCGAGCGCATCGGGGACATGCTGCGGCAGGTGGCGGCGCAGGGCCTGGGCGATATGCCGGCCGCGCGGCATCAGCTCCAGGGTCTCGTAGCCATTCAGGCAATCCCGCACAAACGCCGCGGCGGGAAACACGGGATGCACCGCCTGCACAATGTGCGCGATGGCCGCCGGCACATCGGGCCCGAAGTGGTTCTTGAGCGGCTCTGCCATGCCTGCACCGTGCGCGGTCGGCGGCTCAGTCTTCGCGCTCTTGCTGGCCGAGCCGGCGCGTGACCCGGCGCAGCAACGCGAACTGGTCGTTCACATTGCGACAGGCCTCGCACAACACGAAATGCAGGCGCATGCGCGCGCGCTCGGATGGCGGCAGTTCGGTGTCGAGGCCGTCGCTGATGAGACGTGCCACTTCCTTGCAGCTGAGTTCGGTGGTCATCGGTGCCCCTGAAACCAGTTCCTGTCCAGGCATTCGCGCAGTTGCATGCGCGCCCGAAACAGCATCACGCCGCAATGGTTGCTGGTGATGCCCAGCTCCTGGCAGATGTCGTCCGTCTCCTGCTCCAGCCATTCGCGCATCATGAATACCCGGCCCAACTTCGGCGGCAGGCGGTCCACGCAGACCTGGAGCACCTCGAAGAACTGGCTTTGCTCCAGCGCGCATTCCGGCTGGCGCCAGGGCGCGGGTTCGTTGTGCCAATGCCCGTCGGCCTCGAACAGGGTGTCGAGCGCGTCATCGATGCTTTGTTCGGGCAGTGGTTCGATGTGCACTTCACGGCCGCGCCGGCGCAACACGTCGATGACCTTGAACTTGAGGATTCCCGTGGCGTAGGTGCGCAGGGAGCTGCGACCTTCAAAATTGTCGGGCTTCTCGAGAATGGCCAGCAGGGTTTCGGACACCACGTCCTCGGCCATGCTGTTGTTGCGCAGTTGCAGTTGGGCGAACCGCAGCAGTGGTCGGTGCAGCGCGGCCAGGTCGGACTCGAGGCTCATTCTTGGTCTGGTGCCCCGAGGCGGGCTCGCGAAACTGGCATATTGCCGATTACAGCATGGCCGATTGCGCGGCGTCGCCGGACCGGTCCGCCGCACCTCGGAACCGGCTTGGCCGGCGACCACAGGCATCGATCTTGCGTGCGCGTGGCCCCACCAGGAGCAGCCATGTCCACAGACCGAATTTTTCAGATCAAAAGCCATTTGCAGCCGTCGGATGGCGAGCCGATCCGCTCGGTGGTCACGGAATCTCCCGACGCCACCGTCGTGGTGTGGATCGTTCAACCGGGGCAACGGATCGCGGCCCATGTCCACCCGCACGGGCAGGATACCTAGACGATTGTTTCAGGCACTGGCAGCTACCAGCTCAATGCGGCGGGAGACCTGCTTGCGATCAGTGCGAGTGACATCGTCGTCGCTCCGCGCGCGGCGGTGCACGGTGTGCACAACCACGGTACCGAGCCGCTGGTATTCGTATCGGTCGTGTGCCCGGCAGACGCAGGTTATTCCTTGGTTTGATCGTGTGGCGGCGGGCGAGGGTTGTCGGGCAAGCCGGGTCGGGACGCCTGTTCCCGACCCCATTGCTGCACCGTGCGGCGCAGGAATCCCATCTGTTCTTCCACAATCCGGCAGGTTTCGCACGTCACCAGGTGCAAGCGCATGCGGGCCTTTTCTGCGGGTGGCACCGGGCGGTCCAGGCTGTCGCTGATGAGGCGAGCCATTTGCCTGCAGTCGGTATCAGTGCGCATGGTCGCCGTTTTGAATGGTTGCCCTGACCGGTCTGTCGGCAGACAGGGCGCCGGATTACGGCCAAGGTGGCCGACCGAGCGCCGCGGGTCCGGTACCCGGGCCATGGGGTATGACTGCCTCGCGATGGAATCAGGTCGCCCACGGTGTCGGATGTGGCCATCGGCGCACGCGCGTGCCGGCGCGTGTGTAATACGCAGCCGGATTCGCCGACAGACACGCAATGCTTCTTCATCGACACCTGCGAGGTTGCCCAATGTCTGCTTCTTCTCCACGGTCCTGCCACCGCCGCGTTGCCCTGCTGCTTGCGGCAGGTGCGCTGTTTGCCAGCGCTGCAGCGCTGGCTGCGCCACCGGCCAACACGCTCACGCCCGGGCTGTTTGGCGGCCGCACGGACACGGCCATCCTGGGCTACGACCCGGTCGCCTATTTCACCGACGGCAAACCGGTGAAGGGGCAGGATGCGCTGGCCTTTGACTATCTGGGCGCCAGGTGGAAATTTGCATCGCAGGCCCACCTGAACCTGTTCAAGGCCAACCCGGAAAAGTACGCTCCCCAGTACGGTGGCTACTGCGCTTATGGCGTGTCGCAGGATAACCTGGTGGGCATCGAGCCCGACAAGTTCAAGATCTTCGAGGGCAAGCTGTACCTGAACTACGACGCCGACGTGCAGGCCAAGTGGCTGAAGGACCCTGCCGGGTACATCAAGCAGGCAGACGCCAAGTTCCAGGCGCTGCTGAAGAAGTAGGCCCGGTCAAACCCGTTCAGAGGAGACTTCATCATGTCCTGGTTCAAACGGCACGGCCACTGGGTGTTGACGGTGTATGTTGCGTTCGTGTTCATCCAGTCGTTGTTTTTCAAGTTCACCGGCTCCCCGGAGACGGTCTACATCTTCCAGGGCAAGCTCGATCCGTGGGCTGCGTCACTGGGTTTCCCCGGCGTGTTCGCGCCGGGGGGCATCTTCTCGGCCAAGGTGGTGGGCAGTTTCGAGTTGATCGCGTCCGTCCTGCTGCTCGCTGGGGCATTGATGTCGCGCCAGCGCGCCGTGCAGGTGCTGGGTGCCGCGATGGGCATGGGCGTGATCAGCGGTGCCATCTTCTTTCACCTGTTCACGCCGCTGGGTGTGGCGGTGGTGAACACCGACGGCAGCAGTGACGGGGGTGAATTGTTCATGCTGGCCTGCGGGGTCTGGGTGAGTTGTGCATTGCTGCTGTGGCTGCGCCGCGAGGTGTGGCTGGGGTGGCTGTCGCGGATCGCCGGCAGGTGAGGCGGGTAGCGCGTTGCAACCCGTGCCGGCGGTGCCCGCTACCGGTCGTCGCGCGCCCGATGGGCGAGCCATGACCACCGATCCGCGAACCGACGCCGCCAGGCGCCTGCCCAGCCTGCTGGACGAAGTGCGTGGCTGCGTCCTGTGCGCCCCGCACCTGGTGCTGGGCCCGCGCCCGGTGCTGCAGGCACACCCGGCGGCCCGCATCCTGGTGGCCGGCCAGGCACCCGGGCGCAAGGTGCACGCCAGTGGTGTGCCCTTCGACGACGCCAGTGGCGAGCGCCTGCGTCAGTGGATGGGCATCACGGCGGACGTCTTCTACGACCCGCGCCGGGTCGCGATCCTGCCGATGGGTTTCTGTTACCCGGGCACCGGCAAGTCGGGCGACCTGGCCCCGCGCAAGGAATGCGCGCCCCGGTGGCGGGCGCCCTTGCTCTCGGTGCTGCCACACATCGAACTCACGCTGGTGATCGGCCAGTACGCCATGGACTGGCACCTGGCCGGGCGCTGCCGCGCCAACCTGACCGAAACCGTACGGGCCTGGCGCGACTACTGGCCGGCCGTGTTGCCGATGCCGCATCCGAGCCCGCGCAACAACATCTGGCTCAAGGCCAACCCATGGTTTTCCGGGGAGGTGCTGGCGCCATTGCGTGCGCGGGTGGCCGCGATCCTGTCG
>JANMZX010000154.1:0-8257 GCA_031383745.1 Rhodoferax sp. | reverse complement strand
GGATCGAGCTGCGCCTGGGCCGCCAGGTCGCTCAGCCGCCAGCCGATCTGCATGTGCGTAGACAGCAACCGCAGCAGCACCACCGCCCTGCGCAGCGAACGGGTGACGTCGGGGGGTGCATCGGCTGGTGTGCGCACAAATTGCATTCTATGAAAATGCAGGCGCAACACGTTCCCCCGGCAGCGTGGTCAGTCGATACGATGTCGAAGCCCACCGCCGCTGTTCCAACACCGAGACCGCCATGACCATGACCTTTCCCGCCCTGCGTCGCGCCTTCGTGTGCGTCCTGCTTGCCGGCGTCGTGCCGGGCCTGCACGCACAGGCCTACCCCACCGGGCCGATCCGGGTGGTGGTGCCGTTTCCCGCCGGGTCGGGCGTGGATGGCGTGGCGCGCGCCGTGGTCGCACGCATGGCGACCGGGCTGGGGCAGCCGATCGTGATCGACAACCGGGGCGGTGCCGGCGGCAACATCGGCACCGAATTCGTGGCGCGTGCGCCCAAGGATGGCTACACGTTGCTGTTCAACGCCACGCAGCTGGTCGGCAACCCCGGCATCAGCGCGGTGAAGTACGACGCGGTGAACGATTTCGCACCGATATCGCTGGTATCGCGAGTGTCCGCCATGCTGGTGGTTCCGTCGGACTCGCCGGCCAACAGTGTGCAGGACCTGGTCGCGATGGCCAAGGCCAAGCCGGGCGCCCTGAGTTATGCGTCGGGCGGCAACGGCGGCATCGGCCACTACTCCGGCGAGCTGCTCAAGTCCAGCGGCGGCAACCTGAACATCGTGCACATCCCCTACAAGAGTGCGGCCGAACAGGTCACCTCGGTGATGACCGGGCAGACGCAGCTGGCGTTTCCCGCGCTGCAGATTGCGCAGCCCCAGGTGAAGGCCGGCAAACTCAAGGCGCTGGCCGTCACCGGCGCGCGGCGCAGCGGCCAGTTCCCGGAGGTGCCGACGATGCAGGAGGCCATGCGCCCGGGCTTCACACTCGACGCTTGGTACGGCCTGCTGGCCCCCGCCGGCACACCGGCAGCGGTGATCGAGCGGCTGCACGCCGAGCTGGTCAAGGTGCTGGCGGACCCCGCCGTGCGCCAGTCGCTCACATCGGCCAGCCAGGACGTCGTGGGCAGCAGCCCGGCGGAGTTCGCCGAGGTGATCGCGCAGGACCTCAAGCTGTGGACCGACCTGGCCGTCAAGCTGGGCGTCAAGGCCGATTGACCGGCTGACGGCCTGATCGTTTTTCAGGTTGCGCGCTGTGCAGATACGGGCCGTCCGCACGCTGTGTTTTTCGCAGCCGATGATCCCCATTCATGCGAAGACCTTTCCGGGGCAGCTGGAGCTGCTGCTGACCGTGGTGGTGGCCGACGATGGCACCGAGGGGTATTCGCTGGCGCGCGCGCACGGCGGCCAGTCCGCCCGCGTGATCGGCAACCAGGTCGAGGTCTCGCTGCAGCCGCTGGTGCTGGGTTGCGACCCCGTGGCGCCGGTCCTGATCTGGGAGCGCATGGCCGCCCTGGAGCCGGCCGGTTATGTCAACGTGTTCGCGATCAGCGCGCTGGACGTGGCGATCTGGGATCTGGCCGGCAAGCTGCAGGGCGCGAGCGTGGCGCAGCTCTGCGGCGGGCGCAGGACCGCCATGCAGGCCTATGCGAGTTCGACGCACTACGACGATATCGACGCCTACCTGGAGGACCTAGACTCCGCGCTGCGGCAGGGCTTCACGGCCTACAAGGTGCACCCTTTCTACGACCCGCAGCGCGACATGGAACTGGCCCGGGCGCTGCGCGCCGCAGCGGGCCCCGCCACGCGCCTGATGCTGGACGCCGCCAAGCGTTATTCGCAAGCCGATGCGCTGCGTGTCGGCGCGGTGTTGCAGGAGCTGGGCTACCACTGGTACGAGGAGCCGCTGCCCCAGCACGACTGGGCCGGCTATGCGCGCCTGCGCAGCGCGCTGCAGATCCCGGTGATTGGCGGCGAGACGCTGCCGGGGCTGCACCATGCGATGGTCAACGCGCTCGACGCCAGGGCCTACGCCGCGGTGTTGTGCGATGTCTACTGGAAAGGCGGCATCACCGGTTGCCTCAGGACGATCGAACTGTGTGCGTCCCGCGGCGTGGCCGTCGCCTCGCACCACGGCGCCAGCGGGCTGATGAACCTGGCCAACCTGCAGGTGTTGTGTGGTGCGACCGCGGTCGACATGATCGAGGTGTTGGTCCCCGAGGCGCCGTACCAGTACGGACTGACTTCGTACCTGCAAGTCGGTGCCGATGGCCGGGTGCATGTGCCTGCACAGGCAGGCCTGGGAGCGGAGCCGGACTGGCGCTACATCGAGGCGCACCGCATGGCATGAACCCGGGCCGGCCTTGGCGAGCCGGCGAGGCTGGGGCGGGTGGTTACGCGAATGTCCCCCGCTGTCCGCCTGCGGCTACCGGCTCCTCCTTTATTTCGCTCCACCACCCGCCCCAGCCTCACCGGCAGCGAGCGTGGCGGACACGCGGACGTGGAACACCGATCGCTCTCGCAGGATCAGGCCGATGGGCATTCCGTGGAGCGGCATAAAGGAGCAGTCGTCGGCCCTACGCCGACACGGGGGCAGCCGCGGAGCCGAGTGCCCGCCGGCCTGATCCCGCCAGAAGCGGCTGCGCGCGACCCTCGGGAGACCCGCAGAGCCAGCTGACGGTCGAAGCGCCGTGCCCTGTCAGACCCGCATCGCCCCCACCGCCTCCAGCGTCAACCCCAGTCCAAAACCCGGCGCATCCGGCGGTGTCACCGTGCCGTTGCGCGGCGTGGAGGTGCCGGGCGTCAGGCGGACTTCGTCGAACGGTACGCCCGGCGCCGAGCCCACGAAATACTCGCCCACCGGCGCGTTGGGCACCGCCATGCTGAAGTGCTGGCCATATGGCGTGTTCATGCCGGCATGCAGGATGACCGGCAGGTCGGCCGCCTGCGCCAGCTGCGCGATCTGAAGGCAGCCGGTCAGTCCGCAGGCCCATCCGATGTCGGGCTGGAACACGTCCAGGCTTTGCGCCGCCGCGGCGCTCAGGAACGGCGCCGCCGTGTACCAGTGCTCGCCGCCCGCCAATGTGTCCAGCGGCAGGTGGCTGCGCAGAGCGCGGATGCCGTCCAGGTCGTCCGGCATCAGGCAGTCCTCGATCCAGCGCAGCTGGTACGGGCGCATGCGCTGAGCGAAAGACACCGCGTAGTCCAGGTCGAAGGCCATCCAGCAGTCGACCATCAGGTCCACGTCGTTGCCGATCAGATGGCGGGTCCGCGCCACCATCTCCTCGTTCGCGTCCATGCCGCGCTGCGCATCGGCCGGGCCGTACGGGCAGGCGAGCTTGGTGGCGCGAAAACCCTGCTCCAGGTACCAGTCGGTGTCGTTGCCGGTGGCGTAGCAGGGGATGTGGTCGCGCACCGGGCCGCCCAGCATCTGGTAGACCGGCTTGCCCAGCGCCTTGCCCTTGAGGTCCCAAAGGGCCAGGTCGATGGCGCTGATCGCGTAACACGACAGCCCACCGCCATACGGCGAGGTCATGCGCTGCAGCATGTCCCACAGCCGGGCGATGTCCAGGCAATCCTCCCCTGCCAGCAGCGGCGCCAGGTGCTCGTTGATGATGCTGACCACGGGGCCGGCGTAACGTGTCATGCCCAGGCCCCACTGACCGTCCTCGGCCGTCACCATGCAGGCCACCGAAGGCCAGCGCGGGCGCCAGCTGGAACGCAGGCGCTTGAAGCGCGGGTAGTGCGACATCGGGTTGGCCACTTCGGCATGGTCGGTCCACACGGGCCGGCGTTCGGCCGTGGTGGGTGGCCCGCCGAGCAGGTCGCTGCGGATCGGGAAGGCATGGATAGTGCGGATTTTCATGGTGCGGCTCTGGGCAGTGGAGTCTTCAGGCGGTGGCCACCGCCTTGGCGGCACGCATCCGCGCTCCTTCGCGCCGGATGCCTTCCTCGCCTCTGCACAGGGCGTCGCGGCTGGTATGCACCGAATACGACCCCAGTACCAGCGGGTGGGGATGCGGCACGGCCGAACCCAGTACGAATTCGGCATCGCCGACCGCGCGAAAGTCGATCGCCTGTACCGACGTGTCGAACACCGCCAGGTCGCCGGCCGTCAGAAGCGCCGAGCACTGCACCTGCCCGCCGCTCAGCGCCACCCAGGCCACCGAATGCCCGGCCGGCGGTTCGTAGCGCCAGGTCTCGCCGTCGCGCAGGCGCACAGCCAGGTAATTCATCGGGGAGGTGGGCACGATCGCGCTGGCCACACCACCATGCGAACCGAGGATGACCCGCGCCGGCCCGCAACTGGCGATCTCCTGCGGGGCGAGGTACTGGCTGAACGGCGGCGCGTTTTCCAGCCCCGGGGGCAAGGCCACCCAGAGCTGGAAGCCGCGCACCCGCGCCCCCTCGACCGGGCCCCCGGTGTGCCACACGCCGCCGCCGGCCTGCATCCACTCCACCCCGTGTTCGGGCAACACACCGTGCTTGCCGGTGGAGTCTTCGTAACGGGTGCTGCCCTGCTGGATCAGCGTCAGCGTGGCGATGCCCGAATGCGGGTGCATGCCGAAACCGGCGAACGCGGAGGGTTCGGTCTCGAACAAGTCCAGGAACACGAACGGCTTGAGCAGTTCGCCGAGGTCGGACGGGCTCACCAGCCGGGTGATCGGCCCATGGGTCTGGCCACGCGTCTGGTGGACGATGCGGCGTGCCGCGACGCCGGGTGCTGCTTGTGCTTCTGCGCTGGTTGTCGTCTGCATGGATCCTCCTTGGCGGGTAGTCGGAGTCGGGAGCGGCTCCGGCAACGGGTGATGCTGCCGCGCCGGCGATGCTGCAAGGGCAACGCCGGGCGGTGCTTCACGCTAGCATGGTCCCACCCCGGTGTAAATAAGGACAGGCGCCATGACCATCGAGATATCCAAGGATGCACGCAAACAGGCGATCGCCTCCATCGAACGCTACTTCCAGGAAAACATGGAGGAGCGGATCGGCAATATCGCCGCCGGTGCCCTGCTCGGCTTCTTTCTGGAGGAACTGGGCCCGCTGGTCTACAACCAGGCCGTGGCCGATGTGCAGGAGCGGCTGCTGGCGCGGATTTCGGAAGTCGACATCGAGGTGCACGAAGACGAGTTCCAGTACTGGCCGAAGTACGACCGGCAGCGCAAACGGCGCTGACATCGGCCCTTGGTGGGTTGTCGCACAGTACGCCGCGCAACCTGTGCCTAAGCTGTGCGGGCAGACCAATCCTGGTCCGCGACGCGTCAGCAAGTTTTACCACCCACCAAGGAAATACGACATGAACAAAGACCAAGCCAAGGGCACCCTGAAGAACATGGCCGGCAAAGTACAGGAAGAAGCCGGCAAACTGGTCGGCAACAAGACGCAGGAGGCCAAGGGAATCCACAAGCAGGTGTCTGGCACGGCACAGAAGACCGTCGGTGATGCGAAGGAACTGGTCAAGGACGCACGGGCCCATGCCAAGGATGTGGCCTCGCGCTGAACCGAGCTGAGGCCTTGCGGCGCTGCTGGCAGCGCTGCCGTGCCCGGCGCGCCAGCGCAGCCTACCCGTGTGCGGCGCGCACCGCCCAGCGCAGCTTGGCGGAGGTCGAGCGCGGGTTGGCGCGGCGCTCCTCGAACGAGGCGCGGATCGCATCCGGCGCCACCTGTGCATAGATGCCGCTGCGCTCGCCGGTCTGAAATGCCTTCTTGACGCGCCGGTCCTCGCCGGAGTGGAAACTCAGGATCGCCACCCGGCCGCCGGGGCGCAGGCAGGCGGGCAGCGCGTCCAGCAGCTGGTCGAGCACACCGAATTCGTTGTTCACCGCGATGCGCAGGGCCTGAAACGTGCGCTGCAGCGACTTGGTGGTCTCGACCAGGCGTTCGGCATCGGGCATGCGTGCGGGCAGGGCGGCCTGCAGCGTGTGCCGGACCAGGTCCGCCAGCTGGGTCGTCGTCTCCAGGTACTGCCCCTGTAGCGCTGCAGCCAGGGGCACGGCGAAGGGCTCGTCGGCGTTATCGGTCAGCAGGTCTCGCAGGGCCGACCGTGTGACCGATTGCAGCAGTTCGGACGCCGAAGGGCCGCCACCCGGGTCCAGGCGCAGGTCGAGCGGCCCGTCGGCCTTGAAGCTGAAGCCGCGCGCCGGGTTGTCGATCTGCATCGACGACACGCCAAGGTCGGCCAGGATGAAATCGAAGCCCCCGCCGGCCTGCGGCAGCAAGGTCTGCAAGGCCGCGAAGTTGATGCGGTGCAGCACCAGCACCGAGGCGTCGAAGCCTGCGGCGCGCAGGCGTGTCTCGGTGCGGGCAAATTCCAGCGGGTCGACATCGGTGGCGAACAGGCGCCCGCCCCGTGACAGCCGGGCCAGCAGCTCGCGCGTGTGGCCGCCGTAACCCAGCGTGGCGTCCAGGCCCACGTCGCCGGGCTGCGGGTCGAGGATGTCCAGGATCTCCTGCACGCAGATCGGCCGGTGCATGCCGGCCGGCGTCTGGCCGCGCGCCATCACCTTGTCTATCGCCTCGGCATGGGTGGCAGGGTCGAGTTCCTTGTATTTCTCGGCGAAGGTCTTCGGGTGCGTGCCGGCATACCGGACCCGTCTGCGGTGGGGGGGTGATGCGTCGGTCATGGCCCGATTGTCAGGCCGGCACACCCCGACGCACCCACGGCCCGTGCGCAGTGGCCTGGTGCGGCCGGCCTACAGCACCTTGCCCGGATTGAGGATGTTGCTTGGATCCAGCGCCGACTTGATGGCACGCATCGCAGCCAATTCGGCTGCAGACCGGGTATGGCCCAGCACCGCGCGCTTGTGGGTGCCGATGCCGTGCTCGGCCGACACCGCGCCGCCGTAACGGCGCACCAGGTCGTACACGGCGCTCTCGATCGCGTGTGCGGGCTGGTCGACGGTGCCGGGCACGTGGGTGATCAGGTGCAGGTTGCCATCGCCCAGGTGGCCGTAGACCAAGGCCGTGCAGCCCGGCCAGCGCTCGCGCAGCAGGGTGTCGCATTCGGCGGCCGCCCGGCCGATATCGGCAATCGCAAAGCTGATGTCGAAACCGACCAGCCCGGGCATCAGCGTCGGGAAGTGGCCGGGCGCATCACGCAGCGCCCAGAAGGCACGCGCGTCGGCCTGGGATCGCGCCACGGCGGCATCCTCCAGCACGCCTTCGGTCAGCATCTGCTCCAGGAATTCATCGAATGCCGCCAGGTGGCGCTCGGCGTCGGAGCCGGCGTTTTCGAGCAGTACATGGAACGCGTGCGGGCCGGCCAACGGCGCGCGCAGGCCGGGCACGTTGCCCAGGACGTAGTTGAGGTAGCTCGGCCACATGACCTCGAACGCCGAGACACCGCCGCCGAGCTGGGCCTGGGCCCGCTGCAGCAAGGTGGTGACGGCGTCGAAGCTCGGCAGTCCGCACCAGGCGGTGGCCACGGCCTGGGGCCGGGGGCGCAGGCGCAGCACTGCGCGCGTGATGATCCCCAGCGTGCCTTCGCTGCCGGCGAGCAACTGCTTGAGTTCGTAGCCGGTGTTGTTCTTGATCATCTTGTGCAGCCCGCTGATCACGCTGCCATCGGCCAGGACGGCCTCGATGCCCAGCAACTGGTCGCGCATCGTGCCGTAGCGGATCACGCGGTTGCCGCCGGCGTTGGTGGCCAGGTTGCCGCCGATGGTGCAACTGCCGCGCGCACCCAGGTCGAGCGCAAACAGGAGGCCGGCCGCGTCGGCCGCGTCCTGCACCGCCTGCAGGATGGCGCCGGCCTGGACCGTGATGGTGCCGGAGACCGGGTCGATCTCCTCGATGGCGTTCATGCGCTCCAGGCTGATCGCAACGTCCTCGGCGCGGCAGCAGGCGCCGCCAGCCAGACCGGTCAGGCCGCCCTGCGGCACCACGCTCTGGCCATGTGCGTGGCAGATACGCATTGCCTCGGCCAGTTGCCCGGTGGTGCGCGGGCGCACCAGCGCGCGCGGCGTGGCATGCGGCGCGCCGCTCCAGTCGTGCAGCCGGCGGCCATCCAGGGACGGTCCGCTGAGCACCATGTCGTCGCCCAGTGCGGCACGCAGGGCGGTGACGGATTCAGTGTCTGCCATGCAATCTCCTCGGGCGTGACAACACGGCGGCGGCGGCTCAGAGAGCGAGAGTTTTTCGGTAGCCACCGACGCTGGCGGCGTGGCTGAAATTTTTGGCGATCTCATCGGCCTGTCGATGTGCCAAGCTCTGAATGCGCGTGATCGAGGCGCAATCCGGTCTGGTGGAGCCATTCCTGCG
>JANMZX010000257.1:0-5706 GCA_031383745.1 Rhodoferax sp. | reverse complement strand
GTGCTGCTGCTGGTGTTCGTGCCCATGCTGCTGCCGGCGGTCAAGCTGCTCGGCATCGACCTGGTCCATTTCGGGGTGCTGGTCGTGCTCAACATGATGATCGGCCTGATCCATCCGCCCTTTGGCATGCTGCTGTTCGTGACCAAGGCGCTCACCGGCATCCCGATCGGCGAGATGATGAAGGAGGGCTGGCCGTTCCTGGTGATGCTGCTGCTGCTGCTGCTGGCGATGACGCTGTTTCCGCAGATCGTGTTGTGGCTGCCGCAGACCATGGGTTACGGCGTACCCAAGTGAGCCCCGGCATGGAGCCGACGCCGGCAGGCCCCGATTTCATGCGCGGCATCGTGCCCAGCATGAACACGCCCTTTCTGGCGGACGGCGCCATCGACGTCGATGGCATCGTCCGTTCGACCGAGGCGGTGCTGCGCGCCGGTGTGGCCGGCATGCTGGTGCTGGCGGTGGCCGGTGAAGCCGACAGCCTCGATGCAGTGGAGAAGCGTCTCGTCGCCAGCACCTTCGTGCGTCAGGTGGCGGGCCGGGTGCCGGTGGTGATAGGCTGCAGCAGTGCGCGGCAGGACGAGCGTGTTGCCCTGGCGGCCATGGCCCGCGGGCTCGGCGCGCCCGCCATGTTGTGTCAGGTGCCCGACGGTTTGCGTGGCGAGGCACTTGTCGCGCAAATGGCAGCCCTCGCCGCCGTGGGCCCGCCGCTGCTGGTCGTGCAGGACCTGGAGTTCGGCGGCCCGGGCTTGCCGCTGGCCGATATCCTGTTGCTGCGCGAACGGGTGCCGGCGTTCCGTGGCCTGAAGATCGAGACCGCCCTGCCAGGCCCCAAATACAGCAAGGTGCTGGCGGCTACGGCGGGCGGCCTGCATGTCAGTGGCGGCTGGGCCGCAGCCCAGATGATCGAGGCGCTGCACCGCGGCGTGCATGCCGTCATCCCCACGGCGATGGACGCGATCTACGTGGAGATATTCCGCCGGTTCTCGGCCGGGGAACATGCAGCCGCGCGCGACCTGCATGCGCGCCTCACCCCGGTGCTGGCGTTCTCCAACCAGCACCTGGACGTGAGCATCCGCTTCTTCAAGCACCTGCGGATGCGGGAGGGCTTGTTCCAGACCGCCGTGTGCCGCCCGGGTGTGGCAGAGCTCGACGCCCACCAGATGCGTGAACTCGAGGTGCACATTGACCGCGTGCTGGCCCTGCAACGCAGGCTGGCACGCTGATTCTGCGGCCCACGGTGGGCTGTTGCGGAAGACGCGGCGGATTGTCCCGGAACCTGATGCAGGTCAACAGCCGTTGTCGCGGGCCTGCACAAGACAGCCCGGGATGGCTACATTGGGCTTGTCGTGCGCTGGCGGCCTGCCTGGTTGTCAGGGCGCAGGACTCGCAGGAGACAACCGCATGAACCCATCACCCACCACGCCTGGCTCGGGCGGCGATGCGCCCCTGAGCGACTTTTCCAGCTGCCACCACGGCATTCTTTCGCACCTCCAGACCTTTGGCGAACTGCCCGCACTGCTGGAGCCTGCGGCGCGCGCGCGCCGGATTGCCGCAGACACCCTGGAGTTCTTCCAGACCGCGGTGTTCGACCACCATGCGGATGAAGAAAGGGACCTGTTCCCGGCGGTGCTGGCACGTGCCGCTGCAGGACGCGAGCGCGCGGAGGTGCAGCATCTGGTGGACCAGCTCAAGGCGGAGCACCGCTCCATCGAGGCGCAATGGGCCCGGCTGCTACCGGCGCTCACCAAGCTGGCCAAGGGGCAGGCGGCTGACCTGGACACCCGGGACGTCGAGGATCTGGTACGCCGGTACACCGCGCATGCCCGGTTCGAGGAAAAGGAATTCCTGCCGCGTTCCGCTGCGATCCTGGGTCAGGACAGCACCGAGATGGCAGCGCTCGGTCTTGCGCTGCACATGCGTCACGTGGTGCGCGACGTGCGGCGCCATGGGCTGCGCGGCTCCTGACCTGCAGGGTCGCCCGCGGCGCGCCTGCTCGCGACGCGCCAGCGCCGTCCATCCTGGCGGCAGGGACACGCTGCCTTGAAGCTGCATCACGGCGTCAGCCGGTTCCTGTGCAGGAATGCTTGCGCGCTGCGGCCGCGAAAGACGACGTCGCAGTAGTCGAGCAGGGTGGACCAGTCCGCCGGCGCATGGTCGTGGCCGCCAGGGCGGTAGGTGATGGCGATGCGGTCGCCGGCACCCAGCAAGTCGTACACCGCATGCGCCGCGTCATGGGTGCGCCAGCTACCGACCGGGTTGGCCCAGAGGTCGTCCAGCGCCTCGGTGGTGAGCAGCGCCCGGGGTGCCACCAGCGCTTTCAGGAAATGCTGATCGAACGGGAGTGCGTGTTCGCGCCCGGCGTAGGCTGCCAGCCCCGGGCCGAACCAGTGCGGGAATGCCTGTGTGACATCCGCCAGTGTTTCAGCGCCCGGGCCCGACACCCGGAAGCAGCCCGCCCCACCCGCCCCGGAGTTGTTGGCACTCGTCAGCGCGATCCGCTCATCGGTGGCGCCTGCCAGCAGGGCAGCCTTGCCGCCCCGGGAGTGGCCGACAACGGCGATCCGCGCAGGGTCGACAAGATCGATCTGCCCCAGCGCGTCCACCGCCCGGTGATAACCCCAGGCCCAGGCCGCCAGTGCCCCCACGGGGAGCCGCGCGCCCGGCGTGTCGGGCGCAATTTCGACCCGGTTGAACTGCGCGAAGGCGTAACCCCGGCGCAGCATGTCGGCGATGACAGTGTCGGTGGCGTAGTGCCAGCACCCATCCCCGTTGAGGACTGCCGCGTGCGATGCCGTGCCTGCAGGTGCGAACACACGCAGCAGGAAGCGGTGGATGCCGTCGCCGAGCACCCGGCAGGTCCACAGCCGGGCGTCGTCGAACCGGCGTACCGTGGCCGCGTGCAGCATCTCGCAGGTGGTCCGGTTCGACACTGCGGGCCAGGGACCGTAGGCCAGGGGCACGGCCAGTTGGTGGACTTCACTTCGGCGCGCGGCCCATTGCGACGGCTGCGTGACGGGTGTGCCGTCCAGGGCAAGGAGCAGGTCCGGGAGTGCGATGGCGGGAGGATGCATGGGTGGGCTGCGCGGTTCACTTACATGAATTGATCCGTACAAACCATAGGAGGAAAAAAGCCGGTTTGCCCTACGATGGGGCTCACATCATCTCTCCTCCTGAAGGATCCGACCATGGTAACTCGTACCGCCCTTTCCGCCATCGCAACCGCCGTTCTGGCCGTCCCCCTGGCCGCCAGCGCGGCCGACATCCGTGTCATGTGTTACCAGGACGGCATCGAGTGCACCGTCACCGCCGAGCTGGCCAAGAAGTTCGAAGCGGCCAACCCCGGCACCAAGGTGATCCTGGACGTGGTGCCCTACAAGACCGTCGTCGAGCAGCTGCCGGTGCAGCTGGCGGCCGGCCAGGGCCCGGACATCGCGCGCGTAACCGACCTCGGCGGCCTGTCCAAGTATTACCTGGACATCAGCGCCCATGTGAAGGACCGTGCCTACTGGGAGTCCAACTTCGGCAGCACGCTGCCCTGGCTGCGGCCCAGCGCCACCGACAAGGGCATCTACGGTTTCATGTCGCAGCTGACGATGACCGGCCCGTATGTCAACAAGACCTTGTTCGACCAGGCCAAGGTGCCGATGCCCGGCCCCAAGGCCACCTGGGACGAGTGGGTCGAGGCGGCGCGCAAGGTGTCCAAGGCCACCCAGACACCGGCCGCGCTGGCGTGGGACCGCTCCGGCCACCGGTTCGCCGGCCCGGCGATCAGCTACGGCGCCAAGATCTTCGACGCCAAGGGCGAGCTGGTGCTGGACGACGGCTACAAGACCGCGGTGACCAAGTTCGTCGGCTGGCACAAGGACGGCGCAATGCTCAAGGAAGTCTGGGGCGGCTCGGGCGGCTCTACCTATGCCGATTCGATCAACGAGTTCAAGAACGGCCGCGTGGCGATGGTGCTGTCGGGTTCCTGGCAGATCAACCGCCTGCAGAAGGACATCGGCAATGCGTTCGACTGGGTCGCCGTGCCCAACCCCTGCGGCCCGGCGGCGTGCACCGGCATTCCTGGCGGTGCGGCCTGGGTCGCCCTGAAGACCAGCAAGTCACCCAAGGAAGTGGGCATGTTCCTGGACTTCCTGGCGCAGGAAGCCAACTATGCCGAGTTCACTGCCAAGACCGAGAACATCCCGGCCCACGCCGGCTTGGCCAAGAAGGGCGTCAACTACACCACGGCCACACCGGCTGCGCGTGCGGCGCTGGGTACCTTCAGCGGCGGCGTGGCGAACCTCGCCCCGGCGGCCTACCAGTTCCAGGGCTACAAGTACAACCGCGCCATCATGCTGCCCACGGTCGCCCGTGTCACGCAGGCCATCGTGGGCGAGATGAGTACGGACGAAGCCATGACCAAGATCAGCGCCGATATGGCCGACGCGGTGAAGCAGGCGCAGAAGTAAGCCAGAAGCAGGTTCCTTGCAGGTCCTGACCCGACTCCTCGGGTTGTTCTTCAACCTGTTCGAGCCGCTGTTCCGGCTCGGGCAGCGCGTGCTGGGTGTGTCGCGCATCGGCTGGATGTTCGTGGCGCCCAATCTGGTGGTGTTCGGCCTGTTCACCTTCCTGCCGATCGTCATCAATTTCGTCTACGCAGCCACCGGCGGCGTGAAACTGATGCCGCTGGAGCGGCCGTTCACCGGGGCCGAGAACTTCGGCATCCTGTTCGAGTGCCGCGACTATTTCGACATCCAGACCTGCCGCAAGGACGTGTTCTGGCGCGCGATCTTCAACACCATCAAGTTCAGCCTGATCCAGGTGGTGCTGATGGTGCTGCTGTCGCTGGTGACCGCGCTGGTGCTTAACCGCAAGATCATCGGGCGCGGCTTCTGGCGCGGCGTGTTCTTCTACCCCGTGTTGCTGTCGCCGGTGGTGGTGGCGCTGATCTGGAAATGGCTGCTGCAAAGCCAGGGGGTGTTCAATGCCGGTCTGGTGGCTGTCGGGTCTACACCCGTCGACTGGCTGACCGACGCCAGTTGGGCCTTCTTCTGGACGGTGTTCGTGTCGATCTGGGCCCACATGGGTTTCTACACGCTGATCCTTCTGGCCGGTTTGCAGGCGATTCCGAAGGACATGTACGAGGCCGCCGAGATGGACGCCGCTTCGCCGTGGCGCACGCTGCGCCGCATCACGCTGCCGCTGCTGATGCCCAATCTGATCGTGGTGCTGGTGCTGGCCATGATCCGCGCGGTGCAGATATTCGACGAGGTGTTCGTGCTCACCGGCGGCGGGCCGGGCTCCGCCACCACCTTCATCGTGCAGTTCATCTACCAGACCGGTTTTGCGGAGCAGATCCACCTTTATGGACTGGCGGCGGCTGCGTCGCTGGTGCTGGCGCTCGGGCTGATGTTTCTGACGTTCGTGCAGCTGCGGCTGACGCGTGCCAGCGACGCCGGGCAGAGGGCGCGTTGAGATGAAGCCGGGCACCTCGCAATATGCCTTCCAGCCTCCAGTGGCTGCTGTCGGTCCAAAGCGGTCGGTCGCTGGTCGGCTGGTGCTGTGGTCTTCGCTGCCTTTTTGCGTTGACGTCGGCGCGCGTCGCGGCAGGCGGGACCCGGCGGGGGCTCATGGTGGGGCGGTCTGGCGCTGGACGCGCAGACTGCCCTGCGGTGCTCACGGCAGGGGCGCATCGCACAACTCACTACGCGCCCTGCGGGC
>JANMZX010000092.1:0-10289 GCA_031383745.1 Rhodoferax sp. | reverse complement strand
GAGCAGGATCGCATGGGCACAGAAGGACACTTCGCGCGGTGTCTCCTGCGCCTGCAGGCCGGCGCGCGACTTGAACCATTGGCGCTGCGCATCGACCAGAGAAATCAGGGCGATGGGAACATCGAAGAGCTGTGTCGCCAGCCGCGTGATGCGGTCGAACCGGTCCTCGGCCGCGGTATCGAGCAGTTTCAGTGCGCGCAGCGCGTCCAGGCGCCTGTCCTCGTCGGCCGGCAGGGGAGCGCGTGCCCAACGCGCGCGGGTGCGCAGCAGCGCTGCGCGCAGCTTGGTGCGCAGGTACTGCGGCGAGACCGGCAGCGCCAGCCAGTCGGTCGCGTCGTTGCCTTCCTGGGTGCCGGGGAGGGCGCCGGGGTCGGCCAGCATGATCACCGGGAGTTGCGCCAGGCCGTCAACCGTGTGCAGTGCGTGGCACAGCGCTGTGCCGTCGCCGTCGCACCAGGCACGCTCGACCAGGGCCAGTGCCAGCGACGCATCGCGCGCGGCGTCGAGCGCACACTGCATGTCGGCGGCTTCGTACGCGACCATCCCTTCGGCCGCCACTACGCCGCGCAGGCGCTCCCGCAGGTCGGCATGGGTGCACGCAATCAGGACGGCCCGGTCGGCCGCGGGACCGCCGACGACGTCGGCCCGAGCGTCGCCGCTCTGTGGCGCCGCCACAGGCGCAGCGTCGCGGGCCCGTAATTCGAGCACGCCATCTTCGGCCGCAGCGAATACCTCGAGCAGGCCGCCTGCGTCGCGGACGCGCTGCCGGGCTTGCAGCACCATGGCATCCACGGCTTCGTCGTCATGCGACGGATCATGGTGAAAAAGCGCCAGGCGGCGTACCCCGGACGCCATGGCCAGGTCGACCACGTACTCCAGCGGGCTGTGTCCCCAGCCCATGTGGCTCGCATATTCGGCGGCGGTGTATTGGGTGTCGTGGACCAGCAGATCCGCGCCGGCAATGAATTCACTGTGCCGCCGGTCGCCCGGATGCATCTCTCCGAGCACCTGACCCAGCGGCCTGCCGAGGCGGCCAGCGGCGCGCGAATGGCACTCGTGGTCGGTCGCGTAGACCAGCACGACCCCGTCCACCTCGACCCGGTAGCCCAGTGTGAGTGCGGTGTGGTTGAGGTAGCGGGCTGTCACCCGGGCCTGGTCGATCGTGAAGCTTCCCTCGACCAGTTCGTGGTAGCGCAGGCTGGCCCCCATCGCGTCCAGGTTGACCGGAAAATAGGCGTACTGCATCTGGCCCGCCAGCGTCTCCCGCAGCGACGTACCGAAGCCGCGCGGTGCATACACGTCCCAGGTGTTGGCGCCATCGAACAACGGGGCGAAGAACGGAAATCCCTGGATATGGTCCCAGTGCGTATGCCCGATCAGGATGTGGCCGCGTTGCTGGGCTGCGCCCTGCGCCACCAGAGCGTCGCCCAGGGCGCGGATTCCCGTTCCGGCGTCGAACACCAATTGCGTTCCCTGGCTGGTGCGCACGGCCACGCACGAGGTGTTGCCACCGTAGCGCACGGTTTGTGGCCCGGGTGTGGCAATCGAGCCGCGTGTACCCCAGAATCGAACGTGCATCGGTGTTCCCTCTACCAATTGCAAAGCGAAGGTTCCCGACATTGTGTGCCTATTCCCGCCCCAAGGCCACCGGCGATTCGACGCTCGCGATGTCTTTCCGACGCGCGACAGAGGGCTCGAACACACCGTGATACCGGCCACCGGGAGCACGTCGGACAGGCACGGCTGGAGTCCCGGTCCGATCGGCCGGTGGCGGACATCCGGCGTGGATAATCGCGCGGCACACCATGGCAGTGTTCCTTGTGCTGCCGCACCTCCGACAGACCCATGCCCAAGCGCAAGCCTTCCCCGCCCGAGAGCCTCGAGCAGATCGACACCAGCGCGGTGGAGCGCTTCATCGGCTACAGCACACGCCGGGCGTCGCTGGCGATCGTGGATACGTTCATGCAGCGCATGGCGGTGCACGACCTGCGGCCGGTCAGCTTCACCCTGCTCGGGCTGATAGCCAGCAACCCGGGCATCATGTCCAGCCAGTTGTGCGCTTTGCTCGACATCCGGTCGTCGAACCTGGTCGCGCTGGTCAAGGAGTTGCACGGCCGCCGGCTGATCGAGCGCCAGCCGCATCCGAACGACGTGCGCGCGCTAGGCCTGCACCTGACGCCGCAGGGGCGCAGCTTCCTGAAGAAAGCGCAGGCGACGGCACTGGCCGCCGGGCTGGAGGCCACCGCGCGCCTGAACGATGAAGAACGCGCCACGCTGGCCATGCTTCTGCGCAAGATCTACCAGTGACCCGATAGCCTGCCAGCTGTTCGGGTTTACACGGATTCGTCCGCCTTGCGTTGGGCCTACTATGGCTATAACTTATAGCCATCAAGCCAGCCACCATGTCGACCTCCATCCGGGCTACGCCCAGCCTTGACGACGTGCAGGTCGAGCACCGCGGGGCCGTCGCCATCATCCGCCTGTGCCGCGCCGCCAAGCGCAACGCCCTGAGCGACGCCCTGATGGCGGCCATCGGGCAGCGGTTCGCTGAACTGCCGCAGTCCACGCGGGCCGTCGTGCTGCACGGGGACGGCGCGCATTTCTGTGCCGGGCTGGACCTGAGTGAGCTCAAGGAGCGCGACGCCGTCGAGGGCCTGCACCATTCCCGCTCCTGGCATCCGATCCTGCGCGGCATCGAATCCGGCCGCGTGCCGGTGGTCGCAGCGTTGCATGGCGCCGTGGTCGGCGGCGGCCTGGAACTGGCGAGCGCCTGCCACATCCGCGTCGCCGATGACACCGCGTTTTTCGCGCTTCCCGAGGGTTCGCGTGGCATTTTCGTCGGCGGTGGTGGTTCGGTGCGCCTGCCCAGGCTGATCGGCACCCACCGCATGCTCGACATGATGCTGACCGGCCGGGTCTACAAGGCTGCTGAGGGGGTGGCCATCGGCCTTGCGCAGTACCACGTGCCGGCCGGCGACGCGCTGCACAAGGCGGTGGCGCTGGCCGAGCGCGTCGCTCAGAATGCGCCCATGACCAACTACGCGCTTTTGCACGGCCTGGGACGCATCGCCGAACAGCCGGCGGACCACGGGTTCTTCACCGAGTCGCTGCTCGCCGCCATCGTGCAGTCGGCCCCGGAAGCCAAGGCCGGCGTGCGGGCCTTCCTGGATGGCAGTGGGCCCAAGGTAGGGCCCGCATGACCACCACCGCGGCGCTCGCAGGCTCACCGGCGAAGCCCCCCGTCTACCGGGAGTTCACCTTCGGTGTCACGCGGGCGGTCCACCGCCAGGCGGGCGACAGCACCTACCTGCGTTGCGACCAGACCCTGCAGCCCTATCCGCCACGCATGACCGAGCGACTGGTGCACTGGGCGGCCACCACACCCGATGCGCCGCTGTACGCGCAGCGCGACCCGGCGCGCGGCGGCGCGTGGCGTACCCTGAGCTTCGCCCAGGCGCTGCAGGCGGCGCGCGCGATTGGCCAGGCGCTGCTGGACCGCGGCCTGGATGCACAGCGGCCGCTGGTCATCCTGAGCGAGAACAGCCTGGAACACGCCATGCTGGCCCTGGGCGCACTCTACGCCGGCGTGCCCTTCAGCGCGGTGTCCCCCGCGTATTCACTGGTCAGCCAGGACTTCGACAAGCTGCGCCATGCGATGCATACGCTCACGCCTGGCCTGGTCTATGCGGCCGACTGGGACAGGTTCCGGCGTCCCGTGGAAGCGGTCGTCGGGCCGGATGTCGAGGTCACCGTCAACGCGCCGCCGGCCCAGGCGCCAGCGTCCGGGCGTCGGCTCACATCGTTGTCCGACCTGCTCGCCACCGTGCCGACGCCGGCGCTCGAGGCGGCCATGCTGGCCACGGGGCCCGACACCATCGTCAAGTTCCTGTTCACCAGCGGGTCGACCAAGGCGCCCAAGGCGGTGATCAACACCCAGCGCATGGTCTGCGCCAACCAACAGCAACTGCGCCAGTCGGTACCGTTCCTGGCCCAGGAGCCGCCGGTGCTGGTCGACTGGCTGCCCTGGCACCACACCGCTGGCGGCAACCACGACTTCTTCATGGTGCTGTTCAACGGCGGCACCCTGTACATCGACGAAGGCAAGCCCACACCGGCATTGATCGGCGAAACGCTGCGCAACCTGCGCGAAATCGCGCCGACCTGGTTCTTCAACGTGCCACTGGGTTACGAGGCCATGGCGCGTGCCATGGACACCGACGCGGTGCTGCGGCGCAATTTTTTCTCACGCCTGCGCCAGATGCTGTATGCGGGGGCGGCGCTGGCCCAGCCGATCCAGGACGCGCTGTATGCCCATGCCGAGAGTGCGTGGGGCGAACGCATCGTGATGACGGCCGGGCTGGGCATGACGGAGTCGTCCCCGTTCGCCCTGTTCGTGACCACGCCGCACGCGCAGGCCGGGCATGTGGGTTTGCCCACTCCGGGTCTGGAGGTGAAACTGGTGCCCAGCGGCGACAAGCAGGAGATCCGCTACCGCGGCCCCAACATCACGCCGGGCTACTGGCGCAACCCCGAGGCCACGCGCGAGGCTTTCGACGACGAAGGTTACTTCCGTACCGGCGATGCGGTGGCCTGGATCGACCCCGCCGACATCCACCTCGGCCTGCGTTTTGACGGCCGCATCGCGGAGGATTTCAAGCTGTCCAGCGGCTCCTTCGTCAGTGTCGGGCCGCTGCGTGGGCACATCATCGCGGCCGGCGCCCCGTACCTGCAGGATGCCGTGCTGACCGGGCTGAACCTGAACGAGATCGGCGCCCTGCTGGTGCCTACGCCCGCCCTGCGCGGCCTGTCCGGCCTGCCCGAGCAGGCCAGCTGGCACGAAGTCGTGGCGAGCCATCCGGTGCTGGCGTGGCTGCAGGGCCTGGTGGACGGCCTGGCCAGAGCGGCCACCGGCAGCGCCAACCGTATCGCCCGCGCCGCCGTGCTTGTCGAACCGCTGTCGCTCGACAAGGGCGAGATCACCGACAAGGGTTCCGTCAACCAGCGTGCCGTGCTCAGGCACCGAGCGGCGCTGGTGACCGCGCTGCATGAGGGCACGCTGCCGCATATGGCTGTGGCACAGCCCTGAATTCACGCCCCACCCACCACCCACGCAACCCCAGAAGGAGACCCCCATGAGCACACGCAGACAATCTCTCAAGGCCCTAGGCGCCACCGGTGTCGCCGCCGCCCTGGGCATCCCGTTCACCGCACGCGCCCAGGCGGCGGTCGACACTTTGCGCATCATTGTCGGATTCCCGCCCGGCGGCACCACCGACGCTTTCGCCCGGGCCCTGGCGGAAAAGCTGCGCGGCAACTACGCCACCAACGCCCTGGTGGAGAACAAGCCGGGCGCGGGCGGGCAACTCGGCGTGATTGCCCTGCGTGACAGCCCGGCCGACGGATCCGTGATGCTGCTGACACCCGGCTCCATGCTGACCATCTACCCCTACACCTTCCCCAAGCTGCAATACAAGGTGAGCGACGTGGCGCCCATCAGCACGGCGCTGTACACCGCCCACGGTTTCGGGGTCGGCCCCCTCGTGCCCGCGTCGGTCAAGAACTTGCGCGATTACCTGGACTGGGCCCGGGCCAATCCGGGCCAGGCCAACTACGGCACGCCTGGTGCGGGGTCGATGCCGCACCTGGTCGCGGCCCTGCTGGAAAAAGCCTCTGGCGTACCCATGAAGCAGATCCCGTTCCCCGGCTCCGGCCCCGGCATCCGGGACCTGCTGGGCGGCCAGATCGCGTCCTTTTCCTCGCCGCTGGGCGACTACCTGCCGCACCTCGCGGCAGGGCGCCTGCGCCTGCTCGCCGTGACTGGGACCGCACGCTCGCGTTTTGCCCCGGACACGGCCACCTACGCCGAGCAGGGCTTCCCGGAGCTGACCATGCGCGAGTGGTACGGCCTGTTCATGCCCGGGCGTGTGACCGCGGCGGTGGCCCAGCGTGCAAACGCTGCGGTGCGTACGGCGCTGGCGGCCAAGGAGCTGATCGATTTCGGTGTGCCGCTCGGCCTGGAGGTGGTCGGCTCGCCGAGTCCGGAGGACTTCGGGCGCACGTTCAAGGCCGATTCGGACCTCTGGGGCGGGTTCGTGCGCCGGATCGGGTTCACCGCCGAGTCCTGAGCGCGTCAACGGGGGTGCATGCCCCCGCGGCGGTTGGCCTTGGGCAGTTCGACAACAAGGCATTGGCCATGGCGGACGTGCGTGGGCGCGTGCCGGCCCCGCGCATGAATCCCGCTGGCGGTACGCCGGACGACCTGTCGGGGCACATGAAGCGTGACGCCGAACGCTGGGGCCCGATCGTCAAGGCCAGCGGCTTCCGGGGCGATCGACACAGACGGTCGCCGCCACTTCGGATCACAATGGTGCGGAACTCCAGCCGCCGCCATCGTGAAAAGCGTGTTCGCCATGCCTTTGGTGCAGATCGCACTGTGTCTGCTTGCCTACGCACTGGTGGGCTGGTACTTCGGGAGACTGGTGGTCGTGTGGACCGCGCCGCTGTTCGCCTATGCCATTGCCCGGCCATTGATGGCGCTGGTGATCGGCGTGTGGCAGCGCCTGCGGGAACGCGTGTGGCTGCCAGTGCACGGGCAGCACTACGTGTTTCATGGCATCACGATCCATGTGCAGGAGGACGATGACCACTGGCGCTGGGTATGCCTGGCCGATGTCCGCAAGGTGCTCGGCGAGACGCCCGCCGATCGGACGCTGGCGTCGGCATGGCCCGCTCGCGTCAAGGCTGGGGAAACGGCCGACGGCACCTTCATGCGTGCCGATGCACTGGCCGAGTACCTGGGCAAACAGCACCGGATGCGCGCGCTGCGGTTGCGGACCTGGGTCGAGCGCAACCTGGTGTTCCCGGCGCGCCGCGCGCAAACCCATGCCGGCGCCCTGGCACGCCGCGAACCAGCTGGCGGTGCCGGTGCAGGCGACCCCGACCGGCCCGGTTGACGGCGCCCTCCGGCGTAGCCTCGTCAGCCGTTCACAAACCCCACCAGCCGCTGGCGGATGATCGCGTCGGCCTCGGCCATGATGCGGTCGATCAGTTCCTTGACGGTCGGCACGTCGTGGATCAGCCCGGCCACCATGCCGCACGACCAGGCGCCGGCGTCCATGGTGCCCTCCAGCATGATCTTCGGGTAGACCCCGGCCACTTCGGTGATGATGTCCTCGAACTTGAGGTTGGCGCCCAGCGTGCGTTCCTTCTCCAGCAGGCGGTCGACCGCGCCGTTGCGCAGCACGCGCTCGGTGTTGCGCAGCGAGCGCATCACCAGCCGGGTGTCGAGCTCGCTGGCTGCGACGATCGCCTGCTTGACGTTCTCATGTACCGGCGCCTCCTTGGTGGCGATGAAACGCGTGCCCATGTTCATGCCTTCGGCGCCCAGCGCCAGCGCCGCCACCAGCGAGCGGCCGTCGGCCATGCCGCCCGACGCAACAAACGGGATCTTCAGTTCGTCGGCCGCGCGCGGCAGCAGGATGAAGTTGGGCACGTCGTCCTCGCCCGGGTGGCCGCCGCATTCGAAGCCGTCCACACTGACCGCGTCACAACCGATCGACTGCGCCTTGAGCGAGTGGCGCACCGAGGTGCATTTGTGGATCACCTTGATGCCTGCCTCGTGCAGGGCCGGCAGCCATTTCTGTGGGTTGTTCCCGGCGGTTTCCACCGCCTTGATGCCGCCGTCGATGATCGCCTTGATGTAACCGGGATAGTCGGGCGAGGACACGGTGGGCAGGAAGGTGAGGTTCACGCCGAAGGGCTTGTCGGTCATCTCGCGGCAGCGCCGGATCTCGTTGGCCAGCAGCTCGGGTGTGCGTTGCGTCAGGCCGGTGATGATGCCCAGGCCGCCGGCATTGGACACTGCAGCGGCGAGTTCGGCGAACCCTACAAAATGCATGCCGCCCTGGATGATGGGGTGCTGGATGCCGAACATCTCGGTGATTCTGGTTTTCATGGCGCGGTTTTCCTGGGGTGTGCCGATGGGGGAGGCGCTGACCTTAGCCGGGGGGCCGGGTTGGCCCCGTCACGTGGGAGACATTGGCTGCCCGGGCGCTTGAAACTGCGGCGCGCGGCGCTCCAGGTTGGCGCGCACGGCCTCCAGTTGGTCCCGCCCGCCCATCAAAGCCGCCTGTTCATCCGACTCGGACTGCAGCAGCGCCGCGGCGCTTGCATCGATGCTGCGGCTGGCCTGGTTGAACAGGCGCTTTGCCGCACGCAACGCGCTCGGGCTGCGTTGTGCCATAGCCTGCGCCAGCGCACGCGCCTCGGCCAGCGGATCGGCACAGGCGCGTGTGGCCAGGCCTATCTGCACCGCTTCGTCGCCCAGCACGATGCGACCGGTGTAGGTGAGCTCGCGCGCCACGTCGTCGCGCAGCAGGCCGCGCATCAGCACCAGGCCGGCCATGTCGGGCACCAGGCCCCACTTGATCTCCATCACGCTCATCTGCGTCTGCGGCGTCACCAGGCGGATGTCGGCGCCCAGCGCGACCTGCAGGCCACCGCCGAACGCCACCCCATGCACCGCCGCAATCACCGGCACCGGCAGTTCGCGCCACCCCTGCGCCACGAACTGCGAGGAGTTGGACATGCCGTGGGTGCGTGCCAGCAGGCGCTGCCCTGGCGGTTCGCCGCCGGCCTGCCCCATGGCCGCGAACCGCCCCATGTCGAGCCCCGCGCAAAAGGCCTTGCCTTCGCCATGCAGCACGACCACACGCAGGCCCGGTTCGTCCCGGAGTCGCTGGATGGCGTCTGCCAGAGCCACGAACATGGCGGCGTCGAGCGCGTTCATCTTGTCGCTGCGCACCAGGCAGACGTCGGCGACGCCGTGCGGGTCAATGTCGATACGGACGCGGTCGTTCATGGAATTGTCCAAAGTTGGCACATTATCTTTGCCGCGGCCCGGCGCACACTGCGTCGCGCCCAGCGCTCTGGCCGGGCGCTCAGGGCGTCACGATCGCAAACGTCCTCGGCGCCTTGTCGATCAGGCTGAAGAAGCGCACCAGGTCGATCCGGCTGCCGCTGACCTGCAGATCGTCGCCAAGCAGGGTGTCCTTCACGCCGGCGGTGCCCGTCATCATCTTGATGAACACCGGCTGCGTCAATGTCAGGGTGGCGTTGGCGGTCTTGTCCGGCGACGCCTTGCGGTGGTGCAGCACCGCGTTCTCGATCCACAACACATACGACTCACGGATGTCGGAGAACACCAGGTTCAGGCGCAGGTCACTGCCGTCGGCCTTCGGGCCGTTCAGGCCGGCGGCCATGGCGTCCAGGTAACGTTCGACCGGGGCCAGGCCCAGCATGCCGACGGCCAGTGCCGCGTCCGGGCCGTTGCCGGTCTTGCCGCTGCGCAATTCCTGCGCGCCCGTGAGGTAGAAGTTGCGCCAGATCGCCGATTCGGCGACGTAGGCGAGCTGCTCGTAGCTGCGCGCCAGCAGTGTGCGCGCGGCGCTGTGTTCGGGCTGGGCGAACACCACCTGGTTGAGCAGCTCGGCCACCCAGCGAAACTCGCCGCGCGCGAAGGCCGCCTGGGCCGCGGCAACCGTCTTGTCGGCCCCGCCCATCAACGCCACGTAGCGCGTGGCCGCCTCCAGACGCGGCAGGGGGTCGAGGTTGGCCGGATTGCCGTCGAACCAGCCGAGGTAGTGCTGGTAGACCGCCTTGGCGTTGTGGCGCACGGTGCCGTAATACCCGCGCACCGCGAACGCCGATTCCAGCGACCTGGGCAGCTTCAGGTTCTCTGCGATCTCGTGCGGCTTCATGCCGGCATTGAGCAAACGCACGGTCTGGTCGTGGATGTAGCGGTAGCTGTCGCGGTGTTGCTTCATGAAATCCACGATCTGCGTATTGCCCCAGACCGGCCAGTGGTGGCTGGCGAAGAACACCTCGGCGCCGCCAAAGCGCTGCAGCGCGTCGTCGATGTAGCCCGACCAGCGCAGCGCGTCGCGCACCTTGGCGCCACGCAGCGTGTACAGGTTATGCATGGTCTGGGACAAGATCTCCGCGCCGCAGTAGGCCTTGAAGTCCGGCAGGTAGAACGCGAGTTCGGACGGTGCTTCCGACGCCGGCACGTTCTGGAACACGAAACGCACGCCGTCGATCGTCATCTCCTGCGGCGTCTTGTCGACGATCACATTCGGCGGCAGGATGCCGATGCGCCCTAGCGCCAGGCCCTTGCCGAGGCCGGCGTCGACCAGGCCTTTGGTGGATGCCTGCAACTGGTTGCCGAACTGGTACGTCGCCCGCCTGCCCATGGCCGGGCCGACCAGGATGTTCTCGCTCGTGGCCTCTTC
>JANMZX010000255.1:0-2378 GCA_031383745.1 Rhodoferax sp. | reverse complement strand
CGCTGAACGCGCCGACTGCCCTGTGGTGTTGGCTCCGGCATCACAAGCGCTTCGCGCAATTGTGAGCCTCGCCGCAACGTGCGTTGTCGCCCGATGGTCGGGCCGCAGAACTCACTACGCGCCCTGCGGGCGCTGCGTTCGAACAGCCGCGGCCAGAATGACAACGAAGCGCGCTTCGCGCACCGACCCTCGGGCTGTGCTCCTCGGCGCCCCAGAAATCGCCCCCGCCGGGCTGCGCCTGCCGCGACGCTGGGCCTGTGGGTTTCGGGATGTCGGGGCCCGGACTCCCTTGCATCGCGTATTGATGCGTCAAGCGGGCGTGACGGGTGGCTGCACCGGGCAGCTGGAAGTATTCGCGCATGCTGCAGAGTCACGCGTGCCAACGCTGGTGGTCGCGCCAACTTCATGGTGCGCCACAACGGCATCTGCGCGCGACTGCAAGCAGCACGGTGCGGACGCCCGGCGCGCTGGCCTGGGACGCGGAGTGGCGCAAGCTACTCCGTGAACGACTGCAAAGGGCCGAAAACCGCCGTTCGAATCCTTGTAGTCAAATTCGAACGGGTATCCGGCCGGCGCCGGTCAGGCCCACAACACCTTGCTCTGACCCTCGAACCAGCGGTCGACCTGTCCGGCCACAGCAGCCTCGATCCGGCTGCGCTTGATCTTCATGGTGGGTGTGAGGCAGCCGTTCTCGATCGACCACGGCTCCTTGGCAATGACCAGCATCTTCATCTGCTCGTAGTCGGCCAGGCCGCTGTTGGTCTCCTTGAGCAGCGCCGCCATCTCGGCCTCGACTTCCGCGCGCACCGCTGCATCGCCGAGCTTGGGGCGCAGGTCTTCGGCCAGCACCACCAGCGCATAGGACGCGGCCTGTCCCACCCCCGAAACCATGCTGGATTCGATCATCGAATGCGCGTTGAGCTTGTTCTCGATCGGCGCCGGGGCCACGTATTTGCCCTTGGCGGTCTTGAACAGCTCCTTGAGGCGGCCGGTGATCTTGAGTTGCCCGTCGGGGCGCCGCTCGCCCTGGTCGCCGGTGCGGAAGAAGCCGTCCGCGGTGAACACCTCGGCATCCAGATCGGGCCGCTTGTAGTAGCCCACGAGTTGCCCGGGCGACTTGATCTGGATCTCGCCCTCGTCGCTGATGCGCACCTCGACACCTTCGTACGGAACGCCGACATAACCGACCTCCTTGTGGGTCTCGGTCATGGTGTGGGAATAGGCGAAATCCTCGGTCATCGCGTACCCCTCGATGAGCGGCAACCCGAGCCTGCGGTACCAGTCGATCAGGGACGGCGGCAGCGGCGCGGAGCCACTGCCCGCCAGCTTGACCTGATCCAGCCCCAGACCCGTGAGCACCTTCCTGGCGATGATCTTGTTCAGGATCGGGATCGACAGCAGCAGGTTCAGCTTGGCCGGCGGCATCTTGGCCGACACCCCCTGCTGGAACTTGAGCCAGAGCCGGGGCACCGAGATGAACAGCGTGGGTCGCGCACGGTTCAGGTCCTTGACGAAGGTCTCGAGCGTCTCGGCAAAGAATACATGCGTGTTGCCGTCCACATACGAATAACACTCGATGAAGGCGCGCTCGAACACATGCGCCAGCGGCAGGTAGGACAGCACGCGGTTGGCGCTGCCCTGGCCCAGCACCTCGTACATGCGCTTGGTGATGCCCTCGCCAACCCTGGAGATGCGCTCGAAACTGTGCATCGCCCCCTTGGGCTGGCCGGTAGAGCCCGAGGTGTAGATCAGCATCGCCAGGTCGGTGCCCGCGCGCTGCGGCTTGCCGGCCATCGGCTGGGTGCGTGCGCAGATCGCATCCCAGGACTCGAAGCTGTTCTTTGGCGCCAGCGGAAAGGCAATCCGCGGCATGTCTGCGGGCACGCCGGGCTCCTGCTTGTTCCAGGTGTCGAGCTTGCCTACGAACAGCAGGCTCGCGCCGCTGTGCTCCAGCACGAACTTCACCGTGTCCGGGCCTTCGGTGGGAAAGATCGCCACCGTGGTGTAGCCGGCCATCCAGATGGCGATCTCGGCCATGAAGAAATGCGCGCAGTTCTTGGACAGGATGGCGACCCGGGCGCCGGGCTCGAAACCCAGGCCCTTCAGGTGCGTGGCCATGCGCCGGGCCTGGTCCATCGTCTGCTTCCAGGTGTAGTCGGTCACCGCCGCGCCACCGGTCGGCTGGGTCAGGTAGACCTGATCCGGCCGCGCGGACTCATGTTCGTAGAGGTAGTCGAGCAACATCTTGGACTTCGCCATGGGTTTCGCCTTTGCGGGTGACAGGTTGAGGGTACCGCACGTTCCATCATCGGCACGTGCAACCAGCCCGACAGCCTAGCGTCCGGTACGCGACCTGTCCACAGGGTTTGCCATGAGTG
>JANMZX010000012.1:0-6931 GCA_031383745.1 Rhodoferax sp. | reverse complement strand
GGATCGGCGACCTGCCCCCATCGAGGAGCCCAGGGGGAGCGCAATGGGTTCAGTGTGTCTAACATGCTGCGGTTGTAGGGGCTTGCGCCGAATCCATCTGTGCGCTGACGCACATGGGTGTTCAGGCGCCCGGTGTGCAATCGATCTTTCATCAACCAGGGCAGCATCCATGACCATCGCACGTTTTCACCGGGAGCGGCACCGCACCGACCGCATCGGCTGGTTGCGGGCGGCCGTGCTGGGTGCCAATGACGGCATCGTGTCCACTGCCAGCCTGGTGGTGGGCGTGGCTGCTGCCAGCGCCAGCCACGGGAATATCCTGGTGACCGGTGTGGCGGGGCTGGTGGCCGGGGCGATGTCGATGGCCGCCGGCGAATATGTGTCGGTCCATTCGCAGGCCGACACCGAGACAGCCGATCTTTCGCGCGAACGCATCGAGTTGCAGACCGACCCGGTGGCCGAGCAACGCGAACTCGCCGGCATCTACGTGCAGCGCGGGCTCGACCCGGAACTGTCGCAGCAGGTGGCCCGGCAACTCATGCTGCACGATGCACTGGGCGCCCATGCGCGGGACGAACTCGGCATGTCCGATGTGCTCGGTGCCCGGCCGTGGCAGGCTGCCTGGGCGTCGGCGGCCAGTTTCGCGACCGGGGCGGCGCTGCCACTGGCCGTCGTCGCACTGGCCCCGCCAGCGCAATTGATGCCCTGGGTCGCGGGCGCCGCGCTGGCGTTTCTTGCGGCGCTGGGGAGCATGGCCGCGCGCGCTGGAGGTGCCCCTGTGGCCCTGGGGGCGGCGCGGGTCACGTTCTGGGGTGCGCTGGCGATGGGCATCACTGCCGGCGCAGGTGCGCTGTTTGGCGCAGTGGCCTAGCGGACGCGGCGCTGTCCTACACCGGCAGGTGGAGGATGCCGATGGTCGCTGCAGGGGAGGGGTCCTAAAGTTGGCGCATCGGCCCGGCACACCTTGCATCGGGCCCTGGCGATCAACCGGGAGCCCGCATGGCCACCAAGACAGAACCCACCAACGTCAAGCACCTGCCGGTGAGCGAGCACCATCAGATGGCGCTCGACATGACGGCCATCGACGCAGCCCGTCACAGCCTCGACCAGGGCGCGGTCACGCCGAGTTTCGGCCCCTGGCGCGCCGGCATCATCGCCCTGCTGAACGACTCGCTGGCGACCGAACTGGTCTGTGTGCTGCGCTACAAGCGCCACCATTTCACGGCCCAGGGTCTGGCATCGCCCAAGATCGCCGACGAATTCCTGGTGCATGCGAATGAAGAGTCTGCGCATGCGGACCGCATCGCGCAACGCATCGTGCAGCTGGGCGGCGACCCGGACTTTTCGCCGGACTCCCTGACCAAGCGCAGCCACGCCGCCTACGACGAGTCGGCCGATCTCAAGGCCATGATCCGGGCCAATCTGGTCGCCGAACGGGTTGCCATCGAGGCCTACGGCCAGATGATCAACCTGGTTGGCGACAAGGACCCGACCACCCGCCGATTGCTGGAAGACATCCTGAGCGACGAACAGCAGCATGCCGAGGAACTCAGGGACTGGCTGGCGGACTGACGCCGCCGCCATCCTGCATGCCCTGGGGTGGTGGGGCTTTCATTTCACTGCCTGGCCGCTATTGGCCAATATCAACTTCAACTGGAGATTCACCATGATCATTCGCAACACCCTCGCCGCCGCCATCACCGCAGCTGTCCTGCTCACCGCCACTGGCTGCGCCGTCACCCGGGGCCAGGAGACCGTGGGTGCCTATGTGGACGACACCGGCATCACCACGCTCATCAAGTCGCGCTTCATCGAGAACAAGTCGGTCGATGCCGCCTCGATCAGCGTCGAGACGCTCAACGGCACCGTGATGCTGTCGGGTTTTGCCAAGAGCGGCAATGAACGCATGACGGCCGAGAACATCGCCCGTGGCGTGAACGGCGTGAAGATGGTCAAGAACGAGATCGCCGTTCGACCGTAATCACCGGCACCGTCCGGTGCCGATCACAATTTTTGTCACACATCGAGGGAGAGCCTATGAACTGGGACCGCATCAAGGGCAACTGGAAACAGGTTGCCGGACAGGCGAAAGTGCAGTGGGGCAAGCTGACCGACGACGACATGGACGTTGTCGCAGGCCACCGTGACCAGCTTGCCGGAAAGATCCAGGAGCGCTACGGCGTAGCCAAGGAAGATGCCGAAAAGCAGGTGAGCGCATGGCAGGCCAAGGCGACAGATGCCTGGTTTGCCAAGCCCAAGGATCACGCCTGAGCGGCGGATCGGTTTATCCATAGACTGAACAAGGAAATCATCATGAAACAAGTTCTGAAAAACATCTCTGTTGGCGGTTCGGCGCTGTTGCTGGCTTCCGTCGTCGTGCTGGGCGGCTGCTCCGGCATGACGCACCAGGAAAAGGGCACTGCCGCCGGCGCCGTGATCGGCGGGGTGGCCGGCAATGTGCTGTGCGGCGGTCTCGCCTGCACCGGTGTGGGTGCGGCCGTGGGTGGCGTCATCGGCCACGAAGTCACCAAGAAGCCGTAAGGTCCGGTTCGCCGAATCCCGCGCCGGCCGGTTCATCACCGGCCGGCGTTTTGCATTCCTTTGGCCAGCGCCACGCGCGGACAACCGTCGGTTGACGCCGCCGGGGCGCTTGCAAGACACTGTGGCACATGCAAGAACCGGTCGTCATTGCCATCCTGGGTGCCGAGTGCACCGGCAAGAGTACGATGGCGGCGGCACTGGTCGCGGCGCTGGTGCATGCCGGCATCGATGCGACCTTGGTGCCCGAATACCTGCGTGAATTCTGTGCTGCGCATGGACGTACGCCGCATGCCGACGAGCAGCGCGATATCGCGCGCGAGCAATCCGCCCGGATCTGGCGTGCCGGCCAGCGCCATGCGGTCGTGGTGGCCGATACGACCGCCCTGATGAGCGCCATCTACAGCGAACTGTGCTTTGGCGACCCTGGCCTGTATGCAGATGCCTGGTTGTCGCAGCGGGCTTGCCGCCTGCATCTGCTCACCGGGCTGGATGTCCCGTGGGTGGCCGATGGTTTCCAGCGCGATGGCCCGGCAGCGCGGGAGCGGGTGGATACACATCTGCGCGCCGTGCTGCTGGCGCAGTCGCTGCCGTTTTCGGTGCTGCCTGGAGATGCTGCGGGCCGGGTCGACGCGGCGCTGCGCGGTGTCCGGCGCGTCCTCGCGCCAGCGCCGCCGGTTACGCCCGCGGAGCACTGGCGCTGGATCTGCCACCACGGTGGCGACGGTGCCTGCGAAGCCGCCACACGAGCGCTGTCGCGCTGAATCAGAGCGGCGTGCGGTCGGTCGGATCGACCGTCCTGGAGCCGCTGGGAATGTTGCCGATCCACTGGCATGCGAAATTGCGGCAGCGGTAGCGCTGTACCGGCCGGAACACACTGAGGAGGCGGTCCACGATGCGCCGGGGAATGCGTGACAGGTCGCCGCCGCATTTCGGGCAGGCCAGCCGCTTGGCCGAGGGATAGGCGGCGGCGCCGGGGTCGGGATTCGGGGCATTCATCGTGGCCTGACCATACCGGAAAAACAATATCGGGAACGTGAAAAAAGACCCGTTATTGGGGCTATTCTCCAGCCCGCCGATGGCCGGCCGGCATCTGTGGCTCAGCTCAGAACCGCGGCAGGTCGGCGAAGGCTGGGTTGGACGGTCGCCCGCCGCGCACCAGTTCGCGCCCATACTCGGCGCAGCGCACCAGGGTGGGGATCACCTTGCCGGGGTTGAGCAGCCCCGACGGGTCGAAGGCCTGCTTCAAGCCCAGCATCTGCGCGTTTTCCTCGGCGCTGAACTGCACACACATCGAGTTGAGTTTCTCCACTCCGACACCGTGTTCGCCGGTGACGGTGCCGCCCATGGCCACGCTGGTTTCCAGGATCTCGGCGCCGAAGAGTTCGCAGCGGCGCAACTGGTCGGCGTCGTTGGCATCGAACAGGATCAGCGGGTGCAGGTTGCCGTCGCCGGCATGGAACACGTTGGCGCAGCGCAATTGGTATTTCTTCTCCATCTGCTGGATCGCCAGCAGGATGTCGGCCAGGCGCTTGCGCGGGATGGTGGAGTCCATGCACATGTAGTCCGGGCTGATGCGCCCGCTGGCCGGAAAGGCGTTCTTGCGCCCGCTCCAGAAGCGCAGCCGCTCGGCCTCGTCGCGGCTGACGGCGGTGGCCGTCGCGCCGTGGGCGGTCAGCACCGCGCGCATGCGGTCGATCTCTTCCTCCACCTCTTCCGGCGTGCCATCGCTCTCGCACAACAGGATGGCCTCGGCGCTGAGGTCGTAACCGGCGTGCACGTAGTCTTCCACGGCGGCGGTCATGGGTTTGTCCATCATCTCCAGCCCGGCCGGGATGATGCCGGCCGCGATCACCGCAGCCACCGCGTCACCGGCCTTGCGGATGTCGTCGAAGCTGGCCATGATGCAGCGCGCCAGCTGCGGCTTGGGAACCAGCTTGACCGTGACCTCGATCGTCACCGCCAGCATGCCCTCGGACCCGACGATCACCGGCAGCAGGTCCAGGCCGGGGCTGTCCAGCGCAGCCGAGCCGAACTCCACTGGTTCGCCGCGCACGGTGAAGCCCCGCACCTTCAGCACGTTGTGCAGTGTCAGGCCGTACTTCAGGCAATGCACGCCGCCGGAGTTCTCGGCCACATTGCCGCCGATGGTGCAGGCGATCTGGCTCGACGGGTCCGGCGCGTAGTACAGGCCCAGCGGAGCGGCCGCTTCGCTGATGGCCAGGTTGCGCACGCCACACTGCACCACTGCCGTGCGGCTGGCGGCGTCCACGCGCAGGATCTTGTTGAACTTGGCCAGGCTCAGCGTCACACCGAGCGCGTGTGGCATGGCGCCACCGGACAGGCCGGTGCCTGCGCCACGGGCCACCACCGGCACCTGCAGGCGATCGCAGGTCTGCAACACGGCGCGCACCTGGGCTTCGGTCTCTGGCAGCGCCACCACCAGTGGTCGCTGGCGGTAGGCCGTCAGCCCGTCGCATTCATAGGGCGTGGTGTCTTCACGGTTCCACAGCAGGGCGTGTGGCGGCAGTACCGCCTGCAGCGCCTGCACCACCTCGGCCTGGCGGGCGGTACGTGCAAGCTGGTCGGCATGCGAGGGCGTGGCAGGAGCGTTCATGGGGCGTGTCCGGAAGCCGGGTCGGGGTATGGCGGCCACTGTAGCCCATGGCGCGCGCCATGGCATGAAGAATATTTCAGCCGCGTGTGAATACCGCGCCGCCAAGCCGCCTCCTGGCGGCAAGCAGATTGCAATCGCAGCGTATTTGTGTAATAGTTGATTCATTGATTGAAATAAATGATTCATAAGTCGCTGCCATGTTCGCCATTCTGATTGCCACGCTGCCCACCCAGCCCAGCGCCGTGCGTCTGAGGGTCTGGCGCGCACTCAAGGCGCTGGGGTGCGCGGCACTGCGCGATGGCGCCTACGTGTTGCCGCTCGCGCACGCGCAGGAGCTCGACGCGCTGGCGCAGGAGGTGCGCCAACATGGCGGCGCGGCTTCGGTGCTGGCGTTGGCGCCGCGCGACGCCGCCCAGGAGGCGGAGCTGGTGGCGCAATTCGACCGCAGTGCAGCCTTCGCCACGTGGCAGGAAGGCGCGCGGTCGTCGCTGGCCGAGCTGCCCCAATTGCGCGAAACCGCGGCGCGCCGGCGCGCGCGCCAGGTGGCGGATGCATTGGCGGCGCTGCAGCGCATCGACTACTACCCAGGCACGGCCAGCGCGCACGCACAGGCGGAACTGGCGCAGCTGCAGCATGCCGTGGACCAGCGCTTCTCGCGCGGCGAGCCGCAGGCTGTGGCCGGCGCACTACCCGCGCTCAAGCGCACCAGCTTCCAGGGCAAATGCTGGGCCACACGGGCCCGTCCCTGGGTCGACCGGCTCGCCAGCGCCTGGCTGATACGGCGATTCATCGACCCGCGGGCGCGTTTCGCCTGGCTCGATGACGGCCTGCAATTGCCGCGCGGCGCGATCGGATTCGACTTCGACGGCGCACGTTTCACGCATGTGGGCCACCGGGTGACCTTCGAGGTGTTGGTCGCCAGCTTCGGGCTCGGCGCCGACCCGGCCCTGCAGCCGATCGCCGCCGCGGTGCATTTTCTGGACGCGGGCGGCATTCCGGTGGCGCAGGCAGCCGGGCTGGAAGCCGTGCTCGCCGGCCTGCGTGAGCTCCACACCGATGACGACCGGCTGGCCGAGGCGGCCGGTGCGATCTTCGACGCCCTGTATGCCTTGCCGGCAACTACCACCCCAGGAACGCCCCGATGAGCACCCCTCTTGCATCACTCTCCCAGCGGCCCGCACCGGTGTCGTTCGCCGAAGCGTTCCGCTTCTGGCTGCGCCTGGGCTTCATCAGTTTCGGCGGCCCGGCCGGCCAGATCGCGATCATGCACACCGAGCTGGTCGAGCAAAAGCGCTGGATCAGCGAAAAGCGCTTCCTGCATGCGCTGAACTACTGCATGGTGCTGCCCGGGCCGGAGGCGCAGCAACTCGCCACCTACATCGGCTGGCTGATGCACCGCAGCTGGGGTGGCATCGTGGCTGGCGGGCTGTTCGTGCTGCCCTCGCTGTTCATCCTGGTCGCGCTGGCCTGGATCTACATGGCGTTCGGGCAACTGCCGCTGGTGGCCGGTATCTTCTACGGCATCAAGCCGGCCGTGACGGCGCTGGTGCTGCACGCCGCGCACCGCATCGGCAGCCGGGCCCTGCGCAACGCCTGGATGTGGGGCATCGCCGTGGCGGCATTCGTGGCGATCTTCGCGCTGCATCTGCCGTTTCCGCTGATCGTGCTGGCCGCCGCGCTGATCGGCGTCGTGGGCGGGCGCGTGCGTCCCGACCTGTTCGTCGTGGGCGGCGGCCACGGGAGCAAGGTGGCCGCCTACGGTCCGGCCGTGATCGA
>JANMZX010000733.1:0-2691 GCA_031383745.1 Rhodoferax sp. | reverse complement strand
CCGATCACGTTCATCTTGTCCTTGGTGAACACCTCGGAGATGTCGCGCAGCAGGCCCTGGCGGTCGGCCGCTTCGATGGCCACGTCCACCGGGTAGACCGCGGTGTCGGAGGCCTTGGCTTCGCCCCAGTCCACGTCGATCACGCGGTCACCGTTGCGCGCGACCATCTCGCGCAGGTTGGAGCAGTCGGCGCGGTGCACACTCACGCCCTTGCCGCGCGTCACGAAACCGGTGATCGCATCGGGCGGCGCGGGTTTGCAGCATTTGGCCAGCTGCGTCATCAGCGAGCCGACTCCCACCACCAGCACCCCACCGCCCGACGCCTTGCCCGCCTGGCTCGGCTTCCTGATCAGCGGCGCGTCGGCCTGTGGCGCCACCGGCTCGGCCGGCCGCAGCAGCAGTTCGATGATGCGCAACGAGAACTCGTCCTTGCCCACCACCTCGAACAGCGCATCGGCGGAATCGAAACCCAGGCGCGCCGCCAGGTCGACCAGGTTGACAGCCGTCTTGCCTTCGCGCTGCAGCAGCTTTTCGACGGCCTCGCGACCGCGCGCGACGGTTTCGTGGGTGGCCCGCGCGTTGAACCAGGCGCGCACCTTGGCCCGCGCCCGGTGGCTGGCCAGGAACCCCAGCTCCGCATTGAGCCAGTCGCGCGACGGCCCGCCCTCCTTCACGGTGGTCACTTCCACCGTCTGGCCGTTCTTGAGCGGCGTGTTGAGCGGCACCATCATGCCGTCCACCCGCGCACCGCGGCAGCGGTGCCCCAGGTTGGTATGCACGCTGTAGGCGAAGTCGACCGCGGTCGCGCCCTGGGGCAGTTCGATGATGGCGGCGTCGGGCGTCAGCACGTAGATGCGGTCGTCGAAGAAACCGGCGCCCTGCTCGCCCGACAGGTCGCGCTCCCAGGCCAGCAGCTGGCGCAGCACGGCGATCTTGGCGTCGTACTGCCCGCTGGCCGACACGCCGGCATACCCCTTGGTGCCAGCCTCCTTGTAGGCCCAGTGCGCCGCGACGCCGTGTTCCGCATGGTCGTGCATGGCCTGGGTGCGGATCTGCACCTCGATCGGCTGCTGCTGCGTATCGCGCACGATGGTGTGCAGCGACTGGTAACCATTGGCCTTGGGTTTGGCCACGTAGTCGTCGAACTCTTCGGTGACCGGGGTGAACCGGCTGTGCACGTAGCTCAGCGCCTGGTAGCAGTCGGCCACCGAGCCCACAATGACGCGCAGCGCGCGGATGTCGTAGAGCTGGGAGAACCCGAGCGACTTGCCGCGCATCTTCTTGACGATGCTGTAGATGTGCTTGGGCCGGCCCTGCACCGTCGCGGCGATGCCCTCTCTGCGCAGGCCGGCCTCCATCGCGGCGCGCAGTTGCTCCACGCCGCTCTCGCGTTCACCGCGCTTGTGCTCCAGCAGGCGCGCCACCTCGCGGTAGGTGTCGGGCTCGAGGAAGCGGAACGCAAGATCCTCCAGCTCCCACTTGATCTCCCAGATGCCCAGGCGGTTGGCCAGCGGCGCAAACACCTGCAGCGATTCACGCGCCAGACTGGGCGGTACCGGCAGCTTGGTGGCTGCGTAATGGCGCAGGGTTTGCAGCCTGGAGGCAAGGCGCAGCATCACCACGCGCAGGTCACGCGAGAACGCCAGCAGCATCTTGCGGATGTTTTCAGTCTGCGCGGCGGCACTTTGCGCCATCGGCGTCGCCAGCGCCGACAACTGCTGGCTGGCACGGGCCTGGCGCTGCACCCGCACCAGTTTGGTGGTCTCCATCGCCAAGGCCGCCAGGCTGGCGCCAAAACCCTTGGTGATCACGTCCAGCGGTTTGTTCAGGTGTTCACAGGCATACACCAGGTAACTGGCAGCCTGCATCTGGTCCGAGCCGCCGATGGATTTCAGCACCACCGCCACGGCATCGGCATGCGCCAGCGTGTTTTCGCCCGTATCCAGGGTCTCGGCGGCAATCAGCGGCGCGGCAAAACCGCGCGCCCGCGCCAACACATCCAACCCGCCCTCGGTGTTCGCCGCCGTGGCATGCGCCAGGCGCGACAGGGTCTGCGGCGCGTGTTCGGCGGAATGGCTCTTCATGTGGCCTCGGGCAAATGCGCCACCGTCAATCCAGCAGGAAACGCGCCACACAATCGACCTGGTCATCGGCGACCAGGGTCGGGGCGTGGCCCACCCCTGTGAACTCCACCACGCTGGCGTGTGGCCCGCGCCTGCCCATCTGCGCCGCCGTGGCGGGCGCCAGCATGTCGGAATCGGCACCCCGAATCAACAGGGTGCGGGCTTTGATGTTGTCATACAGCTGCCACAACATCGTTTCGCCCTGGGCTGCCGCCTCCTGCGTCGTGGCGCGCACCGGCACGGCAATGGCCGGGTCGTAATGCAGCGTCATGGCACCGTCACCGCCGTCCAGCAGCCGCACCATGGGGCGCGATAACGCGAGCCACTGCGCCGGTGTGTGCGGACCAAAACCTGCCGAGACGTTGAGCATCGCGGCAGCGGCCTCTTCAAGCGTGGCAAAACGACCGGTCTGGCCCAGGTACGACTTGATGCGCTCGATCACTGCCCACTGGATGGCAGGACCAACATCATTCAGCACCAGCCGGCGCACCGCAACCGGCAGCGGCAAGCCAGGTTGTCCACACATCACGATGCCGATCAGGCCACCCATGCTGGTGCCCACCCAGTC
>JANMZX010000238.1:0-1622 GCA_031383745.1 Rhodoferax sp. | reverse complement strand
CGGCCTCCGTCCGTTATGCCGCTGCGCCGATCGCACCGCCGACCTGATCCTTCAAAAGTGTGGAAGTTCGGTGCACCAAACACGCCAGCCGCCGAGTGGACCGAGCGGTTGTCGCGGCGAGGTACAGGAGGAGGCCGCGGGCCGGGGGACACGAGCGGCGGCAACTGCTCGGTCATCTCGACTCGCCAAACCCGGCCCGCAGCCCCTGATTCGCGACCGCGAGTCAAGCCAGAGCCCAGCCTTGCGCGTCGGCCGTACCCCGTCATGCCGGTACCGTGTGGTGGGCCTGGGAATCGTGGCCCGGCATTCGAGCCTGGGCCGGCTCAGCCGGCGGTGATCTTCGCCGCCTTGATGATGCGGCCCCACAACTCGATCTCGCCCTTGAGGAATTGCGCAAACTCGTCGGCACCCCTGGCGTTGATGCGAAAGCCCTGCTGGGTCGCGCGCTCCGCCATGTCGGGCGCGGCCATGATCCTGAGGATTTCGCGCGAATACCGCTCGACGATCGCGTCGGGCGTCCTCGCCGGCGCCATCACGGCGGTCCAGTTCTCGACCTGCAACGCGGGCATACCGGCTTCGATCGTGGTGGGAACGTCCGGAACTGCGGCATGGCGGGCTGGGCTGCACAGCGCCAGTGCCCGGAGCTTGCCCGCCTTCACATGCGCGACCGATTCCGGGAAGTTGGAGAAGATCACGTCGAGCTGGCTGCCGATCAGGTCGGTCATCGAAGGTGCGCCCCCGCGGTAGGGCACGTGGGTCATGGCCGACTGGTTGGTGTCGTTGAACAGCGCCATGGTCAGGTGCGGTGGTGTGCCATTGCCACTGGAGCCGGCGTTGAGGGTGCGTGTCCTGGCCACCCGCATCAGGTCCCGGAAGTCGGTGATCGGGCTCGCGGCGGGCACCACCACCAGCATCGGCGAGCCCACCAGCAGCGCCACCGGACGCAGGTCGCGCGTCAGGCTGTAGGGCGCGTCCGGAAACAGCGAGACGTTGGCTGCATGTGTCAGCGTGATCGCCAGCAGGCTGCTGCCATCGGGCGCGGCTTTGGCCACCTGGTCCGCGCCGATCTGCGCGTTGCCTCCGGCCTTGTTCTCCACCAGCACCGGCACCTTGAGCACCTCGGAGAGTTTCTGGGCCACGTTGCGCGCCATCACGTCGGTCAAGCCGCCGGGGGGAAACGGCACCACGTACTTCACCGACATGCCTGCGCGCGGGAAGTCCTGTGCCGGTGCCAGCCCCGGCAGGGCGAGAAGCGTGGCGCCGGCGGCGCCTGCGATGAGGTGGCGTCTTTGCATGGGAGGGCTCCTGTGGAATGCCGGCGTTCAGCCGGCTAGGGTGTCGAGTTGCGCCCGCAGCGCGTCTGGAATGGTGATGCCGGCCTGTTGCGCCGTGCGCTCCAGCGCCAGGCGGCGGGCGCCGGCAATCCGCACGCCGTCGTCCACCAGCATCTCGACAACCAGGGTTTCCATCCGGTCGAAGTAGCGCTCAGCGCCGGCCAGCGCGCCCGGATCGACCACGATGAAGGCCTGGCCGATGCGCGGCTGGTTGCCTTCGTCGACGAAGAACGAGGACGCCTCAAAGCCGAACTGCGCACCGATGACGGCCGTGACCAGCAACTCGAC
>JANMZX010000264.1:0-2677 GCA_031383745.1 Rhodoferax sp. | reverse complement strand
CCTCGGACTCGCTGCTGGACTTCCTGAAGAAGTTGTGATTATGAGAAGGGCCTCAACACATCAAACCACTCTGTACGAGGCACCTTGCGCGCCTGCCAATGGCAAACTTCTCATAACTGGGATCTTTGCATAACGCTGCTTGAACTAAACCGCTGACGCGATAGTTGGCGCGCCACGGCAATTCGGCGTTGGCGGCGTGTATTTGCATTTCGCTCCCGTTTCGGAACGATGGAGTTGCTGCTCGCAGCACTTCATCCCATGTTCCCTACAGGAGAATCGCCATGACAACGCTACGCCAACGCATGCTCGAAGACATGAGCATCCGCAACTTCGCCGAAAACACACAACTGTCGTACCTGCAACAGGTCAGCGCCTACGCGAAATTCTTTGACCGATCGCCCGACAAACTCGGCCCCCAGGAGGTTCGCGCCTACCAGATCCATCTCGTTCAGGTCAGGAAGCTCGAGGCCAGCAGCGTTGGCATTGCGACGTCCGCCCTGCGCTTTCTCTACAAGGTGACACTCAAGCAGACTTGGGCGCCAGACGACATTCCCATGCCCAAGAAGCCGTTCAAGCTGCCGGTGGTGCTCAGCGCTGGAGAGGTCATGCACTTCCTTGAATCGGTCGACAGCCTCAAGCACCGCACGATCTTGACGACCGCGTATGCGGCCGGCTTGCGCGTGTCCGAAGCGACACACCTCCGAGTCACCGACATTGACAGCCAACGCATGGTGCTGCGGGTTGACCAAGGCAAGAATCGAAAGGACCGCTACGTAATGCTCTCGCCCCGGCTGCTCGATGAATTGCGCGTTTACTGGAAGGCCGTTCGCCCGAAGACCTGGCTGTTCCCGGGCGAGATTCCCGGTCGGCCAATCACGCGCGATGCGGTCGGGTTGGCGTGCCAGAAGGCACATCGTGCCTGCGGCATCGCCAAGCCAATCACCCCACACTCGATGCGACACGCCTTCGCCACCCACTTGCTGGAGTCGGGCACCGACGTGCGCCGCATCCAACTGCTGCTGGGACACCGCAGCCTGGCCACGACCTCACGCTATCTGAAGATCGCCACCTCCACCGTGTGCGCGACGATCAGCCCCTTGGATCTGTTGCCTCGAATTGAGCCACCGCCGCCCCAACCGAGCCCGCCAGTCGTCTTCTGACGATGGCATCGCGAGCCCACGGGCTCGAGGTGGCGGACATTCTTCGCCAGATCGGCCCTGCCTACCGGGACGAAAACGCGGCTGCGCTCAGCTCCGGGCAGCGCCGCGTCATGCGCGACATCGAGCGCTGCCGCACCGCGGCCCTTGGCGGCCACGTTGAACAGTGCGATGACTGCGGCCACCAACGCATCTCTTTCAACAGTTGCCGCAACCGCCATTGCCCAAAGTGCCAGTCCCTCGTGCGCGCGCAGTGGCTGGAGGACCGGCAGGCCGAACTGCTGCCGGTCGAGTATTTCCACGTGGTCTTCACCGTGCCCCAGGAGGTCGCCGCTATCGCGTACCAGAACAAGGCGGTGGTCTACGACATCTTGTTTCACGCCGCATCCGAGACGTTGCGTACCATCGCCGGCGACCCCAAACACCTGGGAGTGGAGATCGGCTTCATCGCCATCCTGCACACCTGGGGGCAGAACCTGATGCATCACCCGCATTTGCACTGCGTGGTGCCGGGTGGAGGGATATCGCCGGACGGCAAACGCTGGATTGCTTGCCGCCCGGGCTTCTTCCTGCCGGTGAAAGTGCTCTCAAGGCTGTTTCGTCGCCTGTTCCTGGGACAGGTGCAGCAGGCCTTCGACGACAACAAGCTGAACTTCTGCAACAGCCTCGAAGCGTTGCACAGTCGGGTTGCCTTCGCAAAATACCTGGCCCCGGCAGCGCACGCCGAGTGGGTGGTCTACGCCAAGAAGCCTTTCGGTGGTCCAGAGCAGGTCCTGCAGTATCTGGGGCGATACACCCATCGCGTGGCGATCTCCAACAACCGTCTGGTCGAGTTCGCCGATGGTCAAGTCTCCTTCAACTGGAAGGACTACCGCCATGAATCGCACATCAAGACCATGCGCCTGGATGCCCAGGAGTTCGTGCGTCGCTTCCTGCTGCATGTTCTGCCCACGGGGTTCCAGCGCATCCGCCACTACGGTTTCCTTGCTAATCGCTATCGCGAGGCCAAACTGGAGCACTGTCGCCAATTGCTGGGGGCGCCAGTTCCGGTCATAGGGGCACCCGACCCACAACTGCAGTACCAGGACCGGTATGAACGCCTCACCGGCGTGTCGCTGCGCGACTGCCCGAACTGCGGGCGTGGCCACATGGTGCTCATCGAATCTCTCCTGGCCGGATCCTTTGCTCGTGGCCCGCCGGCCGTTGCCTCATGAACGCCTTGCTGACCGTCATTTCGATCGCTGCTCGAATCGTTTCGCGAAGCGAGGGATACGCCTTTGCGTGCCCGCGGGCCCATCTGCCTGTGGGCACTCGACACCGCCAATACACGTTGCGCAGCCCCGGGTTCTTCGGGGCAAACTCAAGACTGTCCAATGCCGGCCACAGCGCACTCCGGACGCTCGTAGCCGCGCCCAGCACTCCGGTGAGTCTGCGCTGATTCAATCCCCATAGCGTGCCAGCGCTTCAGCGGCGGTTCAGTTCAACGGGATCTTTAGCCCACCGGCCGCGGAACAAGCTCG
>JANMZX010000681.1:0-4440 GCA_031383745.1 Rhodoferax sp. | reverse complement strand
CTGCTGGGGGTGGGCGTGGCGCACCTGTCGGCGATCATCAACCTGCAGATCGCGTCGCACCTGGCGCCCGGCAGCGTGAGCTGGATGGGGTACGCAGAACGGCTGATGGAGTTCCCCACCGCGATGCTCGGCGTGGCGCTGGGCGTGGTGCTGACACCGCAGCTGGTTGCCGCGAAAGGGGCCAACGACCCGGAGAAATACTCCGCCATGCTCGACTGGGGCCTGCGCCTGGTGGTGCTGCTGGCGGTGCCTTGCACGGTGGCGCTGCTGGTGTTCGCCCAGCCGCTGGTGGCCACGCTGTACCACCGCGGCGCGTTCACCGTGCGCGATGTGCAGCAGACCACGGCCGCCCTGATGGGCTATGGCGCGGGCCTGCTGGGCATCGTGGCGATCAAGGTGCTGGCGCCGGGCTTCTATGCCAGCCAGGACATCCGCACGCCGGTGCGCATCGCCATGTTCGTGCTGGTGGTGACCCAGTTGCTCAACCTGGTCTTCGTGCCGCTGTTCGCCCACGCCGGCCTGACGCTGGCGATCAGCGTCGGCGCGATGATCAACGCGCTGCTGCTGCTGGCGGGGTTGATCCGTCGCAAGTCCTACATACCCCGGCCGGGGTGGGGCATGTTTGCGCTGCAGGTGCTGGCCAGCACGGCGCTGTTGGCGGTGTTCCTGATGTGGGCCGCCAACAGCCTGTCCTGGGTCGGCCCGGCGGTTTCGGACCTGCGCCGCATCGGTGTGCTGGGAATGGTCCTGGTAGGGTCGGCCGTGCTGTATTTCGGCGTCCTGTGGGCGGCTGGCCTGCAGCTGCGCCAGTTGCTGCGGCGCTGAAGACCGTGGGCGGGGATGGGCCGGTGCCTGGCTGCATATTGGCATGACGGCCGTTCATGGTCAGAATGGCAACCGGGCGGGTGAATTCCAATTCTGAGAAGGACGACAAGCGCATGCAGTTGAACTACGCAGTTCCCAGTCCGCTGGAGTACTTCGCCTCGCTGGTGCAGAGCGACGAAGAATTCCCGCTGCTCGAGGCTGCCATCAGCATCGGGCAGGACGAATACCCCGATCTCGACGTGCAGCAGGTGCTGGGCGAGGTCGACCAGCTGCTGGCGCGGCTCAAGCGCCGCGTGCCGGCCGACGCAATGCCGCTGCAGAAGCTGCGCGCGGTGAACCAGTTCTTCTTCCGCGACCTCAGTTTTCGCGGCAACGTCAACAACTACTACGACCCGGACAACAGCTACGTCAGCGTGGTGCTGAAGACCCGCTGCGCGATACCGATCTCGCTGGCCGTGTTGTGGCTCGAACTCGCCCAGGGCATGGGTTTGGCGGCGCGCGGTGTGGGTTTCCCCGGCCATTTCATGGTCAAGGTCAACCTGCCCAAGGGGCAGGTCGTGATCGATCCGATCGATGGCCAGTCGCTCAGCCGCGAGCAGCTGGCCGAGCGCCTGGAGCCGTTTCGCCGGCGCAGCGGTCTGGTGGACGAGTTCGAGGTGCCGCTGGGCCTGTACCTGCAGGCCACTCCGGCGCGCGAGATCATCGCCCGCATGCTGCGCAACCTCAAGGAGATTTACCGGACGCAGGAGGACTGGCCGCGCATGCTGGCGGTACAGGACCGCCTGGTGGTCCTGCTGCCGCAGGCCTGGGCGGAGTACCGCGATCGCGGGCTGGCGCATGCCGAACTCGGCCACGCCGCGTTGGCCGTGGCCGACCTGGAGGCCTACCTGTCCAACGTGGAAGAGGCGCTCGACCTGGACGCGATCTCGGCCCGGGTGGCGGAGCTGCGCCGCGCGCGCAGCGGGTAGGGCGCGCGCACGGCGCGTGTGGGCCGGGAACGGAGCAGCTTGTGAGTTACGGTCTCTACATCGGCAGGAACCATACGGCGGACGGCATCGCCTATCTCGCCGGTTATGGCGACGAGCCCTCCAGCCACTGGCTCGAGATCGTGCCGCGTCGGCAGCACCCCGATGGCGCACGCATCACCGTGGGTGTGACACCGCAGGCCGACCTCCCGGGGCGCCTGTGCGAGATTCCCCAGGTGCCGCAGACGGCCCGCCACCTGCGGGTCAGCTACAGCTACTACAAGGGGGTGCCGGCACCACTGACCAATGGCGGATTGAACGAACATGGCGTCGCCGTCCGCGACATCTGGTCCGGCTCGCGCGCGGAACTGGTAGCCATGACCCCGCCCGACCAGACCGGTCCCAATTACAGCGATCTGGCCCGGCTGGTCCTGGAGCGCGCCCGCACCGCCCGCCAGGGCGTCGAACTCATCGGTGCGCTGATCGATGCCCATGGCTATTCGGATTACGGGGGCAATTCGCATCTGATTGCCGATCCGGATGAAGCCTGGGTGGTGATTGAACTGTCGGGCGGGCAGAAGCTGTGGGCCGCCGAGCGGCTGGGCGCGCACAGCATCCGCGCGTCGCGCCCGGGTTTCATCGGCGAGATCCCGGTGCAGGACCCTTCGCATCCGGACTACCTGTACGCCCCCCATCTGGTTCCGTTCGCGGTGGAGCAGGGCTGGTTCGATCCCGGGGCCGGGCGGCCATTCAACCTGAATCAGGTCTATGGCGACGCGAAGGGGCCCTGGGCCGGCGCGTCGTGGATCGAGGCCGAGATGGCCCGGCGCGCGGCGCGCCCCGGCAAGATCGGCATGGCCGACATCGTCTGGGCGGTCCGTACCGAGCGGCTCACGGGCGACACGGCCGGTTACGGCCAGATCGTGCCGCTGCACCACCCCGGCCATGACGCGTTGCGGGTTCTTTGGCATACCCAGGTCGGTGCCATCGCCGCGCCGTTCGTGCCGGTCTTCATGGGGGTGCGTGCCGTGCCCGAGGAGTATCGCCAGCACCGCTACCTGAGTGCCGGCGAATCTGCGCGATTCCTGGACCTGCGGCATTTGCGCAACGGCCGCACCGCGTCGGTCTCGCAGGTGCCTCAGGGCATCGAGTCGACGCGCTCCGCGACCCAGACCTTCAAGCGGCTGCTGTATCTGGTCTTCCAGCACACAGAGGCCTTCCTGCCCGAGATCACCGCGTTATGGGAGGCCGTCGAGCGCCGCCTGATCGCGGCCTGTCCGGGGGTGATGCAAACCGCGCAGATCCTGCTTGACGCCGGGCGCAGCGATCTGGCGGCGGACCACCTCGACTACTTCACGCGCACCGAGTTGCTGGCGGCGCTCGATCTGGCCGAGACGATGGCACGCGGCATCGAGGCGCGCACCCGCGCCTTGTACGGGATCCGCATCGACCCCGAGCCGCTCGCCCCCGAGCAGCTATGGTGACGCCTGTGCTGCATTGCGCGCACGGGCACGGACGCTGGTTGTCCGGCCGGTAATGGTCGCGATCAGCCGCAGCGCTGTGGGCCCGGCCGCCTGTGACTCACCGGATCTCGACCCGTGCGCCCTGGCCCAGGGGCGCGATGGCCCCGATCCTGTACACCGTCTCGCCTTGCGCGCGCAGCGTCTGCGCGGTCGCTTCCGCACTGGCGGCATCCACCACCACCACCATGCCGATACCGTTGTTGAAGGTTCGGTTCATCTCGACATCGCTGATGCCTGCGGTCGTCTGCAGCCAGGTAAACAGCTCGGTTTGCGGCCAACTGCCCTTTGCCAGGTGCGCCGCCAAGCCGTCGGGCAGCACACGCGGAATGTTCTCCAGCAAACCGCCGCCGGTGATATGGGCCAGCGCCTTGATTGGGTGCGCGGCCAGGGCCGCGAGCACCGGCTTCACATACAGCCGCGTGGGCGCCATCAGGGCTTGGCGCAGCGGTTGGCCGTCCAGCGTGGCCGGCAATGCTGCGCCGGCGCGCTCGATGCACTTGCGCACCAGGCTGAAGCCGTTGGAGTGCACGCCGCTGCTGGCCAGGCCCAGCACGACATCGCCAATCCGCACGTCCTTGCCGGTCAGGATCTTCGATTTCTCGACCGCGCCGACGGCAAACCCGGCCAGATCGTATTCGCCGGCCGGGTACATGCCGGGCATTTCGGCGGTTTCCCCGCCGATCAGGGCGCAGCCGGACAGTTCGCAACCGCGGGCGATGCCGCCGATCACGGCCGCTGCCGTGTCCACATCGAGCTTGCCGCAGGCGAAGTAGTCCAGGAAGAACAGCGGCTCGGCGCCCTGCACCAGCACGTCGTTCACGCTCATGGCCACGAGGTCGATGCCCACCGTGTCGTGCATGTTCCACTCGAAGGCCAGCTTGAGCTTGGTGCCCACGCCGTCGGTGCCGCTCACCAGCACCGGCTCACGGTAGCGCTTGGGCACCTCGAACAGCGCGCCGAACCCGCCGATACCGGCCAGCACGCCCTCGCGCATGGTGCGTTTCGCCAGCGGCTTGATGCGTTCGACCAGCGCGTCGCCAGCGTCGATGTCGACGCCCGCGTCCTTGTAGGACAGTGGGGAAGGGGTGGTGTCGGATGTGGTCATGAGAATCGGGTCGGAAGCTGCG
>JANMZX010000228.1:0-2531 GCA_031383745.1 Rhodoferax sp. | reverse complement strand
CGAGTTGATCTCGCGCAGGATGTCTTCGGGCACCGGCTCGTCCATGCCCTTGACCTTCTGCAGCTTGTAGTTCTTGACCAGTTCCTTGCCAAAGCCGAACTTCTCGGCCAGCTGGTACATGATCATGTGGTCGCTGCGGCTCTCCCACAGCGGCTCGATCACCTTCTCGCGCCACTGGATCGAGCGGTTGGAAGCCGTCACGGACCCGGTGGTCTCGAACTGGGTGGCCGCCGGCAGCAGGTAGACCGCGCGCTTCGGGTTGAGGTCTTCGGCCTTGCCGGGCATGGCGGCCATCGCCGCTGTGGCCGACGGATACGGGTCGATCACGACCAGCAGGTCGAGCTTGTCCATCGCACGTTTCATCTCGAGGCCGCGCGTCTGCGAGTTTGGCGCATGGCCCCAGAACACGACCGCCCGCAGGTTCGAGTCCTGGTCGATCAATTCGTTCTTCTCCAGCACGCCGTCGATCCAGCGCGACACCGTGATGCCGGGCTTGCCCATCATGGCCGGCGATGCGTAACGCCCCTTGATCCAGTCGAACTCCACGCCCCAGGCCTTGGCGAAGTGCTTCCACGAACCCTCGGCCAGGCCGTAATAACCAGGCAGCGAGTCGGGATTGGGGCCCACGTCGGTGGCGCCCTGCACGTTGTCATGGCCGCGGAAGATGTTGGCACCGCCACCCGACTTGCCGATGTTGCCCAGTGCCAGCTGCAGGATGCACGACGCCCGCACGACCGCATTGCCGGTGGTGTGCTGGGTCTGCCCCATGCACCATACGATGGTTCCCGGCCGGCTCTCGTTGAGCATGCTGGCCACCTTGAGCACCTGCGCCTCCTTGACGCCGCAGGCCTCCTCGACCTTGTCCGGAGTCCACTTGGCCAGCACCTCGTCGCGGACCTTCTCCATGCCGTAGACCCGGTCGTTGATGTACTGCTTGTCTTCCCAGCCGTTCTTGAAGATGTGGAACAGCAGCCCGAACAGGAACGGGATGTCGGACCCGGAGCGGATGCGCACGTATTCGTCCGCCTTGGCTGCGGTACGCGTGAAGCGCGGGTCGACCACGATCATCTTGCAGCCGGTCTCCTTGGCATGCAGCATGTGCAGCATGCTCACGGGGTGCGCTTCGGCCGCGTTGGAGCCGATGTACATCGCGACCTTGGCATTCTGCATGTCGTTGTACGAATTGGTCATCGCACCGTAACCCCAGGTGTTGGCAACGCCCGCGACCGTGGTCGAGTGGCAGATGCGCGCCTGGTGGTCGCAGTTGTTGCTACCCCAGAAACTCACGAACTTGCGCATCAGGTACGCCTGCTCGTTGTTGTGTTTCGACGACCCGACCCAATACACCGAATCGGGCCCGCTGTCCTTGCGCAGCTCGAGCATCCGGGCACTGATTTCGTTCAGTGCGACCTCCCAGCTGATCCGCTCGTACTTGCCATTGACCAGCTTCATCGGATAACGCAGGCGGTGCTCCCCGTGGCCGTGCTCGCGCAGGGCCGCGCCCTTGGCGCAATAACCACCCAGGTTGATGGGCGAGTCGAACACCGGCTCTTGGCGCACCCAGACGCCGTTTTCGACCACCGCATCCACCGCACAACCCACCGAGCAGTGGGTGCATACGGTGCGCTTGATCTCGATCTTGCCTTGCCCCAGCGCCGCGCTGGCGTCGGCAGCGTGGGACTTCTTGACCAGGGCCAACTGGCTGGCCGCGATGCCCACCCCCACCCCGAGGCCGGACCGCCGCAGGAAGGAGCGCCGGTCCATCGTGGGCAAGGCCTGGGACAAGCCGCGGCGCAGGCTGCGCACCAGAGGCGAATGGTCGGATGCGCCGGCGCTGCCGGCTTTCTTGGTCAACAACATGGGGATGCTCCGGGTGCGGCGTGGTGATGGTGGATCAGACCAGAGTCGTCTTGTAGTACCGCTTGACGTGCTCGCTGAGCCGGTACCCCCCGCCCTTTTGCGGCGGCGGCGCCGCGGAGCGGACAACTGGCGTCACGGTGGCTGGAATGGAAGGGACGAGGCTCGCGACCGCGGCCACCGCACCCACTGCGCTGGCTCCCGCGAAAACGCTGCGACGCGACACCCTGGTCGGGGATGGGCCCATGGCGAGTCTCCTTGTAAGGCTTGCATCGAGCCGGGGAACAGCCCCGGGATTCTGTGCATTGCTGTTCAAACACTGTAGCGGAGGGACAAATCACCGGCTATCGGGCTAACCCTGCTAGCGTTGGTTTCTCACCACGGCAAAACACGCGTGTCCGGCCTCCAAAGGCCACCGCGGCCCCAGACAGCGCATCAGCATCCCTGTTCCAGATCCCGCAGAGATAATCGGCCCGAGCATGTCGCCCTCGCGACTGCCGCGCCGGTATCCCGGCCTTGGATCCCGCATGCACGACTACTGGCCCGCCAGCGGATACCCCCTTCTCACCCCGACTACGCGCAGTTGGCTGGTCCCCTCCGATGCCTGGCTGCGCCTGTTCCTCGCGTGGCCCGAACTGGCGCTGGTTGCCGAATCCTGCCCGGCGGAAACGGCG
>JANMZX010000675.1:0-6468 GCA_031383745.1 Rhodoferax sp. | reverse complement strand
AGCCACGCGCAGGCGCGCGCAATGTGCCGCGACGCGCTGGCGCGGGTCGGCATCGCATCGCCCGACGAGCGGCTGTTGTCCTATCCGCACCAGTTCTCGGGCGGCATGCGCCAGCGTGTGGCGATCGCGATCGCGCTGCTCAACCAGCCGGATCTGATCATCTGTGACGAGCCCACCACGGCGCTGGACGTGACGATCCAGGGCCAGATCCTGTACCAGATGCAGACGCTGTGCGCCGAGACCGGCGCCGCGCTGATCTGGATCACGCACGACCTGTCGGTGATCGCCGGCCTGGCTGACACGGTGGCCGTCATGTACGCCGGCAGGATCGTCGAGAGCGGCACGGCGCAGCAGGTGCTGGAGCAACCGCGCCATCCGTACACCCATGCGCTGGTGGCGTCCGCGCCCTCGCGCAACCCGCGCGGGCGGCCGCTGCGCCAGATTCCCGGCATGACGCCCTCGCTGATCAACCTGCCCAGCGGCTGCCCGTTCCGCACGCGTTGCGACCGCGCGGGCGACGCCTGCCTGCAGCCGCCTGCGCTGCAGACCGGCGAGGGCCGCAGCTGGCGCTGCTTCCACCCGGTGGCGGATGCCGGGGCAGTGCCGGCAAACGGAGCGCCAGCATGACACCGATCCTGGAGCTGCAAGGGGCCAGCAAGCGCTTCGTCAAGCCGCTGGACACGGTCGACCGGATCAGCAACGTCCTGGGCGCCGGTCTGAAAGAGGAAGTGGTGCATGCGGTCGATTCGGTCGACCTGGCCGTCCTGCCGGGCGAAGTGGTCGGCCTGGTGGGCGAGTCGGGCTGCGGCAAGTCCACGCTGGGCCGCATGGTGGTGGGGCTGCAGTCCATGAGCGCCGGGCGCCGGTTGTGGAAGGGCCAGGACATCGGCCCCGGCGCCAGCCAGCGCACGCGCCGCGACCTGCTCGCCATCCAGATGATCTTCCAGGACCCGTACGCGTCGATCAACCCGCGCATGCGGGTGCGCGACATAGTGGGCGAGGCGCCGGTGGCGCACGGTCTGGTGCCGGCGACATCGCAGGACGACTACGTCGAGCAACTGTTGCGCCAGGTGGGGCTGGACGCATCCGCCATGCGCCGCTTTCCGCACCAGTTTTCGGGCGGGCAGCGCGCGCGCATCGGCATTGCCCTTGCGCTGGCGGTGAAGCCTGATTTCCTGGTCTGCGACGAGGCCGTGGCGGCGCTCGATGTGTCGATCCAGGCGCAGGTGCTCAACCTGTTCATGGAACTTCGCAACGCGCTGAACCTGACCTACCTGTTCATCAGCCACGACCTCGGCGTGGTGCGCCACCTGTCGGATCGGGTGGTGATCATGTACCTCGGGCGGGTGGTCGAGTCGGCGCCGTCGGATGTGATCTTCTCCCGTGCCAACCATCCGTACACCCAGGCGCTGTTGGCGTCCGAGCCGCAGCTGAAGGTCGGCAAGCGGGTGTTCATTCCGGTCAAGGGCGAGATTCCCTCGCCGCTGCATCCACCTGCGGGTTGCCACTTCCATCCGCGCTGCCCGGCGGCGATGCCGCAATGCGCCGTCCACCGGCCGGCCCTCAAGGAACTGGCCCCCGGCCATACATCGGCCTGCCACCTGAACGACCCGTGAGGCGCCGCCCCCGCCCGAGGGCAAGTGATGGCTGGCGCTCTGTCGTGTCAGCGCTGATCAGCGGCTGGCGCTGTTGCCGCCCTCGTCGTCGTCCGTGTCGTGGTCATCACGCCCGCACGACGTGCCGCTGCCGGCATAGTACTGTTCGTAGATCGCATTGCGGCTGTCGAAGCGCATGAACCTCGGTCCCCGATCCCGCAGTTCGCTGAAGTTGATCGGCCGCACATCGCGCAGGTTCCTGGCTCGGGTCTGGCCCGTCGCCAGGCCGATCGTACCCAGGATGCCGGGCGAGAACACCGCGCCGGTGGCGGCCAGCTCACCAACGATGATCTCGATCTTTCCACTCGTGTACACCGCCACCTGCAGCGTGTTGGGCTGGGTCGTGCCGACGGCAGGAACGCCCTTGTAGGTCACGATGACGCGGGAGTTGGCTGCATCGTGATACCCGAACACGCCACCACCCGTGGCGGCTGCGTTGCTGTCGAGGTTCTTCATCAGGGTGGCAATCGTGAACCGGTTGCTCAGCAGCAGCTGACCGCGGCTGTACCACGGCGAGCCGTTGTTGTCGATGCCGCCGATGCCGGAGGCCGTTCTCGCCGTGATGGCGCCATCCTCGCTGACGATCAGGGTGCTGATCCGCTCCGTCAGGCTCGGCACCGGGAACGAGAAGCCGGGATAACTCAGGTAGATGCTGGCATCGCTGCCGGCACGCAGCTTGACGGTTCCGTGGTCATAGAGCGCCGCGCCGGACTGCACGCGCACGGTGTAGCCTTCGCTGCCGGTCGGCACGAAGCTGATCTTGTCACCCGGTTGCAGGTCGAGCGGACGCGCCTCCACCCGGCCGCAGTTCTTGGCGACATCGACCAGCGGATTGGCGCGCCGGTTGGCCGCCGAATCGTTGAGGAACCGGGAGTAGGCGCCCTCGTTCTTGAGCGTCTTGTTGAAGAACGACACCGCGTACCAGTTGGTCAGCCGTGTGGTTTCGGCCAGCGAAAGCTCCGGTTTCAGGGGCATCAGGGGCTTGAGCTCGTTCTTGACTGCCACGATGTCGGACGGTCCGAAGAACACCGAATTGAGCTGGGCGTCGCTGATGCCGTCGAATACCGATCCATCGCAGTAGTCGTACACGCCGGACTGGCGCGAGCCGGTGTAGGTGAAGTAGAAGGTGGCGTCGAAAATGAAGTTGGCAATGTCCGATTTCTCCAGCACCCGGGGATTCGCGAACGACAGCGCATTGGCGCCCGGCTTGATCAGAACCATGGAATTGCGGAAGTCCTGGCACCAACTGGATTGGTATCCCAGGGTGTGGTGGCTGTGGCCGGCCACATCGACCAGGTACTTCGGACGCGCGCCGGTGAACTGGTTGAAGTTTTCATAGGCGATGCCCATGTCGTTGCCGAAAAACAGCAGCGGAACCTTGGCATTCGCGTAGTCCGCGGCCTTCAGGAGCAGCCCGTAGTTGGTGCCGGCCCCCATGAATGCCGCCTTGACCCGCGGGTCTGGTGCAAGTCCCGCAGCGCCGATGCCGGTGACGGTGGCCAGGCTGGTTTGCCCGCCCAGCGAATAGCCGAGCACGCCGATCTTGTCGGCATCGATGCGTTGTGTGAATGCGATCCCGCTTTGCTGGTCGACCGTGCCCTGCAGGATCGCGTCGATGACAAAACGCACGTCCTTGGAGCGTTGTGCGATCAGGTCGGTGGTGCCCAGGCGCGGATTGGGGCCGATCGGCAGCGCCCGTACAAAACGACTGATGAAATCGGATTGGTACCAGGCATCGTTGTTGCCGGTGTGCTCGACGGAAGCCACGATGTAACCGTGGCTGGCCAGGGTTTCGAGTGTGTCCGGCATGTTCTTGGCCGAAGAGACCAGGTTGCCGTGCGAGGCGATCAGCAACGGAAACGACGCCCTGGCGAGTGGCGCGTTGTCCGTCACCGGGTTGAGCGAGCGGCTGCCTTCGGCCGGCAGCGCGGGCAGGTCGGGCAGCCCCGGATACACGGCGCCACCGGGATTCTGGTTGTACAGCGGGTTGTTCCAGGTGTAGCGGATGTGCTGCTGGCCTTTCACGGTGGTCGGGTACCAGATATCCAGGTGCAGGAACCGCCCGCTCGAGGTGGCCGGTGCGCTGCCGTCCAGATTGCGCGACGGGTCGGTGATGATGACGCTCGTGTGCCCGATGCCGTAACGGCCTGCCCGCTCCGGTGACGCGAACTTGTCGTCCCGGTCGAGCGCCGATGCGGAGCCTGGCGCCATCAATAACGCTGCCAGCAGCAGCGCGCTCGCAGCGCCAGACGCGCAGCGCAGTCGTTGTTTCCAAGTCAGCATGGTGATTCCTTCTGAGTGAATGGGTGTGGGAGGCGCGGGGCACGCTCCGCGACCGGAGAGCACCAGTTCGGCGTGAGCGCGCGGGCAAATGGTAGGTGGAATTGCGCAAGCAGACAACCTGCAAATCCAGGCGGTGCATCAGCGCCATGTGACGCAGGGTTTCCACCTAGAACGATGTATCCGCTGTTGTAAACCGCCTTACATACAAGCCCGCCCATCAACGCTAGATTCGGTGACCGATCTGCACATGGGCAGGTCTGCCACGGCGCCGGGGGCCCGACGACCACTGCAACCCAAAGGAGCTTCGTATGCCTGTCAAACGCCACCGCACCTTTTGCGCCATCGCCCAGCTGGCGCTGGCAGCCGTGCTGGCCGTGCCGGCCACAAGCGCAACGGCGGCCGACTACACCGGCCCGGTCAAGGTGCTGGTGGGCTTTCCACCCGGCGGCGCCACCGATGTGGTCGCGCGCCTGCTGGCCGACAAGCTCAAGGACGTGCTCAACCAGCCGGTGCTGGTGGACAACAAGGGCGGCGCCGGCGGCATGATCGCCACCCAGCAGCTCAAGGCCTCGCCCAAGGACGGGTCGACCATCATGCTGACGATCGACCATTCGCATGTGATCGTTCCACTGACCTTCAAGGCGCCGGGATACGACCCGGTGAAGGACTTCACCCCGCTGGCCGGCGTGGCCAGTTACTTCAATGCGCTGGCGGTGTCGGGCACGCTGAACGTCAAGACCCTGCCGGAGTTCGGCGTGTGGCTCAAGGCCAATCCGGGCAAGGCCAATTTCGGTGTTCCGGCACCCGGCAGCGTGCCGCAGTTCGCCGCGCTGGTGGTCGGCAAGGCGCTGGGTGTGGCCAACCCGGTGGTGGTGCCCTACCGCGGTGGTGCGCCGCTGGTGCAGGACCTGCTGGGTGGCCAGGTGACCGCGGGCGTGGGTTCGCTCACCGAGTACCTGGAACACCACCGTGCCGGCAAGTTCCAGGTGCTGGCGATCTCGGGCACCACACGCAGCAAGGCCGCGCCGGAAATCCCCACATTCCAGGAACTCGGTATCAAGGGGATGGACAAGAACCCCTGGCTGGCGTTTGTCGGTCCGAAGGACATGCCCAGGGAGTTCGTCGACCGGTTCACGCGTGCGGTGGCCGTGGTGCTGAAGAACCCCGAGGTGGTGGACCGCTTGGCCAAACTCGGCAACGAGATCACCTATGCCACGCCGGAGCAACTCCAGGAGTGGATCAGTTCCGCCACCACGCACTGGGCGCCGGTGATCAAGGATTCGGGCTACGAGCTGCAATGATGCGCCCGCGCTGCATGCCGCCAGGATGTTCCCTGCGATGAACGCGCTCTCCCACCACACCACCCGCCTGTGTGCCGCGCCGGTTGCCGCTGCGCTGGCGCACCTGACCAGCGCTGCCGGCATGTCACGCTGGAACCTGGGCCTGTGGAACTGCCGCGAAGTGGAGCCCGGCCTGTTCACCGGCGAATCGCTGTACGACGGCGCGGTGGGATGGGTCCGCATCCGCGTGGACGCCTCGCGTGGCCTGGTCGACTACCTCGTCGGGCCGCAGCCGCAGGCGCTGCTGCCGCGAATTCGCGCCAGCGTGGTCGCGGGCGAACTCCTGGGGTACCCCGCCGGAAGCTGCCTGGTGGGCCTGGAGACCTGGCGCGTGGCTGGCAGCGCCGACGATCGATGGACCAGGCTGGTGCACACGCACGAGGCCGAAGCCGACCTGATCTGCGCTCAGCTGGGTAGCGCCGGGGCGCGCCTCCCCATCGTGCCCGAACCTGCTGCGCCATCCACGACGGCGTCGCGTCGCCATATCTCCAGCGGCTCCCCGTGGGAAGAACTGGCCGGTTATTCCCGTGCCGTGGTCGATGGCGACTGGGTTTTTGTGTCCGGTACCGTCGGCCAGGATTTCGCCACCCTGTCGATGCCCGAGTCCGCGGCCGGGCAGACCGACCAGGCGATCGACACCATCGAGCGTGCGCTGGGCATGGCCGGTGCCGCGCTGCAGGACGTGGTGCGGGTGCGTGTCTTCATTCCGGCGCGCGAAGATGTTGCCGCGGTCAGCGCTGTCATCAAGCGCCGCCTTGGCGCGGCGCGCCCCGCCAACACCACGGTGTGTTGCCCCCTGGCTGTCGACGGCGCAATGGTCGAGGTCGAGGTGACGGCCCGGCGTGCGATGGCTTCCAACCTGCAAACCCCATGAGCATTTCTTTTCCATTCGAAGCCCAGCGCGCGCTGTTCCCCATCCTGGCGCGCAGGGTGCAACTTTCCAGCTGTTCGCAAAGCGCATTGGCCACGCCGGTATCGGATGCGATCGCGCGCTACATGGCCTCGTGGAGCGAGAAGGGCATGGACTGGGGCGGTTGGGCCGTCGTGCTGGACCAGGCCAAGGCGGAGTTCGCGCGCCTGATCGGCGCCGATGCGGCCGACATCGCCGTGATGTCCTGCGTGTCGGACCTGGCCTCGTCGGTGGGCAACTGCCTGACCTTCGATGCCGACAGGAACGGCATCGTGCTGGG
>JANMZX010000658.1:0-1644 GCA_031383745.1 Rhodoferax sp. | reverse complement strand
GACCTCGTGCAGCTTGGCGCCCCAGGCACCGGTGGAGAACACCACCGCGCCGGGACCGGCTGCCAACTGGGTGCGCGGCACCGGCGCCGTGGCCGTGGCCGGCACCTTGAACAGCTACTACGAGGACATCAAGTCCGGCGTGTCCGACGGCGCGGTGGTGTTCTCCACCGGTGCCTGGGGCGCCAAGCTGCACGAGGTGGCACCTTATGTCACCAAGGTCAACTTCGGCTCGATGTTCTCCGGCGGCATCGCGGTCAACAAAGCGCGTTTCGACAAGCTGCCGCCCGAGGTGCAGAAGGCCTTGCGCGACGCGTCCGACGAATGGGCGGCGCAGTACGCGCGGGCGCAGACGGCAGCGGTCGCCACCGTGCTGCAGAACATGGCGGGCGCCGGCGCCAAGATCAGCGAACTCAGCCCCGCCGAGCGCAAGCGCTGGGCCGACGCGCTGTCGCCGATCGGCAAGACCTGGAGCGCCGACGTGGTCTCCAAGGGTGGCCCCGGACCCGAGGTGCTCAAGGGCTACATGGACGCACTCAAGCGTTCCGGCACCGCGCTGCCGCGCGACTGGTCGGTCAACTGAGCATGGTCCAGCCCGCCAGTGACCAGGCCGTTGACGCGGACCTGCCGCAGGACGCCTATGGCCAGGCGTTGCCCTGGAACTTCCAGCGCGTGGGCCGCGTACTCAATGCGGCGGGCACGGTGTGGATCATCGCGCTGATGCTGCTGATCAACACCGACGTGGTCGGGCGCAACCTGTTCAAGGCGCCGGTGCGCGGCGTGACGGAACTGGTGGCGCTGTCGATCGTGGGCATCGTGTTCCTGCAGCTGGCCGACACCCTGCACAGCGGGCGTTTCACCCGCGCCGATGTGCTGCTCGACCGCCTCAAGCGCAGCCGGCCGGCGTTTGCCGCCCGCCTGCAGGCCTTGTTCCATCTGGTGGGCGCCGCGCTGATGGGGGTCATCCTGTGGGCCGCCTGGCGGCCACTGGTCGAGGCGATCGCCATCCGCGAGTACGTCGGCGCCATCGGCGATTTCACCGCGCCGGTCTGGCCGGTGCGCCTGATCATGCTGGTGGGCCTGTGCGCCACGCTGATCACGTTCCTGCTGCTGGCCTGGGCCGACTGGCGTCGCGCGGGTGCAATCGCCGCAGGGGCGCGCCGGTGAGCCCGGCGCTGATCGCCTGCCTCTCGCTGGTGGCCTTGCTCGGCCTGATCTGGGCCGGCATGCATGTGGCCGTGGTGCTGGGCCTGGTGTCCTTCGTCGGCGTGTGGCTGATCAAGAGCGATGTCACCGTGGCCGCCAACCTGCTGGCCGGCTCCGCCAGCGATGCGGTGGCCAGCCACATCTTCGGCGTGGTACCGCTGTTCGTGCTGACCGGGTTCCTGGTCGCCATGGCCGACATCGGAAAGGACGCCTTCGAGGTGGCCAACCAGTTGTTTCGCCGCCTGCGCGGCGGCCTGGGCGTGGCCACGGTGGCGGCCAACGCCGTGTTCGCCGCCATCACCGGCATCTCCATCGCCTCGGCGGCGGTATTCACGCGTGTGGCGGTGCCGCAGATGCTGCGTTTCGGCTACCGCAGCGGTTTCGCCACCGGTGTGGTGGCCGGCTCCTCGGTGCTGGGCATGCTGATCCCGCCCAGCCTGC
>JANMZX010000650.1:0-1975 GCA_031383745.1 Rhodoferax sp. | reverse complement strand
GCCACAACGGCATCTGCGCGCGACTGCAAGCAGCACGGTGCGGACGCCCGGCGCGCTGGCCCAGGATGCGGCATGGCGCCGGCTGGTTTTCGAATGACAGCAATGGGCCGCAAGCAGACACCGACATTGACCGCGCGCAATCTGCGTTGCGGATCGACCGTACCCCCGTGGAGCAACTGACATGACTGACGTACCCTGCATCGAATTCGACGACGTGGTGGCCGGCTACAAGGATTTCATGATCCTGAACAACCTGTCGTTCAAGGTGAAAAAGGGCACCATCACGCTGCTGCTCGGGCCCAACGGGGCGGGCAAGTCGACGGTGCTCAAGACCCTGTTCGGCCTGCTCAAACCGCGCCTGGGCCGCGTCCTGCTCGACGGCAAGGAGATCGGCGGCGCGACGCAGAAGGCGCTGCTGGCCATGGGTATCGCCTTTGTTCCGCAGGGGCGCAACCTGTTCGGCCAGTTGACTGTCTTCCAGAACATGGAGCTCGGCGGCATCACGCTGGGCATGAAGACCACACACGAGCGGATTCCCGAGGTGCTGGAGTTCTTCCCGCGGGTCAAGGAGCGCATCCACAGCCAGGCCTCGGCCCTGTCGGGCGGTGAGCAGAAGCAGCTGGAGATCGGCCGGGCCCTGTTGCTGCGCCCCAAGGTGCTGCTGATCGACGAACCCTCCATCGGCCTGTCGCCACTCGTGGTTCAGGACGTGTTCCGGCTGCTGCGCAAGCTGGCGGCACAGGGCACGACCGTGCTGATGGTGGAGCAGAATGTGAAAAGCGCGCTGAAGATATCGGACGAGGCGATCGCACTGGAGTCGGGCCGGCTGGTCCTGCAGAAGGACGCTGGCGAATTGCTGTCCGACCCGAACATCGAGCGTCTGTTCCTCGGTGGTGCGCATGCCGCGGCGGCCGCCACCGCCATCTGACAGAGTTCGTTGCCATAGCCAGACAAGGATCCAACCCCCATGCCAGCCACCAGCATTGCAGGCGCCACCAGCGCCGTTGACCGCGAAGCCATCGTCGAAGGCCCGAACCCCCTGGGCCTGGAAGGCGTGGAGTTCATCGAATACGCCACCAGCAAGCCGCAGGCCCTGGGCCAGGTGCTGGAGCGCATGGGATTTCGCCCGGTTTCGCGACACCGCTCGCGCGAGGTGCTGCTGTACCGCCAGGGCGACATCAACGTGATCGTCAACGCCCACAGCAATGGCACCGCACTGACCGAGACGCCGGTGATCGCGGCCATCGCGTTGCGCGTGCGTGATGCCGCCGCCTACAACCGCGCGCTGGAGCGTGGCGCCTGGGCGGTGCCCGCCAAGGTGGAGGTGATGGAACTCAACATCCCGGCGGTGCACGGCGCCGGCACCAGCCGCATCTATTTTGTCGACCGCTACAAGGAGTTCTCGATCTACGACGTGGACTTCACGCCCATCCCCACCGTGGACCAGCATCCACCTGCGCTGGCGGGAATGCACTTCTTCGGCATCGTGCAGTACATCGGCAACGACCGCACCGAGGACTGGACCGAGTTCTACTCTGCGTTGTTCGGTTTTACCGCCTTGCCCCCCGATGAGCGTTTTGGCATCCTGCCCAAGGGCCGCATCCTGCGCAGCCCCTGCGAGAGCTTCTATCTGCAGCTGATCGAGCCCGAGCCGGGCGTGCTGGATGTGGAGGACGACGAATGCCTGCAACGCGTCGGCCTTGGCACGCCCGATGTGCCAGCCACCGTGGCCGCATTGGGTACGCGCGGCGTGGAGTTCGTGGCGTCCAAGGGCGCACAGTTCGACAGCCGGGGTGCGTTGACCCGCACGGTGATGGGGGGCGTCATGTTCGAGCTCGTCCACCACGCGAAAGCCTAGGCCATCATGAGCCAGTTCGAAGGCAATATCGACGACTTCGGGATGGACACCATCTCGCTGGCCGGCCCGCTCGAAGCCAAGCTCCAGGCGATCCGCGCCGCCGGATTCACACAGGTG
>JANMZX010000638.1:0-1824 GCA_031383745.1 Rhodoferax sp. | reverse complement strand
CAATCTCGTACAAACCGACGTTGACGATGTTGACGCCTTTGGCCTCAGGCCCCCGCAATTGCTCACGGATTGGCTTGAGCCTTCGCTTGAACCAGGTCGCGAATCCCCAGTGAGTGGTAGTGATGTCGTGCTCCCGCTTCGCGGTCTTCGGGTAGTAGTAGAAGCGGAAGGTAGTGATCGTCATTGCTTGTGCGGCCTAACTTGATGTAGCTCGTCGTCTAATCTGGCAGGCCAGTTTATCCGGTCGAATAAAACCGAGCTCCAAGTTGCCAGGCCGGTTGCAGACGCCTCGCAAACCGCTTGACACCAAGTGCCTCGACGCAGATACTGTGTTTTTGTACATGGTTTTCTTGCTATGAACCCTGTCACCTATCTTCCCCAATCCGAGCGCCTGCTGGACCAGGTCCGCGAGGTCATACGCTACAAACACTATAGCCTCAAGACCGAGCAGGCCTATCTGTACTGGATCCGCTTCTTCGTGCGCTGGCATGGCCGCAATGGCCATTGGCGGCACCCACGAGACATGGGCGGGCCGGAGCTGACGCAGTTCCTGAGCATGCTTGCCAATGACCGGCATGTGTCCGTGTCGACGCACAACCAGGCACTCAGTGCCCTGCTGTTCATGTACCGGGAGGTTCTGACAATCAACATGCCGTGGTTGACAGAACTGCAACGCCCGACCCGGCCCCGGCGGATTCCCTCCGTACTGACAACGCAGGAAGTTGCGGGGCTCCTTGCTGCGATGGACGGCGAGACCGCGTTGTTGGCCAAGCTGCTCTACGGCACCGGCATGCGGCTGATGGAGGGTCTGCGCCTGCGCATCAAGGATGTCGACTTCGACCGGCAGGTATTGGTTGTGCGGGAGGCAAAGGGCGGCAAAGACCGGGTGGTGATGTTGCCCCGCTCTTTGCTCGACGCATTGAAGGCGCAAACAGCCCTGGCACGGCAACTCTGGACGCACGACCGGCAAAACGGGGCAGCTGCCGTCGAAGTGCCCGACGCTCTGGCCACCAAGTATCCCGATCTCGGTCGGCGTTGGGGTTGGTTTTGGGTTTTTCCGGCTGCCAGGAATTCTGTCGACCCGCGTTCCCGCATCGAGCGCCGGCACCACCTGTATGAGGAGCGGCTGCAGCGCGCCATCAAGCTGGCGAGCGCGGCAGCCCGCATCATCAAACCGGTGTCTGTGCACACCTTGCGCCATTCCTTTGCCACCCACCTGCTCCAATCCGGCACCGACATCCGCACGGTGCAGGAGCTGCTCGGGCATTCGGATGTCAGCACCACCATGATCTACACCCATGTATTGAAGGTCGCCGCAGGCGGCACTGCCAGCCCGCTGGACGCATTGATGCCGGCTTGACGGCTCACACCTGGTTCTTGTCAAAAAACCTGACGCCCGGCATGTCCTGAAAATGCGCATCCTGGGTCCACAACATCGCACCATGCGCCTGCGCCGTGGCGTAGATCAAGCTGTCGGCCATCGGCAAGCCGTTGCCGGCGGCGGCCATCGCTATGGCCCAGTCGATGTCCACTACCCGCCCCTGCTGCATGTAATGGGCCGCCCTCACGGCCGCCGTTTCACCCTTCACGCGCGCAAGGTACTTGGCCACCTCATAGACCGTGATGATCGGCACCACCAGAGCCTGCGGCCTGGCAAGCTGTTCCTGGTACAACGTGGCCCGCGCGCCACCATCGAACACTTCCAGCCAACACGAGGAGTCCACCACCACGGGGCCCTGGCCGGCAACCCGGCGGCGTGTGACCATGTCAGAAGCGCTCCGCCTCGTCCTCCAGCGCGCTGCCGCAGCCCTTGAGCTCGGCCTG
>JANMZX010000601.1:0-9862 GCA_031383745.1 Rhodoferax sp. | reverse complement strand
CGCGACAGCGATTTCAGCGCCAGCTTGATGCCGTCGGCCACACCGACGCCCGCCGGCAGCGCCTTGAGCGAGAGTGCCGCCTCCTTGTCGCTGTAGCCCAGCGCCACCAGCGCCTGCAGGATGTCGGCCTGCTCGCCATGGGCGACGCTGCTGGGGGTGCCCAGGTCGGGCCCCAGCTTGCCCTTGAGTTCCAGCAGCAGGCGTTCGGCGGTCTTCTTGCCGATGCCCGGCACCCGCATCAGGCGCCCGCCTTCCTGCAGCGTGACTGCCTGGGACAACTCCGGCACGCTCATGCCCGACAGCACCGCCAGGGCGGTCCGGGGGCCGACCCCCGATATCTTGATCAGGGCGCGAAACGCCTCGCGCTCGGCCGGCGTCTCGAAGCCGTACAGGATATGTGCGTCTTCGCGCACCACCAGGTGCGTCAGCAGCGACACCTTGTCGCCCCGCGCCGGCAGGTTGTAGAAGGTGCTCATCGGCACCTGCACCTCGTAACCGACCCCGTTGCACTCCACCAGCACCTGGGGCGGGTTCTTGTCGCCCAGGATGCCTGTCAGCTTGCCAATCATCGCCTGTACCGTCCTTGCCTATCATTGGGGGCCCGATTGCAACCCTGACGGAATTATCAGCGTGATCCTCCGACACCTGTTCGCCCCCCACGACAACAAGCGCCTGACGCATCTGTGCGGCCCGATGGACGAGCACCTGCGCACCATCGAAGTGGCGCTGCAGGTGTCCATCGCGCACCGGCACGAGCAGTTCAAGGTCGATGGCCCCAAGCAGCAGGCGCGCCGGGGCATGGAAATGCTGCAGGCGCTGTACGAGATGGCTGAACGGCCGATCGACGCGGCCACGGTGCAACTGATGTTGGCCGGTGACCAGGACATGGATCCTACCGACGGGCCCGCGCTGCACACCCGGCGCGCCGACCTGCGCGCACGCTCGCCCAACCAGGCCACCTACCTGGACGCCATCACGCACCATGACATCACCTTCGGCATCGGCCCGGCCGGCACCGGCAAGACCTACCTGGCGGTGGCCTGCGCGGTGGACGCGCTGCAACGCAGCGTGGTGCAGCGCATCGTGCTGACGCGCCCGGCGGTGGAGGCTGGCGAACGCCTGGGTTTCCTGCCCGGTGACCTGAGCCAGAAGATCGACCCCTACCTGCGCCCGCTGTACGACGCGCTGTACGACCTGATGGGCTTCGAGCAGGTGCAGAAGGCCTTCGAGCGCCAGGCGATCGAGGTCGCGCCGCTGGCCTTCATGCGCGGGCGCACGCTGAACAACGCCTTTGTCATCCTGGACGAGGCGCAGAACACCACCCCCGAACAGATGAAGATGTTCCTCACGCGTATCGGTTTCGGCGCCAAGGCCGTGGTCACCGGCGACGTGAGCCAGATCGACCTGCCCAAGTCGCAACTCAGCGGGCTGATCGACGCCGAGCGGGTCCTGCGCCGCGTCAAGGGCATCGCCATCTGCCGGCTCACCAGCGCCGACGTGGTGCGCCATCCGCTGGTGGCGCGTATCGTGGACGCCTACGACATGCGGTCCGGCCCCCGCGGTGGCGACCCGGATGACACAACTGCGGCGCCGGTGGCGAAACGCGCCCGTACCACCGCCCGCGCCGCAAGGCCATGACACTGGCCCGCCTGAGCCTGTCGCTGCAGTTCGGGCACTTGGACGATGCGCCGGCGCACCGGGCCGCGTTGCCCCGTCACCGTGTCCGCCGCTGGATCCGCCATGCGCTGGAGCAGGATGCGCAGATCACGGTACGCATCGTGGATGCCGCCGAGGGCCAGGCCCTGAACCGTGATTACCGGCACAGGGACTATGCCACCAACGTCCTGACCTTCGCCTATGGCGACACGCCACTTGGCGCCGATCTGGTGTTGTGCGCGCCGGTCGTTGCGCGCGAGGCCGGCGAGAGCGGCAAGCGCCTGCAGGCCCACTATGCCCACCTGGTGGTGCACGGAACGCTGCACGCCCAGGGCTGGGACCACGAAACCAGCGCCGCGCAGGCGCGCGCGATGGAAGCGCGTGAAGTGGCGATCCTGCAGGCGCTGGGTTTCGACAACCCTTACACCTGACGCGGCGCCTGGCGCGGCGCTATTTGCGCTGTTCGAACTCGCGGTCCCGCGCGCCCAGCGCGGCTGCGGCCAGCTCGGCCAGTTCGCGCGCCACCAGTTCCAGCAGGTCCTCCAGCGACACGATGCCGACCAGACGCCGGGCGTTGTCGACCACCACCAGCCGGCGCACCCGTTGCACGCGCATGAGTTTGAGCGCCTCCATCGCGTCCATGTCGGGGTGTGCCAGCACCAGTTCCACCGACATGATGTCGCCCACCGTGAACATCGCCGGATCCAGCCCCTCGGCCATCAAGGCCAGCACCAGGTCCCGGTCGGTCACGATACCGACCGGCGTGACTTTCTGCTCCGCATCCACCACCACCAGCGCCCCGATATGGTGACGGCGCATCAACTCGGCGGCCACCAGGGCGGTGGTCTCGGGCTCCACAACCGCCACGACGGCAGTGGCAAAGTCTTTCAGGCGTGTCGGCATGGCAAGCTCCCTCGGAGGTTCACGGGCGTCGGCAGGTACCGATCATCGGATGCGCCAGCACGACACGCATTGCGATGCGTCAAGCCGATGGGGCTATCTGCAGCGGAATCGTGACCGGCCCGTCGTTGACCAGGGCCACCCGCATGTCGGCGGCGAATCGCCCGGTCTGCACCGTGCCGTGGACTTTGCGCGCCTGCGCCACAAAGTACTCGTACAGCCGCAGGCCCTCGGCTGGCACGGCAGCCGAACTGAAGCCCGGCCGGTTGCCGCCCGATGTGTCCGCCGCCAGTGTGAACTGGCTGACCACCAGCAGGCCGCCGGCCACGTCCTGCAGGCTGCGGTTCATCTTGCCGGCGTCGTCGCCGAAGATGCGCAGCTTCAGGATCTTGGCCAGCATGCGCTCGGCGTGGCGGTCGGTATCACCGCGCTCGGCGCACAGCAGCACCAGCAGACCGGCGCCGATGCGCCCGATGACCTCGCCGTCGACTGTCACGCTCGCCTCGCTGACCCGTTGCAGTACCGCTTTCACTGGACACCCCTCCCGCTCATGCAAAATGGCTGCATGCTGCTCCGCCTTCGTCGCCATGCACCCTGGATAGCCGGTTGGATTGTCGCCTCGGTCCTGGGTGCCCTGCTGCTAGCCCAATTCGAAATGTCGCGCCTGGAGGATGCATTCGACAACGATGCGCGTACTGCGTACCGGCTGTTGAACCACCGCGCGGCGCAACACGATGCGTTGCTGTCGACACTCACGCTGCTGCGCTCCGGCAACGACCCGTCCCGACCGGAACAACGCCTGCAGGCCGTATACCCGCAGGTGGTGTCGGTGCAGCACCGCAGCACCGAAGCGGTCTGGACGCAGGCCTACCTGGTGGCTGCCGAGGCCGATTCACGCAAGATGGGCCGCCCGGTCCTGGCCGAACCTGCCCTGGCCAAAGGCCGCTACCAGTTGGTGGTGGGCGCCGATCCGACCAGCTATGCGGTGCAGATCGATGTGCGCGGCATGGTTCCGTGGAGCGAATGGCCGATGGCCGCGGATGTGAGCCCGGTCCGCCTGACGCTGGACTACGCGGGCCAGAGCTTCGTGCTGCAGCCCGGTCACATCAGCCCCGTCAGCACCTCGGGATGGCGCTTCGGATTCAACCAGAAGCTGACCAGCGCGAGCCAGCCGTTCGACCTGGTGGCCCACAGGCAGGTGGGCTGGAACGAACTGCCTTGGAGCCAGATGGCCAGCTGGTCCCTGCTGGTCGCGATCGTGCTGCTGGCGGCGCGGGCATTGCTGCGCCAGCGCACCGACGGCCGGCGCGCGCACGAGTTGCTGCGCCTGGGGCAGGTGGCCCGGCTCAACACGCTGGGCGAACTGGCCGCCGGGATGGCCAATGACCTGAACCAGCCGGTCACCGAAATGCTCACCAACACGCGTATCGCCAACCGGGTGCTCAACGAGGATCCACCGGATGTGCTGACCGCCCAGCTCGCCGTCAAGGACGCACTGACACACGCGCAACGGGTGTCCGATGTGATCAACCGGCTGCGATACGTGGTGAGCCAGCCGGACAGGGGCACACGCATCGAGGACGTCGACCTGCCGGCGCTGGCACGCCGGGCCTTGCACGTGCTCGAACCCGAGTTGCGCCGCCACGGCGTCGACGCGCGGATCGAGTTGGCCGGGTCGGAATTCAGCGTGCGTGGCGATCCCGGCGCGCTGGAGCAGATCATGCACAACCTGCTGCTGAACGCGTTGCAGTCGCTCGACCAGGTCCAGATCAGCGATCGTCGCCTGGTGGTCCATCTGGCCGCGTCGGGCAAGCACGGCCACTTCATCGTGCGCGATACCGGCCCGGGGATGCCTGGCGACGTGCTGCCGCATGTGTTCGAACCGTTTTTCAGCACCCGCGACGGTGGCCTGGGGCTGGGCCTGTCGCTCAGCGAATCGATGGCGCACGACATGGGCGGCACCCTCACTGCGTTCAACCTGACGCCGCATGGAGCGGAGTTCCGACTCAGCCTGCCGCTTTCGGCACCGCACTGACGGGGGCGGAGCGCTGGCGCTTCAGGCCAATGTCACACGCATGAACTTGCGTTTGCCGACCTGCAGCACGTAACTGCCGGCACCCAGCTTCAGGCCCTTGTCGCTCACGGCCACCGAGTCCACGCGTACGCCCCCACCATCGATCAGCCGGTTGCCCTCTCCACCGGACGATGTGAGGCCGGCCATCTTCAGCAGTGCCGCGATGCCCACGGGCACACCACCGTCGCCGAGCGTGAGGCGGACTTCGGCGATGTCCTCGGGCACACCGCCCTGGGACCGGTTGGCGAAGTCCTGCTCTGCCGCGTCCGCGGCCGCGGGGGAATGGAAACGCGATGTGATCTCGCGCGCCAGCGCCACCTTGGCATCCTTGGGGTTGCGCCCTGCGTCCACTTCTGCCCGCAGCGCAGCGATGTGCGCCTCGGACCTGAAGCTCAGCAGCGTGAACCAGCGCCACATCAGCGTATCGGAAATGCTCAGCACCTTGGCGAACATGGTGTTGGCATCTTCCGAAATCCCGATGTAGTTGTTCTTGCTCTTGGACATCTTCTCGATGCCGTCCAGGCCCTCCAGCAGCGGCATGGTCAGGATGCACTGCGGTTCCTGGCCGTACTCGCCCTGCAGATGGCGCCCCACCAGAAGGTTGAATTTCTGGTCGGTGCCGCCCAGTTCCAGGTCGGACTTGAGCGCCACGCTGTCGTAGCCCTGCATCAAAGGATAGAGAAATTCATGCACGCTGATGGAGCGCCCCTCCTTGAAGCGCTTGGCGAAATCGTCGCGCTCCATCATGCGGGCCACGTTGTAGCGGGCTGCCAGCTCGATCATGCCGCGCGCGCCCAGCGGGTCGCTCCATTCGCTGTTGTAGCGGATCTCGGTGCGCGCCGGGTCCAGCACCATGGAGGCCTGTTGGTAGTAGGTCTGGGCGTTGGCCTCGATCTGCGTCCGGGTGAGCGCCGGCCGCGTCGTGTTGCGCCCGGACGGGTCGCCGATCATGCTGGTGAAGTCGCCGATCAGGAAGATCACCGTGTGACCCAGGTCCTGCAGTTGCCGCATCTTGTTGAGCACCACGGTGTGGCCGATGTGGATGTCCGGGGCTGTCGGATCCAGCCCCAGCTTGATGCGCAGCGGGACGCCGGTGGCAGCCGAGCGGGCCAGCTTGCGCACCCAGTCCTCCTGGGGCAGCAGCTCCTGGCAGCCGCGCAATGAAACCGCCAGGGCGTGGCGGACATCGTCTGTTACAGGAAAAGCGGAGGTTTGGGCTTGATTCATAAGGGTTTTACCGGATCCGGGGGCTCTGCGGACGGATATACTCCCCACTTCACCTTGGGCGACGATTCTATGTCGCGCCTATGCCGGTCGGGTGGGTTGCACTGTGCGGTAGCCCACGCACCCTATTCGTTGGAATCCCGATTTGACCCACGGACTCATCGCCGCTACCGGCACCCTGTGTACCACTGTCAGGGCCTCGATTGCCCGGCATCCCCGACGTGTGACGGCTCTGGTAGCAGCTCTGCTGCTGTGCGCCGCCGGGTTCGCAACCGCCTCTCTGGCACCGGACGCTGCCGACGTGCAGGTCCGGCAAGTCCTCGAAAGCGTCTCGCCCCTGCCGCTGCAGGCCCAATCCGATCTGCTCGACAACCATGCCTTCCGGCTTTACCGCTCGGAAGTCACACGCTCCACCGACAACCCGGACGCCCTGCTGCGTCGCCTGGGCATCGACGACCCGGCTGCCAGCGCGTTCCTGCGCGCCGACCCGACCGCGCGGCAAAGCCTGTGGGGACGCGGCGGACGCAATGTCACCGCCGAAGCCTCGGACGACAACCGCCTGCTCAAACTGAGCGCGCGCTGGACCGCCGACGACAGCGGAAACTTCAGGCGGCTGGTCGTGGAGCGTTCCGGCGCCGGATTCAGGTCCGTGATCGAAACCGCTCCGCTGGCGGCCTCGACCCGGCTGGCCGGGGGATCGATCCAGTCCTCGCTTTTTGCCGCCACGGATGACGCCCGCATTCCGGATGGCGTGGCCGTCCAGCTGGCCGAGATCTTCTCCGGCGATATCGATTTCCACCGCGCCCTGCGCAAGGGCGACCGCTTTTCGGTCGTCTATGAAACCCTCGAGGGCGACGGAGAGCCGATGCGCAGCGGGCGGGTGCTCAGCGCGGAATTCGTGAACAACGGCAAGACCTACCAGGCGATGTGGTTCCAGGACGCGGCTGCCCATGGTGCGAACGGCAAAGGCGCCTACTACACCCTGGACGGCCAGAGCCTGCGGCGCAGTTTCCTGGCCTCACCGATGGAGTTTTCACGTGTGACGAGTGGTTTCAAGATGCGCTTCCACCCGCTGCTCCAGAAGTGGAGAGCCCATCTGGGCGTCGACTATGCGGCTCCGACCGGCACTCCGGTGCGCAGCGTCGGTGACGGCGTGGTCGAGTTTGCCGGGGTGCAGAACGGTTTCGGCAATGTGGTCTTCGTCAACCACCGCAACAACAACACCACCGTGTATGGCCATCTGAGCCGTATTGACGTCAAGCGCGGCCAAAGCATCAGCCAAAGCCAGGTGCTTGGCGCAGTCGGCTCCACCGGCTGGGCCACAGGGCCCCATCTGCACTTCGAGTTTCGGGTCAACGGCGTGCACCACGATCCGCTGACCATCGCCAAACAGAGTGATGCCGTGCCCGTGACGGCCGCATCGCGGCAGGTGTTCGACCGGCAGGCCGGCGCCGCCAAAGTGCAACTGTCGGCGGCAGCCGGCATACGGCAGGTCACCACCGAATAATCCTAGATTCGGCGATCACAAACAAATATGCCAGCCCAAGTGGCTGGCATTTCCAAAGCTGCAAGCTGCGCGGGCCTTCGGCCCCCGCACCGGGACATCCGGTCAGGTCGAAAAACTCGACCCGCACCCGCAGGTGGTCGTGGCGTTCGGGTTCTTGATCACGAATTGCGCACCCTGCAGGTCTTCCTTGTAGTCGATCTCGGCACCGAGCAGATACTGGTAGCTCATGGCGTCGATCAGCAAGGACACGCCGTTCTTGGTCATGGTGGTGTCGTCTTCGTTGGTGATCTCATCGAAGGTGAAACCGTACTGGAAGCCGGAGCAGCCACCACCCTGCACGAACACGCGCAGTTTCAGGTCAGGGTTGCCTTCTTCGGCGATCAGGTCGGCCACTTTGGCGGCGGCGCTGTCCGTGAAAAGGATCGGGGCTGGCATCTCGGTCGGGAGGGATTCTGCTACGGCGCTCATGGAACACTCCATCAAAGTAAGGGTTAACTGAATAGTACAGCAATTCGCTCGGGAATCCGGCTACTGGTTATTTGCCGCCAGCTTGAGCAGGGGCTTTGCGTCGGCGCCAGCCTGTGGACGCAACTGCCCCGAGATGATCGCGCCCTGGTGCATCTCCAGGGCACGGTAGAACACATCGCCTTCGATACGCGCCTTGGGCTGCAGTTCGAGCATCAGGTTGGCATGCACCGGGCCCTTGACCGACCCGCTGATGATGATGTGATCGGCATGCAGGGCGCCGACGACGGAGGCGGTTTCCGAGATCACGAGGATGCTCGGTTGCTCGTCGTTGGCCATGATGTCGCCCACCAAAGAACCGTCGATGCGCAGGCCGTCGGTGAACTTGACGTTCCCGGCAATATGGCTGCCGTGGGCGATCAGGCTCTTGATGGGAGGTTGTTTTCTCTTGTTGAACATGCTTGTCTCCGACAAAATCGTTGTTACACCTTGGCAGACTGCGCCGCCTTCACGACACTACCGTCCAGCACCTTGACGGAAATGATCTTGACCACCGCCTGGGGTGGGACGTCCAGCACCCCCTGGAACCGGCCGAATTGCGTGAACCTGACGCCCTGCTGCACCGCGGGGAGGCTGATCGACCAGGGCTTGCCATTGAGCGAGCCCGCCATGCTGATCTCAAGATTGCCGCGGAACTCGGCCACGTTGCGTTGTGGCTGGATCAACAGGATACGCCATCGCAGCCGGTGGTCCTCCAGCATCTCGGCCTGCAAGCCCCGAATGGCTATGCCCTCCACTCCGGTGGATGGAATCAGCTTTTCAAAAAACCCCAGGTCGTCACGCAGGCCCTGGTTGTCGTCTTCCAGTCGCTTTTTTTGCGCCAGCACCTGAGCCTGAGCCGCCTTCTCGGTGGTCAGCAGGGTCTGGGCGGTGTTGGCGATCGACTGCGCCTTGTCGCGCTCGGCGATTGCCCTGGCCAATTCGGCGCGCAGCGCAATCACCTCGTCCTGGGCCCCTCCATCGAGACCGGCAATCACCTTGCCGAATTCGAATGCCCACAGGCTGATCGCCGCACAGAACCCCAGCACGACTGCCGCCGCAACCCAGCGAAATGGCCATGGCAATGCGCTGCGCACCGCCATGCGCGGAGCGCTGATCGTGAGCCGGCGGCGCAGCAGCCGAAAACGCATGGTGCGGGTGACCACAAGCAAAAAACCGCCTCGAGGGCGGTTTTTTGTGCAGGATCAGCGCTTCGAGAACTGCTTGCGACGGCGTGCGGAATGCAGGCCGACCTTCTTGCGCTCGACCTCGCGCGCGTCGCGGGTCACGAAACCGGCCTTGGACAGCTCAGGCTTCAGGGTTGCGTCGTAGTCGATCAGCGCGCGGGTGATGCCGTGGCGTGTGGCACCCGCCTGGCCCGACTCGCCACCACCTGCCACGTTGACCATGATGTCGAAGGTCTCGACGTGGTTGGTCAAAAACAGGGGTTGCTTGACGATCATGATTGAGGTCTCGCGGCCGAAGAACGATTGAATGTCCTTGCCGTTGACGATGATCTTGCCCGTGCCCTTTTTCAGGAACACCCGCGCGACGCTGGATTTGCGCCGGCCGGTGCCGTTGTTCCATTCACCAATCATCTCGAAGCTCCTTAAATTTCCAACACTTTGGGTTGCTGGGCAGTGTGGGGATGCTCGGCACCACCGTACACCTTGAGCTTCTTGATCATGGCGTAGCCAAGCGGGCCCTTGGGCAACATGCCCTTGACCGCCTTCTCCAGGGCACGGCCCGGGAACTTGGCTTGCATGTCCTTGAAGTTGATGGCCGAAATGCCACCGGGGTAGCCAGAATGGCTGTAGTAGATCTTGTCGAGCGGCTTGGCGCCGGTGACACGCAGACGGGCTGCATTGATGATGACGATGAAGTCACCGGTATCGACGTGAGGCGTGTAAATGGCCTTGTGTTTGCCGCGCAAACGGAGAGCAACTTCGCTGGCTACTCGTCCGAGGACCTTGTCGGTCGCGTCAATCACAAACCAC
>JANMZX010000594.1:0-3214 GCA_031383745.1 Rhodoferax sp. | reverse complement strand
CGCGCGGCGCGCAAGGTCGACACCATCCTGGCGACCCACTTCCCCAGCCATATCCCGACGGCGGTGGACGACGCGATCCGCGCGAAGTTCCCGGTGCGCCTGCCGCGCGAGGCGATGCGGCCGGCGGTGACCAAGCTGGTGCTGTAGAGGGCTGCCAGTCGTTCCAGGGGTGGGCTCGCGGCGCGCATCGGCTCGGTCTGTGGGATCGCGCTGTTGCGTCGCCACGATCGCCAAGGTAGTATTCCTACATCGCATTCCTACTCTTGGATACACCATGCAAGTCACAGAAAAGGGGCAAGTCACCATCCCCAAACACATCCGCGTCGCGGCAGGTGTCGTATCCGGCAGCGAGGTTTCTTTTAGCCTGGAGGGCAGCAAAATCGTGATCACACCTGTTGGAACTGGCGCGAAGGCTGACCTCCGCGCGAAGCTGCGCGCTGCCGCGGCCCGCGTCCGAGGTAGCTTGAGTCCGGAGTTCAAGCAACTCGGAGCCGATGAGATCATGAACTTTCTTCGTGGTGATGCGGTCGCTCCGTCCACGTCACGCCGTGGCCGCCGTTAGTCTCGCGAACTACGATGGCAGCGCCGGGACTCTGGTAGACACCAACATCTGGATCGACTGCATCGACGACGCAAGTCCTTGGCGCGATTGGGCGGTCGAACAACTTCAAACGTACAGCGAACGGTCCCCTCTTCATGTAAATTTGGTCATCTACACCGAGCTATTGGTTCCCAGGCCGAGCGTCGATGCGCTGGATGCGCTGCTCGACGTGTACGACACGCTGCGCAGCCCTCTTCCTTGGGCTTGCGCATCGTTGGCTGCCGCAGCCTTCGCTCAATACCGCCGCAGAGGTGGATCGAAGCAGAAACCCATTCCTGACTTTTACATTGGCGCCCATGCGGCAGTGGCAAACCTGCGTGTGCTTACCCGTGATCCGGCCCCTTACAAGAGCTACTTCCCACGTCTCGTGATCGTGGCGCCATGAACCGCTTGACCCGTGTTTCGGTGTAGCCAAGGACCAGGCGCGGTGGTTCGGCCGGCAGCAGCGCGTCGTTTCCATGGCATGGCCGGAACTTGCCACTCGGTCGTTCCGGTTGGCCGTGGCATCAAGGATCCATCACCGCCGCCGGCGGATGCTTCAGCACCGCCGCCACCGTCTGCAGGCCGCTGCGCAGTTGCTCCAGCGAGGCCACCGCGTTCAGGCTGATGCGTACCGCGTGCGGCGCCGGGCTGCGCCCGACGGCGAAGTGGTCCATGGTGCGCACCAGTACGCCGGCCTGGCGCAGCGTGGCCGCGTATTGCCCGGCGCGCCAGGGTTCGGGCAGCGGCAGCCAGATGTGCGGGTAGTCGGCGGCCCAGCGCAGCGCAATGCCGCTCAGGCTGCGCCGCGCGATCGCCAGGCGCTCGGCGATGTGCTGGCGCTGCAGCGCGATCAGCGTCTCGGCCTCGCCGGTCTCCAGCCAGCGCGTGGCGATTTCCGGCATCAGCGGCGCCACCATCCAGCAGTCGGCACGGATGCTGCCGGCCACCTTGTCCAGCCACTGGGCCGACGCTTCGAGATAACCCACCCGCAGTCCCGGCGCCATCACCTTGCTGAAACTCGACATCAGGAACGACTGGTTGGGCACCAGCGTGGAAATCGCAGGCGGCGGTCGCTCCAGAGCGGCCGCATGCACCACGTCCTCCATCAGCAGCAGGCCGCGCCGGCGCACGACCGCGGCAATCGCCTCGCGCCGCTCCATGGACATGGTGCTGGTGGTGGGGTTGTGCAGTGTGGGTGAACAGAACACCAGCTTGGTATGAAAGGTCTGTGCTGCGCGCTCCAGCGCATCCGGCAGCAGGCCCTGTTCGTCCATCTCCAGGCCCACCACCTGCAGCCGCATCGAGCGCGCCAGCGCCAGCATGCCAGGGTAACTCAGCGGTTCGGTCAGCAGCGTGTCGCCCGGGTGGGCGATGGTGCGCAGCACGCCAGCCAGGGCATGTTGCGCGCCATGGGTGACCATCACCCGGTCCCAGGCGCCGTTGGTGCCGAAGCGCTTCAGCCAGGCAGCTCCAGCCTTGCGGTGGTGGGTGGCGCCGGTTTCCGGCTGGTATTTCAGCACCCGGGCCAGTTGCAGCGGGTCCTGCGCCAGCGCCGCCATGGCGCGCTGCAGTGCCTGGGCCTCGCCGGTGGGGATCGCGATGTTGTGAGCCAGGTCGATCTGCGCCGCTGCAGGGCTGGCGTCCAACAACTCGGCGCTGGTATCGAGGTTGCGCACATAGGTGCCGTCGCCGACCCGGGCACTGGCCAGCCCCTGGCGCTCCAGAGTGGTGTAGGCGCGGCTCACCGTGCCGGTGGTCACGCCGAGCCGTTTGGCCATCACCCGGTGCGGCGCCAGTTTTTCGCCGGGAGCCAGCTGGCCGCTCAGGATGGCCTGCTCGAGGTCGGCGGCGATCGCGAGGTAGCGGGGAGAGGTGCCACCGGTGGCAAGTGGGATGGGGGGCATGGGACTCCTGGCAGACGGTGGACAGGCAGGGTGTCGATGTGGCGATCGATCGGCCAAATTCTAGCGATTGAAAGCATCCAATAGTGCCTATGAGCAGATCGATGCGGTATTGCCGCGGAATTGACATCCCATCAGGTAGGCATTAGCTGCGCTACTTTTGTGACGCAAGATTCTTCGTTTGTCCTGTCGCATGTCGGGTACGACACTGCGGCAGGCCACTTGGCGGACCAAAAATTCAGCAACACAAGGGAGTGCAGGGGATGCCTGAGATTCGGATTCTGGACGGTGCGGGCTCTGCACCCATCGCGGTCCTGCGCGATCACCGCGGCGACACGCCGCTACCGGCCCTGTGGCTGCGTGCGCGCAGCCCCGACCCGGCGGAGCGCGACCGCATCACCGGCCAGCGCCTGGTCAACCCGCACCTGCTGCCCGACGACCTCGAACTGACTGGCGCCCAGCATGTCGGCGCCATGCTGGACCTGTCCTTCAGCGATGGTTTTCGCTGCCTCTACGACCCGCAGGAACTGATCGACGGCGCCGTGCTGCACGAAGGTTGCCCAGCCGCCAGGCCGTGGAAGTCCGACCTCGCGCCCAAGCCGGTCTACCAGTGGCCGGCGCTGGAAAACGACGCGGTGTTGTACCGCGCCGTGACCGACCTGATCGAACTCGGTTTCGTGCTGGTGCACGACACCCCCACGCAGCCGGATTCGATCCTGACGATCGCGCG
>JANMZX010000541.1:0-19957 GCA_031383745.1 Rhodoferax sp. | reverse complement strand
ATTTATGGTTCCAGGCGCGAATCTCGGAGCAGCAGTCTCAGAATCGCGTCCTGCAAAGCGAGATCAAACGCCTGGAAGGGCAAATCAAGGACGTCGCCACCCTGGAGACCGAGATCGCGGCGCTGCGTGCCCGCCAGCAAGAAATGCGGCACCCATGCTCAGGTTGAACAGGTCCCTGCGCTGCTTGCGGGCGGCCTCCCGGTGGGGAAGTAGGTTGATCAGTATCACCGCTGGAACCTCCGCAAGGCCAAGCCGCAGGACGTCAGGTACGACGGCGCCTCACGCGTCATCTTCTTCAACCGGACGCCCTCACCCACCTCCATGCCGTCAAACGGGTTGACGAGGCTGCAGCTGAAGGACGTCTGCTTGGTCACAGCGGCCGTCAATCCGGGCAATGCCGCCGAACCACCCGCCAGCATGATGTGATCCACCTTGTTGTGCGGGGTGCTGGTGAAGAAGAACTGCAGCGCCCGCGCAATCTCCTGGACCATGCTGTCGACGAATGGCCGCAGCACACTCGCCTCGTAGTCGTCCGGCAACTCGCCGCTGCGCTTCTTGCTTTCGGCTTCCTCGGCCGAAAAGCCATACTGGCGCACGATCAATTGCGTGAGCTGCGCGCCGCCGAAAGCCTGGTCCCGGTCGTACAGCACTTCGTCATCGCGGATCACCTGCATGCTGGTGGTGAGCGCGCCCACCTCGAACAGCGCCACGATGGTCCCGACGCCCTTGTTGGGCAGGCTCTCGATCAAGCGGGACGTGGCCAGCCGCGATGCATAGGACTCGACATCGACGACCACCGGCTTGAGGCCGGCTGCCTCGGCCAGGCCCTGGATATCCTGCACCTTCTCGCGGCGCGAGGCTGCAATCAGCACGTCGAGGTCGCCAACCGAACTGGTACTGGGGCCGACCACGCAGAAATCGAGGCTGACCTCGTCGAGGGGAAACGGGATGTACTGGTTGGCCTCGGCCTCGACCTGGGCCTCGAGTTCCTGGTCTGAAAGCCCTCCCGGCAACACGATGCGTTTGGTGATCACGGCGGACGGCGGCAGGGCCATCGCCACATTGCGGGTCTTGGTGCCGCTCTTCTTGACGAGACGGCGAACCGCGTCGGCGACTTCGTCGAACTTTTCGACATTGCCATCGGTGATCCAGCCGCGCTCCAGCGGTTCGATGGCACATCGCTCAAGCACCAGGTTGCCTGCTTTGTCACGGCCCAACTCGACCAGCTTGACGCTGGACGAGCTGATGTCCAGACCCAGCAAGGGCGCGGGCTGACGACTAAACAACGATCCCAAAGAGATCAAGGCAATCCCCTGAAACGGGCCGATCGAGGACCGGCAAAAACTTAAGACTTCACTTGAATGCTATCAGTAAGCTCCTTGTCCCGCAAAGGTTTTTCCCTATTTAGAGACCCACAAGCGTTGCCAAAAGCAGACGTTCTTCATTTCACGACCGAGGCTAGCAGGAAAACCCCTACCCGGCCACCTCGGTACCATTGCCGGAGCGGGAGACCGCCTTGAATATTTGGCAAAGCGGCCATTTTTGTAATATTGGCGCGCCCTTACGAAGGTTCTATGCCCCGAAATCAATCACCGCCCGTTTCTCGGGAGTCGGCCGAAACCGACGACCCGCCGCGCGCGCGCGCATGGTCGCTGCCGGTGCGCGCAGTGGCGTGGGTGGCCGGCCTGCTGCTGGCCGCAGGATTGGCCTTGGCCATTGTGATCGGCATAGCGATGGCGGTGGCGTTCCCGAACCTGCCCGATGTGTCCGCCTTGTCCGACTACCGGCCGATCCTGCCATTGCGCGTCTACTCCAGCGATGGGATCCTTATCGGCGAGTTCGGCGAGGAACGGCGCAACCTGACGCGCCTCAAGGACATCCCCAAGGCCATGACCGATGCTGTCCTGGCCGGCGAGGATGCCCGTTTCTACGAACACGGGGGAGTCGACTACAAGGGCATGGTGCGGGCCGCGCTTGCCAACCTGGGGAATTTCAAGAGCCAGGGCGCATCGACGATCACCATGCAGGTGGCACGCAACGTGTACCTGTCCTCGGAAAAAACTTACACGCGCAAGATCTACGAGGTGTTGCTGACCTTCAAGCTGGAGCACCTGCTGACGAAGGACCAGATTCTCGAGATCTACATGAACCAGATCTTTCTGGGGCAAAGGGCCTATGGTTTCGCGGCCGCCAGCGAGGCCTATTTCGACAAGCCGCTGAAGAACATCTCGATCGCGGAAGCCGCGATGCTGGCCGGACTGCCCAAGGCGCCAGGCACCAACAACCCGATCAGGAACCCGAAGCGGGCCCGGGCCCGGCAGTTGTACATCCTCGACCGCATGGAGGAAAACAGCTTCATCACACGCCAGCAGGCCAAGGAAGCCAGGGATGAACAGCTGCGCCTGCGTTCCGGGCCGGACGCGATGCGCACCCACTCCGAATACATCGCGGAAACGGTTCGCCAATTGATGTTCGCGCAATACGGCAACGAAACCTACACCCGGGGCCTGAATGTGTACACGACAGTGAAGTCGACTGATCAGGATGCCGCGTACCGCGCCTTGCGTCGCGGGATCATGGATTTCGAGCGGCGGCAAATCTACCGCGGACCCGAGAAGTTCATCGACCTGCCCACCACGCAGCAGGAGATGGACGACGCGATCGATGCTGCGCTGGACGACAACCCGGACAATGGTGACGTGATGTCGGCAGTGGTCCTGCACGCCGACCCGAAGATGATCCGCGCCGTGCGGCAGAACTCGGAGGTGCTGGAGATCACCGGCGAAGGCCTGAAGGCCGCGCAGTCCGGCCTGTCGGACAAGGCGGCCCCGAACATCCGGATTCGCCGTGGTGCGGTGATCCGCGTCGCCAAGACCGTGAAAGACACCTGGGAAATCACCCAGTTGCCTGAGGTCGAAGGTGCGTTTGTGGCCATCGATCCGGCCAATGGAGCGATCCGCGCGATGGTAGGCGGCTTCGACTATGAAAAGAACAAGTTCAACCATGTCACGCAGGCCTGGCGCCAGCCGGGATCGAGTTTCAAGCCATTCATCTATTCCGCTTCGCTCGAAAAGGGGTTCACGCCGAGCACGGTGATCAACGACGCGCCACTGTTCTTCGACGCCGGTGTTACCGGCGGACAACCCTGGGAGCCGAAAAACTACGACGGCAAGTTCGACGGGCCGATGACCATGCGCACCGGCCTCGCGAAGTCGAAGAACATGGTCTCGATCCGCATCCTGCAGGCCATCGGGCCGCAGTACGCGCGCGACTGGGTGACCCGCTTCGGATTTGACGAAGACAAGCACCTGCCCTACCTGACCATGGCGCTGGGCGCCGGCTCGGTCACCCCGATGCAGATGGCCACCGCCTACTCGGTGTTCGCCAACGGGGGCTACCGCGTCAATCCCTGGATCGTGGCCAAAGTGACAGAACAAAGAGGCCGCACGCTGATGGAAACCCGGCCGTTGCCGCTCGACGAGTCGGTGCGCGCGATCGATGCGCGCAACGCCTTCATCATGAACAGCCTGCTGCAGGAAGTGACGCGCTCCGGCACGGCGGCCCGGGCGCAAGGCACGCTCAAACGCACCGATCTGTACGGCAAGACCGGCACCACGAACGACGCCATGGACGCGTGGTTCGCTGGTTTTCAGCCGGGCCTGACGGCTGTCACCTGGATCGGCTACGACACGCCGCGCAAGATGGGCAACAGCGCCCAGGAGACGGGAGGCGGACTCAGCCTGCCGGTATGGATAGCCTTCATGGAGCACGCGCTCAAGGGTGTCCCGGTGCTGCAGTACACCGCACCCGAAGGGGTCGTCAACGTGGGCGGGGAATGGTATTACGAAGAGTATGCCCGCGGCTCGGGCGTGTCGAGCGTCGGCATGGAGGACAGCGCGGCCAGCCGCAACGGGGCGTCCAGCGACGCCCATGTGCAACCGCCGGCGGACGAGAAACGCAGGATCCTGGACATGTTCAGGAACTGATCAAGCGGAAAAGACCAGCGGCGCGCCGGCCTGTGCAGTGGCATCTTCGGACAGGCGGGCGAAGAGCTCGCCCTGGCCCTTGGTGTCGCGCCAGGCGCCGCCGTCGAACTTGAAGTGGTAACCGCCACTGCGGGCTGCGAGCCAGATTTCGTGCAGCGGCTTTTGCAGGTTGACCACGATCTGGCTGTGGTTGGCAAACACCAGCGTGACCATGCCCCCGACCCGCTGGTTGTCGACATCGGCATCCGTCTGCTCGTTGATCCGGTCGCAACATTGCTCGATCGCTTGCAGGGCCGACTCGGCCCGGTCCATGAATTCAAGGTCGGTCATTACAATTTCACCATGTTGCATATCCGCCAAATTCTAGTCAGAGCGAGTGTCCTTGCTGCCTGCGCGGTGGCGCTTGGCGGTTGCGGGCAGAAGGGCGCTCTGGCCCTGCCGACAGAACCGGCAGCCGCGCAGCGGGCTACCCTGATGCAAACCCTGCGCCCATCGATGCCTGCGCCACCGTCCTTGCCCGCAGCATCGGCACCACGAACCCACACCACACCATGATGCCGCCCGACAACCTGCCCGGTCAGCCGTACGTCCATTACGAGGGTACCCAGCTCCACCTGGAGAACGTCCGCCTGGCGACGCTGGCCGAGAAATTCGGTACGCCGCTGTTCGTCTATTCCGAAGCCGCCATCCTCGCTTCTCTGGCGGCCTACCAGCGCGGACTGGCGGGTCGCCGTGCCCTGGTCTGTTATGCGATGAAGGCCAACTCGTCACTGGGCATCCTGCGCCTGCTGGCCGCCGCCGGATGCGGATTCGATATCGTGTCGGGCGGCGAACTGGAACGCGTGCTGGCCGCCGGCGGCGACCCGCGACGCACCATCTTTTCCGGCGTCGGCAAGACCCGAACGGAAATGCGCCAGGCGCTGGCCGCGGGCATCGCCTGTTTCAACGTCGAGAGCGAGGGCGAACTCGAGGTACTCAACGAGGTGGCGCTTGCAGCCGGCACACGCGCCCCGGTCAGCATCCGCGTGAATCCGAATGTCGATCCGAAAACCCACCCCTACATCTCCACCGGTCTGAAGGGCAACAAGTTCGGCATTGCACACGAACGCACACTCGACACCTACCGCCGCGCCGCCAGCCTGGCGGGCCTGCGGGTGGTGGGAATCGATTGCCACATCGGCTCCCAGATCACGCAGGAAGCGCCCTACATGGATGCGATGGAACGCATGCTCGACCTGGTCGAATCGATCGAGGCCGCCGGCATCGCGATCGACCACATCGACTTTGGCGGGGGCCTGGGCATCGACTACAACGGCGACCAGCCCCCCAGCGCGGACACGCTCTGGCCCAAGCTGCTGGCGAAACTCGACGCACGCGGATTCGGCCAGCGACAACTGCTGATCGAGCCAGGCCGCTCGTTGGTCGGAAACGCCGGCGTCTGCATCACTGAAGTGCTCTACCTCAAGCCCGGCGACCAGAAGAACTTCTGCGTCGTGGACGCGGCGATGAACGACCTGCCCCGGCCCGCGATGTACCAGGCCTACCATGCCATCGTGCCACTGCAGGGCCGCGACGACGCGGAGGACACCTGGGAGGTGGTCGGCCCGGTGTGCGAGAGCGGCGACTGGATCGGCCATGAGCGCAGCCTGGCCGTGCGTGCCGGCGACCTGCTGGCGGTGCTGTCCGCTGGCGCCTACTGCATGAGCATGGCGAGCAACTACAACTCGCGCGGGCGGGCCGCCGAGCTGCTGGTCAGCGGCACGGACGCACAACTGATTCGGCGGCGGGAAACGACCCAGGACCAGCTGCGGCCCGAAATGGAACTCGGTCCGCGCTGATTCGCGCTCAAGGTCGACCTCGGTGCGGCCTGTGTCACGGCCTGTGTTGCCGCCACGCCCGGGCAAGCCGCCAGCCCAGCAACACTGCGATAACCAGGGCATACACGGCGACTTCGGCGAAATCGTTCTTTCCGGCACGCATCCAGAAGAAATGCAGCAGGCCAAGCCCGGCGATGACATAGACCAGCCGGTGCAACTGTTGCCAGCGTTTGGCTCCGAGCAGCCGGATAGCCCGGTTGAACGAGGTCAGGGCCAGTGGCGTGAGCAGCAGGACGGCTGCCGACCCGACCAGGATGAACGGCCGCTTGGCGATATCCCGCACGATGTCCGCCACGTCGAAGCCCATGTCGAACCAGCTGTAGCTCAGGAGGTGGACCAGCGCATAGAAATACACAAACAGGCCCGCCATGCGACGAAACCTGGCCAGCGCAGGCAATCCAGCCACGACCCGCGCCGGCGTCACTGCCAGCACCAGGCACAAAAACCGCAGGGTCCAGTCCCCGGTGGACCGTATCAGCGCCTCTGCCGGGTTGGCCCCCAGCTGATTGGAAATTGCCGCATACAGCAGCCAGGCGAACGGCAGCAGTCCGATGGCGAATGCCAGCGGCTTGGCGGCAGGATGCAGCAGGGCTTTTTGCGTTGCCACGTTGCGCGATAAGCCGGCGGAGGCTGGTGCGTGCGCCGTGCTGGCCATCGGGAAAACCAAGGCGGTCAGTAGAACTTCTTCAGGTCCATGCCGGCATACAGCTGCCCGACCTGCGGCTCGTAGCCGTTGAACATCAGCGTCTTGCGCTTCTTGGCCAGCAGTCCGTCCTCGCCGATCCGGCGCTCCGTAGCCTGACTCCACCGGGGGTGGTCGACATTCGGATTGACGTTGGAGAAAAACCCGTATTCGTTGGCGGCAGCACGGTTCCAGGCGGTGGCCGGCTGCTTCTCGGTGAAGCGGATCTTGACCAGGCTCTTGCCGCTCTTGAAACCGTATTTCCAGGGCACCACCAGCCGCACCGGCGCCCCACTCTGGTTGGGCAGCACCTCGCCGTACATGCCGAACGACAGCAGGGTGAGCGGGTGCATGGCTTCGTCCATCCGCAATCCCTCCACATACGGCCACTCGAGTACGCGCGAGCCGACGAACGGCATGGTCTTGGGATCGGCGAGGGTGACGAACTCCACATATTTCGCACTGCCTTGCGGTTCGACCTTCTTGATCAGTTCCGACATCGAGTACCCGACCCAGGGAATCACCATCGACCAACCCTCGACACAGCGCAGACGGTAGATGCGCTCCTCCTGGGCGCTGAGCTTCTGCAGATCCTCGAGCGCATACTTCCCGGGCTTCTTGACAAGGCCCTCGATTTCCACGGTCCAGGGGCTGGTCTTCAGCGTATGGGCATTTTTCGCCGGATCCTCCTTGTCGGTGCCGAATTCATAGAAGTTGTTATAGCCCGTGGCATCCTTGTAGTCGGTCAGCTTCTCCATGGTGGCCGCACCAGGCACCACCGAGCGGCCACCGGGCAGCGCAGCCAGCTTGCCCGGACGTGCCACCTGCGCGAGGGCCTGACGCGACGCCCACGACGCCAGCGCCACACCGGCTGCTCCGGCGGCGATCTGCTGCATCAGCACGCGCCGCTGCCGGTACACCGCGTGCGGAGTGATCTCGCTTGCTGCGGCGTGGGTGAATCCGTTGTCGTGTGTCTGGATGATCATGGGGATGTCCTTCGGTGCGGGAAAGTCGTACGACCAACCCGATTCTTACAAAGTTCCAGCAACCATGAACGCGCAAGGGCGAGACATCCTGCGATGTGCTCGCCCTCGTACGGCAGATCCGGTCGCACAGCGCCAGGCACCGTGCCAGCCCGGTATGGTCTCAGCGCAATCCGGCCATGTAATCGGCCACGGCCTTGATTTCGCGGTCGTTCAGCTTGGCGGCGACCTGGGTCATCATCGCGCCATTCTTGCGCACACCGTCGCGGAAGGCCGTCAGCTGGGCAATGGTGTAGTCGGCGTGTTGCCCGCTGAGGCGCGGATACTGGGCCGGAATCCCCGCGCCGTTCGGGCTGTGGCAACCCGCGCAGGCCGCGACCTGGCGATCCGCAATCCCGCCGCGATAGATCTTCTCGCCCAGGCGAACCAGATCCTTGTCCTTCGCAAAGCCGGACTTCGCCTGCTTGCCCGACACCCACGCGGCGATGTTCTTCATGTCGGCATCGGACAAGGCGGTGGCAAACGGCTTCATGACCGCGTTGTCGCGCTTGCCGGACTTGAACTCCTGCAGTTGCTTGACGATGTATTGGGGGTGCTGCTGCGCCAGCTTGGGGAATGTGGGGGTACCGGAATTTCCATCCGCACCGTGGCAGGCAACACACGCGGCAAAACTGGCTTCGCCCTTGGCGAGATCGGGTTTTGCCGGTTTCGCCGGCTCTGCCTTTGCAGCTGCTGCTTCCGGGGCCTTGGCCGCGGCCGGCTTGGCCTCCTGGGCTGAAACGCAGGCGTTCGTGGCGGCCAGGGCGAAGGCCAGCATCAGGTGGGAAATCAACTTCATGGGGATGGGTGTCTGGTGGGCAAAACAGCGTGATTCTACAATGCGACCCGGGGCCCACACCCTGAGAAAACAATGACCATCCCAAACCAGCGCGCCGGCGGCGCCACCAAAACCGCCACCGCGCCGCCATCGTCCGCGTCCACCGTCGCGGCCGGTTGGCTCCACACCACCCGATTCCTCACGTCGGCACCCGAGCTGCATTTTCTGCCCAGCCTGGACGTACCGGAAATCGCGTTTGTCGGCCGCTCCAACGCAGGCAAATCCACCTGCATCAACATCCTCACGCAACAAAAGCAGCTGGCCTTCGCGTCCCGCAAGCCGGGGCGCACCCAGCACATCAACCTGTTCGCGCTGGGCAAGCAAGGCGTCACCGATGCAGTGCTGGCGGACCTACCCGGTTACGGTTATGCCGCAGTGCCCAAACAGGACAAGATCCGCTGGCAACAGGTCATGGCGAACTACCTTGTGACGCGGGAGAACCTCATAGGCGTGGTATTGCTGTGCGATCCCCGCCTGGGCCTGACGGAACTGGACGACATCCTGCTGGACGTGATCCGCCCGCGTGTGGAACAGGGCCTCAAGTTCCTGATCGTGCTGACCAAGGCCGACAAGCTGACCCGCAGCGAAGGTGCAGCCGCGCTGTCGGTGGCGAAACTGCAAGCCGGCGGCGGTGACGCCATGCTGTTCTCGGCGCCCAAACGCATCGGCATCGATGCCATTTCGCAGCAGTTGTGGCATTGGGCCCATCCACCCCAGGCCGCAACCGCAGACGCCGATCTCGCCGGGCCGGCCGCTGCTCAGTAGACCGGCGGCATTCCCGCTGGGCGCACCTTGAACCGCTTGTGCACCCAGTAGTACTGGGTCGGCATGGCATCGATGTACGACTGCAGCACCGCATTCATGATGGCGGCGTCTGCTGTCAGATCGGTGGTCGGAAAACCACTCCAGGCTGGCTTGACATGAACCTCGTAACCGCTGCGTGTCAGCTGCGTGACCACTGGCACGACCTTGGCGCGCCCGAGGCTCGCAAATCGTGACAACGACGTCAGCGTGGCTGTGGGCACGCCATAAAACGGCACGAACACCGATTCCTGGCGCGTGATGTTCATGTCGGGCAGCAGGTACAGCGGATGCCCGGTGCGAAGCGCCTGCGCCACCGGCTTGAGGCTGTCGTCACGCCCAAACAGGCGCGGATCTCCGAAACGCCTTCTGCCGGCCAGAATCCACGCGTCCAGCGTTGCATCGGCCTGGTTCGAGTAGATGGTGGTGAAGCTGCGGGGCAACTGCGAGGTCAGCGCCGTCCAGCCGGCGTCGAGGCCGACGAAGTGGGGCGCGAAGATGACCGTCGGGACGTTGCCCTCCAGTTCGTGCAGCGCGCCGCGCAACACCAGCCTGCGCCGCAGAACCTGCTCCGTGCCGTGCCACAACCAGCCCCGATCGAGCCAGGCCTGGGCGAAATGGATGAAAGTTTCCACGGCTGCCGCGCGCAGCTGCGCGTCGGGCCATTGCGGAAAACACAGGCGCAGGTTGACCCACACCACCCGGCGCCTCGCGCCTGCCAGCGCATACAGGGCCCACCCCAGGCCGCGGCCCAAGGCGCGCACCCAGGCCAGCGGCAGATGCGCCAGCAAGCGCATCAGCAGGATGCCCGCGCGGCTCAGCATCCGCATGCGCCTGTCATGCTGCGTCGCCCTTGGGCTGTTTGTACCGGGCGTAGCCCCAGAGATACTGTGATGGACACTCGCGCACCAGGCGCTCCATTTCCTGGTTGACCTGGCGCACGGCCGTGTCCAGGTCGAGCGCCAGCGGGTGCTGCAACTCCCGGAAGTGCAGGCGATAACCGCGTCCCCAGGCCAGCCGCTCGCCCCACAACAGCAGGACGGTCGCACCGGTCTGCTGCGCCAGGCGCGCCGACAGGGTCATGGTGTAGGCGTCCTGCCCGAAAAACGGCGCCCAGATTCCCATGCCGCCGGGCGGGACCTGATCCGGCAGCAGGCCGACCGAGTGCCCGTTGCGAAGGGCACGGATCATCTGGCGCACGCCGGCCAGGTTGGTCGGCGCCGTGGCCAGGCCCGGTCGGTCGCGCGCAGCCGCCATGAGTTGCGCCAGCCAGGCCTGGCGCGCCGGCCGGTACAACACCGTCAGCGGGCCGAAGCGCCCGGCATAACGCTGCGCGAGGCCCTGGGCGGTGATCTCGAAACAGCCCAGGTGCGGCGTCAGGAACACCACGCCGCGCCTGGCCTGGTAGGCGCGATCCACGCAGGCGTCGTTGTCCCATTCGCAGTGCGGCGGCGCACCCAGCCACAGGCGCGGCAACTCGGCGACCATGCGCCCGGCGCTGCCGACAGCGCCGCGCACCGCGGCAAATGCAAAACCCGCGACATGCACATTGGCCAGGAAGCGGCGGCGGTACGTCGCAGAGCCGAGAAACGCAACCCAGCCGAGCAACCAGCCCATGCCATGCAACAACCACAGGGGCATGCCGGAGAAAAGTCGGAAGACGGTGGCCATCAGTGGGCTAAAATGCGCGGGTCGCTGAGTTACAGAACTACTTGCAGGGCGACACGCACGACGCGCCGTTCCCCGGAAGCCGCGATTGTGCCTTGTGAATCTGCTAAAGCGTTCGCCAAGGCACAAGCGCCCAGGCAACGCGACCCTTAGTGTTGTTGATGGAGCATTGACCAATATGGCGAACGACTTTCTCTTTACCTCCGAGTCCGTTTCCGAAGGCCACCCCGACAAGGTGTCCGACCAGATCTCGGACGCGATCCTGGACGCGATCTTCAAGCAGGACCCGAAGTCGCGGGTGGCCGCCGAAACGCTGTGCAACACCGGCCTGGTGGTGCTGGCCGGCGAGATCACGACCAACGCCCACGTGGACTACATCCAGGTGGCGCGCGACACCATCAAGCGCATCGGTTACGACAACACCGAATACGGCATCGACTACAAGGGCTGTGCGGTGCTGGTGGCCTACGACAAGCAGAGCAACGACATCGCCCAGGGCGTGGACCACGCCAGCGACGACCACCTCAACACCGGTGCCGGCGACCAGGGCCTGATGTTCGGTTATGCGTGCAATGAGACGCCGGAACTGATGCCAGCGCCGATCTACTACGCACACCGCCTGGTCGAGCGCCAGTCGCAACTGCGCAAGGATGGGCGCATGCCCTACCTGCGGCCCGACGCCAAGAGCCAGGTCACGATGCGCTACGTGGACGGCAAGCCGCACAGCATCGACACCGTGGTGCTGTCGAGCCAGCATTCGCCGGAAATGAGCGACGGCACCCGGATGAAACCCGCGTTCATCGAGGCCGTGATCGAGGACATCATCAAGCCGGTGTTGCCCAAGGAGTGGCTCAAGGACACCAAGTACCTGGTCAACCCTACCGGACGTTTCGTCATCGGTGGCCCCCAGGGCGATTGCGGCCTGACCGGGCGCAAGATCATCGTCGACACCTATGGCGGCGCCTGCCCGCACGGTGGTGGCGCCTTCAGCGGCAAGGACCCGACCAAGGTGGACCGCTCGGCCGCCTACGCCGCGCGCTACGTGGCCAAGAACATCGTGGCTGCCGGCCTGGCCCGGCAGTGCCAGATCCAGGTGGCGTACGCCATCGGGGTGGCCAAGCCCATGAACGTCACGATCTACACCGAAGGCACCGGCGTGATATCGGACGAACGGATCGCCGAGCTGGTCCACGCGCATTTCGACCTGCGCCCCAAGGGCATCATCCAGATGCTCGACCTGCTGCGGCCGATCTACGAAAAGACCGCCGCCTACGGCCACTTCGGACGCGAAGAACCCGAATTCACCTGGGAACGCACGGACAAGGCCCAGGCGCTGCGCGCAGCGGCGGGCCTGTAAGGCACGCAGGCGCGAAGCGCCTCCTGGTCCTTGCGGCGCAGCTGACTTCGCGCCAGCGAAGTCAAGGCCGCAGGTCGGCTCCAAGCCACAAGGCCCAGGCGCTGCGCGCAGCGGCGGGCCTGTAAGGCACGCAGGCGCGAAGTGCGATCAAGGCGATGCGGTTCAGCGCCGGTCCACGGCCCGCAGCCACCGGTTCAATCCCCATGCGCCGGTAGCTACCAGGGCCACGGTCAGTGCGATCAGGGCCAGTGTCAGGGGTGTCGGCGCACGCAATGCCGCCGTTATCTGCTCCACGAAAACCGCCATCACCAGGGTTCCCGGCGTGATCCCGATCGCGGTGCCCAGCAGCAGGTCGCGCAAGCGGATGTGGCTGGCACCTGCCACCATGTTGACGACGGCGAACGGCGCCACCGGAACCATGCGCACGGCGATGACCGCCAGCAGCCCGCGGCGCGCCAGGCGCCGGCTCAGACGGTTGACGCGTGCGCCAGCCAGCCGCTCGACCACCTCGCGCCCGAGGACCATGCCCAGACCGTAACTGGCGCCCGCACCCAGCAAGGCGCCCGCCAGCACGCATGCGGAACCGGCCCACGGGCCGTAGGCGGCAAGCGCCACCAGCGTCAGGAACATCAACGGAACCGCCAGCACCAGCGCCACGGTCAGACCGCCTACCGCGGCCAGCAGGCCAAAGGATTGGCCGAAGCGTCGCAGCGCGCCAACCACCAGATCGACATCCAGCCACGCCCGCAGGGGCGACCAGCTCCAGGCCGCGGCCAGGCCCGCGATCGCGACCAGAGCCACGACCAGCAGCACCAGCTTGCGGCGCAGCGGCGGGGATTGTCCGGCCGGGCCCATGTCAGGCCCCCAGGGAACTGGCCGCCCGCAAGGAGTGCTGCGGCGTCAGGACGGTTCGGCCGTTGCGGGAGGGCACCGGCACGCCTTCGCACCACAGGGCGTGGTGCCGGCCACCTTCGTGCGAACCTGGCGCACTCATGGTGGTTCTTTGACAATGTCGGCCAGCACACCGGCCAGCACGTCCACACTGGCCGCGTCGAAGATCGAGCCATGCAGGCCAGCGATCTGGCGCTCGGACAATTTGGCGCCCAGGTGCTTGCGCCAGGACCGGAACAACATGCCATGCCAGCGCAGAAGCCCGGCCGTCTTGAGCAGGACCACGGGACCGCCGAACACCCCCGTGCGGTAGCCGGCCATGGCCATCACCTGGCCCGACAGGCCCGGGTCGTTCACCATGGCGCCCAGACGCCGGCCATTGAGGCTCAGGTCGCCGATCCGCAGATGGCGTACCAGCCAGCTGAACAGGCGCCAGTAGAGGGTTCCGCCCCACACGGCTTTCGGATACACCGTATCGATCAGGACCAGGCCGCGCACCGGCACGCCGCGGTGCTCGAGTTGCCGCGCAGTCTCCAGCGCCGCAACACCGCCGATCGAAAACCCGGCCACGAAACCGGGCTGCAGGCCCTGCGCCTGGATCGCATCCGCGTACAGGCCGGCCAGATCGGTGATGCGCCGGATCCGCTCGCCCGCCGGCGGCTGCAGCATGCGCACGTCGCACACACCGGCCATGGCCTGCGCGAGGTTCTGGAACCGCATCAGGTCGCCGTGGCCCGACGCCGCCAGGTACAGTGGCACGCGTGCCGGCGCCAGTCCGAAACTGACCATCAGCCCGGGCACGGGGCTGTCGGTGCCGAGCGCCGCCACGAACTGTTCGACCGTCGGATGTTCGGTGAGCAGGTACAGCGGCACCTTGCGGCCCAACATGCGCTCGACAGCTGTCAATACACCGACCGCCGAGAGCGAATCGCCCCCGATATCGAAGAAGTTGTCCTGCACCGACAACGGACGACGGCCGAGTTGCTCCTCCCACAGGGCCAGCACCTGGCGCTCCAGCGGGCTCGCGGGGCCGCGCGCGGTCGGCTCCGCCACGCGCTGCCCGATCTCGGGCAAGGCCTGGTAATCCGTCTTGCCGCTGCTGCTGCTCACGGGCCAGGAAGCGACGATACCGATGGCGGAGGGCACCATGTAGTCGGGCAAGCGCAGCCGCAACACGCGGTGCAGGCTGTCCGGGCCATGTCCGCTGGTGGTGGCAGCCCAGGCATGGATTTGCGGCCGGCCATCGCGTTCGACCAGTTGGGCGGCCGCCTGGGTCACGCCTTCGATGGCCGTCAGGGCCACCTCGATCTCGCCGAGCTCCACGCGGTAGCCGCGCAGCTTGACCTGGCGGTCCAGGCGCCCGAGAAAATGCAGTTGGCCGTCGGGGTCGAGCCAGCCGCGGTCGCCGGTGCGGTACAGCCGCTGGCCAGGGCGGAACGGGTCCTCCAGAAACACCTCACGCGTTAGTTCCGGGCGGTTCAGGTAACCCCTTGCCAGCCCGCCACCACCGATGAAAATCTCGCCCGGCACGCCGTAGGGCAGCAGGCCAAGCCCGGCGTCCAGCACATGTATCACCGTGTGGTCGATCGCGGCGCCGATGGGCAACACGGCGCCTGCGGGGCGCTCCCCGCATTCCCAGGCGGTGGCGAAGATGCAGGCCTCGGTCGGGCCATACACGTTGAACAGCCGCGCAGATGTGGCGCGGCGATACCGCGCCGCCAGCTCTGGCGACAGCACTTCGCCGCCGCAACAGGCCACACGCAGCTGCAGGCCGGCGCGACCGGCCACGGCGTCGAGAAAACCGCCCAGCGTGGACGGCACGAACGCCATGATGGTGACCGCGTGGCGGATCGCGAACCCGGCCACCGCCTCGGGCCGCAGACGCCCCGGCGGCGCCAGCGCGATGCTGGCACCGTTGACCAGTGGCAGGCACAACTCGATCAGCGACGGGTCGAACGTGGCCTGGGTCGCCAGCGCGGAGCGGTCGTGCGGCAGCACGCCATAGGTGCGCGTCAACCAGGCCATGCGGCGCGCCAGCACGGCATGCTCCACCATGACCCCCTTGGGCCGCCCGGTCGACCCCGATGTGAACAGCACGTAGGCCAGGTCCCCCGGAGCGGGCTGCGCCGGTGGCCCGGGTGCCACGTCGGCGCCCAAGGCCTGTTGCCAGCCGGTGACCGTGGTGCGCGGATGCAGCGGCGCCATACGCTCCAGGCTTTCCTCCTGGATCAGCAGCGCGACCGCGTCGCTGTCCTCCAGGATGGCGCCAAGCCGTGCCAGCGGCGCGTCCGGGTCCAGCGGCAGATAGGCGGCCCCGGCCTTGGAGACCGCCAGCATCGCCACCACCAGGTCGGCGGAGCGCGCGATCGCCACCGCCACGATGCGGTCGCGGCCGGCGCCCAGCGCCACCAGGCGGTGCGCCAGGCGGTTGGCGCGCGCGTCCAGCGTCTGGTAGTCCAGGCTGCCGCCATCCCACACCAGGCAGGTCGCGCCGGGTGTGCGCCGCGCGTGTTGTTCGAACAGTGCGACATAGGTGAACGCGGCGTCGTGCGCCGGCGCTGAACCGGCGGGCACCGCCAGCAGGGCCTGGCACTCCGGCGCCGGGACGAGCGGCAGTGCGCCCACGGGAGTGTCGGGCTGCGCAGCCAGCCGGCGTGCCAGTTGCCACAGGCGCTGGGCCAGCAGCGGCACCTCGGAGGCGATGAAGCAGTCGCTGCTCGCCTCCAGCACCAGTGCCAGATCCTTGTCCGGCTGGAATTCGCACACCGTCACCCCGAGCGGATAACGCGCGACACCGGAGAAGAACTGGTAGGAGTCCACCCGGCGCGCGGCGCCGAAATGCACCTCGTAGTCCTGTTGCTCGAACGACAGGATGACATCGAACAGGCTGTCGCGCCCGGTGCGGATGAGCTGCAAGGCACGGCCCAGTTCGCTCAGCGGATACCGCGGCCGGCGCAAGGCGGCCCGCATCGTGGCCCCGACAGCCGCCACCAGCGCCGCCGCCGTCTGCGTGTGCCCGACATCGACGTCGAGCACCAGCACGCCGACGAACATGCCCGGCGTGTGGCGGAAACGGCGCCCCCCGCGGTTCAGGGTCGGCACGCCGACCAGCACGCGGTCTCGACCCGCAATCCGTCCGAAGTAGAGCGCCAACGCGGCGAGAAAATAGTTGAACGCGCTCAAGCCCTGCTCCGCGGCGGTCCGCGCCAACGCATCGAACTCGCCGCGCGTCAGCGCACACGTCGCCATGTGTGCGGGTGCCGGGCCATGGCGTTGCGCATCGCCGAACCGCCGCTCGATCAGGGGCGGCGGCAGCTGCGGCACCTGGGTGTGCCAGAACTGCCCGTCACGCCCGAACGCCTCCGACTGCGCGTAGTGGTTGGACTCCTCGATGAACTGGGCGTACGCCGCGCCTTCGCGGGGGACGAACGCAGTCCCGGCCTCCAGCTGGTTGTAGATCTCGCTCCAGCGGGTCATCACCTGCGAGGTGCCCCAGCCATCCATGACGACATGGTGAAACTGCATGGCCAGCCCGTGCAGCTGGTCGTTCACATGCAGCAGCGCAAAACGCCAGGGCGGGGTTCCGTCGAACGCGAACGGCGCTGCCAGGCCCCGGCGCCACCAGGCGTCCATGGCGGCCCGGGGATCCGTGCCCGGCGGGACATCGACCAATTCGACATGTGGCACCCATTGCGCGAGCAGGCGCTGACCACCTTCGGGCAGTGGCGCCAGACGCAGACCGTCGTTTTCCTGCACCAGCAGATCCAGCGCCGCGCGGCAGCGTGCCACGTCCAGCGGACCCGACAGGAACCCCCCGCCACCGATCATCAGATGGGCGCTGTCGGGCCAGGCGGCCCGGTCGCGCCAGACCTCGCGCTGGCTCAGCGACAAGGCCAGCAGCTGCGCCGTCAATGGGGATCCGCCGTCCGGCCCCATTGCTCGATCTCCTTCATGGCATAGCGGTACCCCACCTCGGCGATCTCGCTCGCCTGGCGGTAGGCCATCAGCGGAAATGCGCCAACTGGCGGTTCGAGGTAGTGGTCGGACTGCGCAATCGTGCGCCCGCGCTGGTTCAGCCCGCCGATATGGCCGGCCCGGTACAGGATGTCGCCGATGCCGGGCGAGGACGGCGCGCCGGGCGTCAGGTAGGCCTTGATCTTGCTCCACGCCGACAGGCGGGCCAGGCTCCGGTCCACGCCCAGGTAGTCCTGCACGTCCACATCGATGGCGATGATGGTGCCGTTGCCGCGACGCTTTTCCAGCCGCGTGCCCAGGCGCATGCGCATCGCCTCCACCGGCACGTTTTCGAGGATGGCGCCGTCCACCAGCAGGTCGCCGTCGTGCACCACCGGCGGGAACAGGCCGACCGGCGAGTTGCTGGCCAGCACCGCGCGCCAGAGCGGCCCGCTGTCCTGCACCGTGGTGCAGGCTCGGCTGAGGTTGCAAGCGGCTGCAAAAAACGGCCGCCAGAGCGCGTCGACCGAGCGGTCGCCGAACATCTTTTGCAGGTCCCGCTGCACCCGCTTGCCCGACACGAGCGAGATCACCGGCACGGTGGGCATTTCCCCGCCGCGCGCAAAGCGCATCGTCTGCATGCGGATCTCGTCCAGCGGCAGGCCCAGCGCATACTGCGCACCCAGCAGGGCACCCATGCTGTTGCCCCCCACCAGGTCGACCACGATGCCGTTCTGCTCCAGCGCCCGCAACACCCCCAGATGCGCAAAACCGCGCGCGCCGCCGCCACCGAGCACCACGCCCGTCGCCTTCCCGGTGAGGAATCGGGCCAGCCGCGCGTAGTCGCCCGCGTCGTGCTCGCGGATCGGGTAGACACGTTCCAGGTCGCGCCCGACCCGCCAGGGTGCCAGCTCCACCGGGTGGTCGGCCTGTGCCGGGTGCAGCAGCACCAGGTGTTTGCGCTTCATGGTGAAACCGGGTTCGTCGCGCAGGCGCAATTCGAGTTTTCCGGCTTCGCAACTGGCCGCCAGATCGGCCACGAACACCACCTGGTCCGCCTGGCGCACCGCGCGCCGTGCCCACGAGGACCCCTCCGCGTCCGCCTCGTAGACCAGGTAGTCGAACTGCTTTTCCAGTTCGTCGTAGCGGTCCAGCCCGAGCCAGCCGGAGGTGGCGTCCGGATCCAGGCCGCGCTCGGTGTCGGGCGATACATGGTGCGCCCGTCCGACCTTCGCGAAGGCGCGCGTCAGGCTCTCTGCGACGTCCCTGGAGGGAGCGCCGGCAGACAGGGGGACCACGACAAATATCTGCGCCTGGCGGCGTTGCACCACCTGCGAGGTATGCCGCAAATGGTTGTAGATAGCCTGCGAGAACACCCGGTTCAGGTGCAGCGGATGGCGCGTCAACACCTGGTCGAAGTCGGCGCGGCTGAGCAGCGCCAGGGTGGAGTCGCGCAACGCGGTGATGTCGGCTGCCCGCGGCTGCTGAAGGATCAGGCCGGCCTCGCCGACGCTCTCCCCCGGCAGGATCTCGTTGTAGAGCTGCAGGGCGCCGGCGCGGTCGCGCCGCGAGACCCGCAGCCGGCCACTCACGACGAAGAACATGCTGTGCGCCTGGTCACCCTCCCGGTAGACGAGGTCTCCTCCCGGGACGAACTGCACTTTCAGCAGCGCCGCCAAGTCCCGCAGGACGGCATCGGGCAGCCCACCAAAAACCCCGCTGGCGCGCAGCACTTCCAGCACACGCTGCAGGTCGGGGCTGTGCGATTCGATCATGTGTCGGATGTGGCCGGTTGCGCTCAGGCGGCCAGGCTGGCCCACAACGGAGCCAGTTCCGTCACGTCGGCAGCATCCACGCCGGGCAAATGCCACAGGCAGTTGCGCTCCAGGGTGCCCAGGCGGTAGCGCAACTCCTCGTCGGCCATCACCACTTCGCCCACGCTCTGGCCGTCGCTGCCGGCGCCGGCCCACAGACCCATTTCGTTCCAGCCGGCGCGCAGGCGCTCCAGCAGGCGCACGGCCGACTGCGCCGCGCCGCACACCGCCGGCCGGGTGCTGCGGGCCAGCCGGGTCGCCTGTTCGGTGGCCAGGCGCATGCGCTGGCTGGATGTCTCCAGCCCCTGCCACGCCCGCGCCTGCGCCTCGCGCTCCGGTACGATGCCATGCATCGGCATGTCGGTGGCGGCCTTGACCACCAGACCCATCCAGTGGCCGTCGAATTCATCCGGTATCGCGCGCAGTGCAAAACCGGCGCGTGCCCATCCCTGTCCTGGCAGGGCCAGCATGCCGAGGGTGGCTTCGACGACACACAACATGCGGCCCAGGGGGGAGAGCCTGTCGCCTTGTCGCATGTCGGGATAACCGCTGCCGTCGAGCCGCTCATGGTGTTCCGCCACCGCCTGGGTGAGTGCCAGCGGGTAATGCGCCAGCCCGCCAAGCAGGGACTCACCCTGCCGCGGATGCTGGACCACCTGCCGGTACTGGTCGAGGTCGAGCACGTCGCCGGCGCCGATCAATGCAGGATCGAGATACAGCTCGCCAAGGTCGTGCAGCAGGCCCGCCATCATCGCGGTGCGCAACTCGCCCGGGTTCGCCCCGGCGCGCGCCGACATCGCGCCGGCCAGCGCCATCGCGTGAACGGCATGCTCGAACACCTGCGGCGTATTGGCCCGCACCGTCGTCAACAGAAACAGCACCACCGGGTCCAGCGGCAGGCTGGTGATCTGCAGGTCGACCTCCTTGGCCCACGGGCGCAACGGGCGCACCAGCACATGGCCGGAATCGAGCAGTTCGACGAAGGCGCGGCGCAGCTGGGTCTTGTCCAGACCCGACTCGAAGCGCAGGCTCGCCTCCAGCGGGATCTTGAGCCTGCGCTCCAGCAG
>JANMZX010000190.1:0-6154 GCA_031383745.1 Rhodoferax sp. | reverse complement strand
GCATTGGTGTGGCGGCATGCCCTGGGGTCAGCGCGCCGATGCCGGAATACGACATCACCGTGTAGCGTTCGTTGTCGTAGGCACCCACCTGGCCATCCACGAAGGTCGGCCGGGAGTTGCCGCCATCGTCGAACGGGTGCTTCAGGCCCAGCGCATGGCCCAGTTCGTGGACCAGTGCCCAGATGCCGAACCCGCCATCCTGCAGCGGACTGAATCCCCCCCCCTGCGGCGGTTTGAAACCGGCATAGTAGTTGTCGATCAGCACGTCGCCTTCGGGGTGCGGGTACTGGGCGCGGGTGTAGGGGGTCGTCGCGTCCACATAGGCAGGGTCGGGGAAGAAACCCAGCGCTACAGCCTGGAAGCTCGTCTGCAGGTCGTCCCCGGTCAGGCCCAGCGCGATGTCGGCATTGCTTTGGAACAGATAGACATTGGCGGGGGATAGCGGCGTGACATCGGTGAAGCCGATGTTGGCGACGTTCGACCAACTGGCAAGCGCGCGTACTACCGCGGCCTTGAGCGCCAGGTTGTCGGCCCAGCCGCCACCCGGTGCGGCTACAGGCGCGCCGTCGACATAGTCGAAGTTGACGTTGAACGAATAGGTGAGTTGCCGGGCGCCAGCGAACGACCAGGACGAGCCCTGCAACAGTCCGTCCTTCAGCGGTTCGCCGGTCAACGCAACGGAATTCGCAGTCGGTGTCGCCATAGCCTGATCTTAGGCCGGATGCGGCGCCGGTCGGTTGCGCCGCCTCAACCGATGATCAGGAAATCGTTGCCGAGGCTGGCCGTATGGCTGGATGTGCCCAGGATGGCGATCGTCAGCGGCGCCCCTGCACCGGCGCCGTCGGCGTCGTAGGCCAGCACCCCGGTGACGCTGTCGTAGCTCAGGTTGGCGTTGGTGCCGATCATCTGGCCGACCTGCGCGGCGAATGCGGTGTAGATGCCTGCCGAGAGTTCGATCACATCCACGGCGCTGGTGAAATCGGTCAGGGTGTCGATATTGATGCTGCCGTCGAGCACGTGCTTGAACACGAAGTGGTCGGTGCCGGCGCCCCCGGTCAGCAGGTCGGTCCCCAGGCCGCCCACCAGCGTGTCGTTGCCGTCACCACCGTTCAGGTTGTCGGTGCCCTGGCCGCCACTGACAAAGTCGTTGCCCGTGCCGCCCAGCAGCGTGTCGGCGTTGAGCCCGCCGCTCAGGCTGTCGTTGCCCGCGCCGCCATCGAGCAGGTCGAAGCCGGTGTCGCCCGTCAGGGTGTCGTTGCCCAGCAGGCCGATCAGGGTGTTGTTGCCAGTGTCACCAATCAGCAGGTCGTTGAAATTGCTGCCGGTGAGGTTCTCGACCAGGCTCAGCGTGTCGATGCCCGAGCCGGCGCTGACCTGCTGGGCCACGGTGATGCGCAGGTCGACTACCACCGCGTCGGTGGAGCCGCTGTAATCGGCGGTGTCGACTCCCGCCCCGCCAATGAGCACATCATTGCCCAGGGCGCCGATGAGCGTGTCGTTGCCCGCTCCGCCGTCGACGGAATCCGTGCCCTTGCCGGCATTGATGTAGTCGTCGCCATCACCGCCCAGCAGTGTGTCGGCCTGCTCGCCGCCGCGCAGCGTGTCGTTGCCGGTGCCACCGATCAGCGAATCGAAGCCCAGGCCGCCACTGAGTTGGTCGTTGTCCGATCCGCCGTCGAGCGTATCGTTTCCGTCGCCTCCATCCAGTGTGTCGTTGCCTTCCAGGCTGATCAGTTGGTTCGCTCCGGCGTTACCGGTAATCCGGTTGGCCAGCACGTTGCCTGTTCCGTAGATGCTGGCGGTGCCGGTGAGCGTGAGGTTCTCGATGTTGGCGCCAAGCCGGACCGCTGTAGTGGGGGAGAGTGGGTCTCTCGCGTAACTGATGGGAGTGCGGATTTCGTCGATACCCTCATTGGCATTCTCGACAACCCGATCCGACAGGCTGTCGACGAAATAGACGTCGTCACCCGCGCCGCCAACCATCGAGTCGGCGCCCGCGCCGCCGTCCATGGTGTCGGCGCCCAGGCCTCCCAGCAGCGTGTCGGTGCCGAAACCGCCGTTCAGTGCGTCGTTGCCATCCAGGCCGCTCAGCATGTCGGCGAAGTCGGAGCCGGAAAGTACGTTGTTGTTGGCGTCCCCAGCCAGGGTATTGCCGCCGGACATCACGTTCTCGACACGGCCCAGCGCGTCGGTGTAGGTGACCCGAACGCTGATCGATGCGCCCAGGTCGTCGCTGCCCAGCGTGTAGCTGCTGCCACTGGCGCCAGGGATGAATTCGCCGCCCCGCAGCCAGCGGTAGCCCAGTGTGCCCAGACCGCTCGGGCTGTCGGCGTCCGACAGGGTGCTGACGTCGGCGCTCAGGGCCTGACCCAGCGTTGCGGTGCCCGTGACACGCACGCCGCCGGCGGGTGTGCGGTTGGTGCTGATGTTGTTGGCAGCGTCGACATTCAGCGCATCGGCGAACTGTGCCACGCCCAGGCTCTGGTTGTTGGCCGCGTCGAACTGCCGCACCTGGATTGCATTGGCGGCATAACTGCCGGTGGGCGCGCTGAAACTGCTGCCTGTGCCGGTGGCCCAATGGACCCCGCCGTCCAGACTGAACTCGAAACGGCCCCCAGCCTCGAGACCCGCCAGGTTGAACAGGCCTGTGGTGGAGATACTGCTTCCCGCAACCGTCTGGATGGCCGCATTGATGAGGATGTCGGCGACGGGTACATCGCCATTTGCCCCCACCGTGTGCGTGGGCGCGGTGGCGATGTTGTCGATGACCGACATGCCGGTGACGACCGAGCCGAACACTGCGTAGCCCGGCGACTGGACGCTGGCGTAGTTCAGGAAGCTGTTGTCCACCAGGTTGATGAAGAACTGCGCGGTGGCGCTGTCCGGCACAATGGTGCGCGCCATGGCGATGCTGCCGCGCAGGTTGAGCAGACCGTTGTTGGATTCGAGGGGGATCGGGTCGTAGGTGGGTGTCTGGGGTACCAGGCCGGCGGTCAGGCCGCCACCCTGCACCATGAAGCCGGCAATCACCCGGTGGAACAACGTGTCTTCATAGAACCCGTCGCGGGCATAGGCGAGCATGTTGGCCACGGTGGCCGGCGCAGCGGCAGTATTGAGCTGCAGCAATACGTTGCCGCGGCTGGTCTGCAGCATCAACTCGGGATCGACCAGCGACTTGAAGCCGGTCGTGGTGACGAGGCGGGGTATGGCGGGTGGTTGGGTATCTGCCGGCATGGCGTCAATGTAGCTTATGTGGCTCAGGCCACGATCAGGAAGTCGTTGCCAATGGTACCCGGGTGGCTGGACGTGCCCACGATGGCGAAGGTGACGGGTGCACCGGCGCCGGTGCCATCGGCGTCATAGGCCAGCACCCCGGTGCCGGGGGTGTAGAGCAGGTTGGCGTTGCTGCCGATGGTGCTGCCCGTCTGCCCCGCGAAGGCCCCGAATATGCTGGCCGAGAGCTCGATCAGGTCCACGGCGCTGGTGAAATCGGTGAAGGTGTCGATGTTGTTTGCGCCGTCGAGCACGTGCTTGAACACGAAACGGTCGGCACCTGCGCCGCCGGTGAGCAGGTCGGTGCCCAGCCCGCCGACCAGGGTGTCGTCGCCATCGCCGCCGTTGAGGTTGTCGGTGCCCTGGCCGCCGCTGACGAAGTCGTTGCCGGCACCCCCGAGCAACGTGTCGGCGTTGAGTCCGCCGCTGAGGCTGTCGTTGTCCGCGCCGCCGTCGAGCAGGTCGAAGCCGGCGTCGCCCGTCAGGCTGTCGTTGCCCAGCAGGCCGATCAGGGTGTTGTTGCCGGTGGTGCCGGTGAGGTTGTCGCTGAAGTTGCTGCCGGTCAGGTTCTCGATCAGGCTCAGTGTGTCGATGCCCGTGGCCACGCTGACCTGTTGCGCCACCGCGAGGGCCAGGCTCACCACCACGCCATCGGTGGAGCCGCTGTAGTCGGCGGTGTCGACGCCGTCGCCGCCGATCAACACGTCGTTGCCCAGGGCACCGGCCAGGGTGTCGTTGCCAGCGCCGCCGTTGGCCACATCCGTGCCCTTGCCGGCATTGATGTAGTCGTCGCCGTCGCCGCCCAGCAGCGTGTCGGCCTGCTCACCGCCGCGCAGCGTGTCGTTGCCCAGCCCACCGATCAGCGAGTCGAAGCCTGAGCCACCGGCGAGGCTGTCGTCACCGCCCCGGCCATCCAGCGTGTCGTTGCCGACGCCTCCGTCCAGCAGGTTGCCCAGCAGGTTGCCCAGCAAGGTATCGTTTCCAGCGCCACCGAGGGCGTTTTCGATGTCCGCGCCATAGGCAATCGCCAGATTGTCGCGACCGCTGTAGAGATCGGCGTCGGACAGACCGTTGGCTGTCAGGTGGCTGATGATGGTGCTTTCGGCAAACGCGGGAATGTCGGAGAACAGTTCGGCATGTGTTTGGCGAAGGCCGATCGAACTGAAGCTGCCGGGCGTCAGGTCGATCATGCTTGGCAGCACCTGGTTGCCGGCATCGATGGTGTCCGTGCCGGCGCCGTCCCACAGGGTTTCCAGGAATTTTTCGCCCGATTGCCACCCGTAGCTGTCGTTGCCGATGTGGTAGTCGTGGTTGGCACCGTAGGTGAACTGGATGGCCAACACGTCACCCAGCATCGGTGTTCGCGGTTGCACGTGCGCGAAGCTGAAGCTGAAGCCCATGGCGGTGACTGAAACAGGCACCACCAGGCTGTGCGGCGCTTCGTTGTATGCCATCACCGTGAAGCCTTTGTGGTTTTCGGTTGCCGCCAGTGTTCCCGGTGTATCGAACGGGTGCTTGAGACCCAACGCGTGCCCTATCTCATGCAGCAGTACCTGGTATCCATCGCCCTGAATTCCGTAGTCACCCGTGGCATAACCGGCGAGGAGGAACACATCTCCACTCTGGAAATTTCCCGGACTGGTGCCGAGCAGTTCGCCGGCGCTGAGAATGATGCCTGTCGCCGGGTTGCTGCTGAACCCCAGTGAAGGCGCATAGGCGTAACCTGCGACACCAGCCGATGATGGCGACTGGAAGTCATGCTGGATAAGCGCAATGTTCGACGTGCCGAGTTGTGTGGTTTCGGCAAATGTCAGCCCCCCAACGGCCGCATAACTGGCAAACGCCAGGCGTGCCGCGCTTGCCTGCTCGGCACTCAGCGCCAGGAACCCGGTCAGGCCTGTGTCATAGGCAGGCAGGACGGTCGGGAAGGTGAAGGTCAATGCGACGGCACTGCCGATCCCGCCAGGCGCGCTCGTGCTGGTGTCCACTGCAAGGTTGAAGTTCCAGCGGAAGCCAATGTAGTCGAGGCGAAAGTAGAGCAGGGCGTCGAGAATGTCGGACTGGGATGCGGCCATGGGTTTGCTCGGTGGAAGGCTGTCGATGGTCGTCATCATGCCCGAACGTGCCGATGCGCCCGGCCTTGGCGACCACCGCCATGGCCCTCGGGCATACTTGCGCCTCATCCAGTCGGGACATGACCGCGACTTTATCCATTTTCACCACCGTGGCAGCGACTGGCGAACCATTTGACCGGGTGCACACGTGCGGCCATGTTGAACCGCCTGCGCGAGTGGCTCGGCGCCGCACCTGCGAGAGGTGAGATGCATGGCGCCCGATGATCGCCTGCGCCGCGGCAACAGCTGGTCGTGGCTGCGCCTCCTGTGGCCGCTCTCCTGGTTGGCAATTTTCAGCTCTGCCAAGGACTTCTCCGCCCACCCGGTGCTGGGCAGCCCGGCCTTGAATGCGCGCGGCCTGCATGTGTGGCGCAAGCGTGTCGCCGCCTGGTTGTGCCAGGCGCGGCGCAAACGCATGCGCCGTCTGCTGCCTGCAGCGCTGGCCGAGCAGTGGGATCGGGAGGGGTTCGTTCGGGTCGACGGATTCCTGCCCCCCGGTGAGTGGGCGGCCGTGCTCGATGAATTGGCACAGGCGGCCCTGCCGATGACCGAAATGGCCCAGCCGCCGGCAGTGACCCGCAGGGCCAACCTCGATGCAGCGACCTGCAAGGGGCGTTATCCAGCGCTGCATCGTCTGATCGTCAACCAGACACTGATGGGCTTGTTGCACTACGCTGCCGGTTACCGTGGGCGCCCTGTCATTGCAGTGCAATGCATCCACTCGGACCGGACCGACGGCATGGGCCTGCACGATCCGCAGACCGAAT
>JANMZX010000479.1:0-6644 GCA_031383745.1 Rhodoferax sp. | reverse complement strand
CGACAAGTCCAGGCGCCTGGCTGCCGCGGTGGCCCTGGCCCAGAGCGGCCAGAGCAGCACCAAGACACTGCTGATCGAGCGCCTGAAGGTCGAGACCGAGCCCGATGTCAAGGCGACCTTGTCCGCCACGCTGCGCACCGTCGAAGCGGCACTGGCCTGGGGTGACAAGCTCGGTGCAGCGTTCAGCGGCATCAGCCTGGGTTCCATCCTGCTGCTGGTGGCACTGGGCCTGGCCATCACCTACGGACTGATGGGCGTGATCAACATGGCCCATGGCGAACTCATGATGATCGGCGCCTATGCCACCTATGTGGTGCAGGGCCTGTTCCAGAAGTACCTGCCAGGCGCGTTCGACTGGTACTTGCTGGCATCCGTGCCGGTGGCTTTCCTGGCCTCGGCACTGATGGGCGCTGCGCTGGAGCGCAGCGTGATCCGCTTCCTGTACGGCCGGCCGCTGGAGACACTGCTGGCCACCTGGGGCATCAGCCTGATGCTCATGCAACTGGTGCGCACGCTGTTCGGCGCGCAGAACGTGGGTGTCGAGAACCCGTCCTGGATGAGCGGCGGCTGGCAGGTGATGGGCAACCTGTCGCTGCCCTACAACCGGCTGGTGATCATCGGTTTTGCGGCGGTGGTGCTGGCGGGCGTGGCACTGCTGATCAGCCGCACCCGGCTGGGCCTGTTCGTGCGCGGCGTCACGCAGAACCGGCCGATCGCGTCCTGCATGGGTGTCAACACGGCGCGCATCGACACCTATGCGTTTGCGCTGGGTTCTGGCATCGCCGGCCTCGCCGGTTGTGCGTTGAGCCAGGTGGGCAATGTGGGGCCGGACCTCGGCCAGGGCTACATCGTCGACTCGTTCATGGTGGTGGTGCTCGGTGGTGTCGGCCAGCTGGCCGGCACCGTGTACGCCGCGCTGGGATTGGGCGTGCTCAACAAGTTCCTCGAGGGCTGGGCCGGTGCCGTGCTGGCCAAGATCGCCGTGCTGGTATTCATCATCATCTTCATCCAGAAGCGGCCCCAGGGCATCTTCGCGATGAAGGGGCGGAGCGCAGAAGCATGAGCGCAGTCCCCCCACCCCGGCACGTCGACCTGCCCGGCAGGCCGCCCGTGATGACCGGCGCCGGCTGGAGCGTCTTCATCGTCGCGCTGATCGCTGTGTGCGCCATCGCGCCGCTGCTGAACCTGGTGCTGCCGGCCGACAGCGTGTTCCACCTGAGCGACTACGCGGTGGCGCTGATCGGCAAGATCATGTGTTACGCCATCTGCGCGTTGGCGATGGACCTGATCTGGGGTTATACCGGCATCCTGTCGCTGGGCCATGGCGTGTTCTTCGCGCTCGGCGGGTATGCCATGGGCATGTACCTGATGCGCCAGATCGGGCGCGACGGCAACTACAAGAGCGACCTGCCCGATTTCATGGTGTTCCTGGACTGGAAGACGCTGCCCTGGCACTGGACTTTCAGCGACAGTTTTGTGGCCACGCTGATCCTGATCGTCGCGGTACCCGGGCTGGTGGCCTTCGTATTCGGATTCTTCGCCTTCCGCTCGCGCATCAAAGGTGTGTATTTCTCCATCATTACGCAGGCCATGACGTTTGCGGCCATGCTGCTGTTCTTCCGCAACGAGACCGGTTTTGGCGGCAACAACGGCTTCACCGACTTCAAGCGCATCCTGAACATTCCGATAGCCACACCCTCGATGCGCATGACGTTGTTCGTGCTCACCGGGCTGACCCTGCTGGGCTTCTTCCTGTTCGCCAAGTGGCTGGTGGCCAGCAAGTTCGGCCGTGTGTTGCAGGCCATCCGCGACGCCGAGACGCGCGTGATGTTCTCGGGCTACAACCCGCTGGGTTACAAGCTCACCATCTGGACCATCTCGGCCATGATGTGTGGCGTGGCCGGGGCGCTGTATGTGCCGCAGGTGGGCATCATCAACCCGAGCGAAATGAGCCCGGCCAATTCGATCGAGATCGCGATCTGGGCCGCCGTGGGCGGGCGTGCCACGCTGATCGGCCCGATCGTCGGCGCCTTCATCGTCAACGGCGCCAAGAGCTGGCTCACGGTGGCGGCGCCCGAGTTCTGGCTGTATTTCCTGGGTGCGCTGTTCATCGCCGTGACCCTGTTCCTGCCCGATGGCGTGGTGGGCCTGGTGAAGAAACTGCGCGCGGTGAGGAAAGCATGACCCCCGACCTGCTCGACGAAGGCGCCAGGCGCCTGGAACGCAGCAAGGCGGCGCAGGCGGCGCGCAGCGGCAATACCGAATCGGGAGGGCGGGCCGCGGGCTTTTCGCGCCTGGTGACCTCACCCGAGGTGGATGTCACCCACGGCCGCATCCTGTACCTGGACGACGTGAGTGTGAGTTTCGACGGCTTCAAGGCCATCAACAAGCTGTCGCTCGACATCGCCCCCGGCGAATTGCGTTGCATCATCGGCCCCAACGGCGCCGGCAAGACCACGATGATGGACATCATCACCGGCAAGACCCGGCCTGACGCAGGCAGCGTGTTCTTCGGCAGCACCATCGACCTGCTGCGCTACCGCGAGTCCGACATCGCGCAGCTCGGCATCGGGCGCAAGTTCCAGAAACCCACGGTGTTCGAGCAGCTGACCGTGTTCGAGAACCTGGAGCTGGCCCTGAAGACCAACAAGGGCGTCAAGGCGTCGATGTTCTTCCGGCTCGACTCGGCGCAGAGCGACCGCCTGGCCGAACTGCTGCGCACCATCCATCTGGCCGAGCAGGTCAACCGCATGGCGGGCACCCTGAGCCATGGGCAGAAGCAGTGGCTGGAGATCGGCATGCTGCTGATGCAGGACCCGAAGCTGCTGCTGCTCGACGAACCGGTGGCCGGCATGACCGACGAGGAAACCGAACGCACCGCAGAACTGTTCCTGACGCTCAAGGGCAAACACTCGCTGATGGTGGTGGAGCACGACATGAGTTTCATCCGCACCATCTCCGAGATCGTCACCGTGCTGTGCGACGGCGCGGTGCTGGCGCAGGGCACACTCGACCAGGTGCAGGCAGACGAACGCGTGATCGAGGTGTACCTTGGCCGATGAGCTGAAGCCCATCCTCGACGTCCAGGGCGTCAACCAGTACTACGGCGGTTCGCACATCCTGCGCGGCGTCAGCCTGCAGGCGCAACTCGGCAAGGTTACCGTGCTGCTGGGCCGCAACGGCGTGGGCAAGACCACGCTGCTGAAATCGCTGATGGGCCTGGTGCCGATCCGCACCGGCACCATCCAGTTCGACGGCAAGGCGATCCAGGGTGCGACCCCGTTCGAGCGCGCGCGCGCCGGCATCGGTTTTGTGCCGCAGGGGCGCGAGATCTTCGCGCGGCTGACCGTGGAGGAAAACCTGCGCATGGGGCTGGCCACCAAGAGCGCCAGCACGCCGATCGACCCCGAGCTGTACGAACTCTTCCCGGTGCTCCGGCAGATGCTCAACCGCCGCGGCGGTGACCTGTCTGGCGGGCAGCAACAGCAGCTGGCGATTGCGCGTGCCCTGGCCGCACGGCCCAGGTTGCTGATCCTGGACGAACCCACCGAAGGCATCCAGCCCAGCATCATCAAGGACATCGGCCGCGTGATCCGCATGCTGGCCGACCGCGGCACCATGGCCATCCTGCTGGTGGAGCAGTACTACGATTTCGCCGAGGAACTGGCCGACGACTACCTGGTGATGCAGCGCGGCGAGTTCATCGCGCGCGGGCCGGGGGCGACGATGCAGGCAGACGGGGTGCGCCAGCTGGTGTCGATCTGAGGGTTGCTCCGCTGGCCGGCATCAGCCACTGCGAGCCCGCATGGGAGCGCGGCGTGGGCGGCGCACACGACTTCGGCGGTGTGCGTGTGCGACGGATCGTCGAAGTCGAAGTCGACGCCGCAGTACACGGGCTGCTCACCGCGGCGGAATCACGCCCTTTTCGCGTGCCTGCTGTATCGGCTGCCAGGGCCCGAACTTGTGTTGTTCGGCCGTGAATCCCGGCGTATAGGGTGCGAACGCAGCGTCCACCGGCTTGTTCTTGCGGGCTGGAAAGTCGGCATTGAGCCTGGATTTGACTGGCCGCGGCTGGCTGTTGACATAGGCCGCGACATCGAAGGCCTGTGCATCAGTCAACACGGTGCTGGTGTGTGTGACACCGCTGGGCATGTTTCCCTTCACGAAGCCCGCAGCCAATGTGACACGCGCCATGCCGGCACCGGTGTTGTAGCTGTCCGGGCCCCACAGCGGTGGGAACTGGTAGCCATCGCCGTCACCTGCCTTGCCGCGCCGCAGGCCCTGGCCCTTGTCGCCGTGGCAGGCCACGCATGTGCTGGCATAGACCTGTTCGCCGGCCACCGGGTCAGCAGCCCGATCCAACAGCTTCAGCTTCAAGGTGCCGGCGCCTTCGAGTTGCGCACCGACAGCGATGCCGGTCGACAGGAACTTCAGATACGACAGCATGGCTTTCATCTCGCTGCCGTCCAGCGGCAGCTTGCGCCCATTCATGCTGCGCTCCATGCAACCGTTTATGCGCTCCTCGGTGGTCGAGATGGCGTCTTCGCGACCGCGGTACTGCGGGAAGCTGACGAAGGTGCCAACCCAGGGGTTGCCAAACTTGCGCCCCCCGGCATCGACGTGACAGGACACGCAGGCCAGGTTGTTACCGGCATAACGTTGCTTCAAATCCTTGACCTCGGGGCCGATGTGCTTGTAGGTCTGCTCCATCAGGTCCTTGCCGCGGCGCGCCGATTTGCCGAATGGGTCGTCGGCGAGCTTGCTGATGTCGGGGGCTTGCCATTCCTTTTGAACCTGGGCGTTTGCCGGTGCAGTCATCGCCGCACCCAGGGCGAGGGCAAGGATCAAATCGTTGCGCATGTCACACTCCTATCAGGATCATCGTGTCAAGGGCCAGGCGAATTGCCGACCCATCGTTCTGCACCGTGGCGCAGATGCCCTGCGGTGTCCGTGCGACAGCATACGCAACGCCCCCTTCGCCGGCGCCTTGGGTAGAAAGCAGCTGCGTTGCCGTCGAGCGCGTGCGGGGCGCCCGCATGGCAACGAGATATTCCGGCAGGTACCCCTCCAGTTACAGTTCCCCCATGCACATCGCCATCCTCACCTTCGACGCCTTCAATGAACTCGATTCGTTTATCGCCCTGGGCATCCTGAACCGCATCAAGAAGCCGGGTTGGCGCGTCACCCTTTGCTGCCCCACACCCATGGTCACCTCGATGAACGGCGTGACCCTGCACGCCCAGTCGACGCTGGCCGAGGCTTGCACAGCGGACGCGGTGCTGTTCGGCAGCGGCATGAAGACCCGTGACATTGCCAACGACCCGAACGTGATGGGTCAGCTGCGGCTCGACCCGTCGCGCCAACTGATCGGTGCCCAGTGTTCCGGTACGCTGATGCTGGCCAGGCTGGGGTTGCTGAAGACGATTCCAGCGTGTACCGACCTCACCACCAAACCCTGGGTGCTGGAGGCCGGCGTGGAGGTCTTGAACCAGCCGTTCTTCGCGGATGGCAACGTGGCCACAGCAGGGGGGTGCCTGTCGTCCCAGTACCTGGCGGCCTGGGTGATTGCCCGCCTGGAGGGTGTCGATGCAGCCCGGGCGGCGATCGATTACGTGGCCCCGGTGGGAGAGAAGGAGCCGTACGTGGCGCGTGCGATGGCGAACATCACGCCATACCTGCCCGTGGCAGTCTGAGAGCGCCGCATCGGACGCGAACGCGCATGCAAGCGGAAGACCTGCTCAAACTCGTCACCCTGCCCATGCCCTTTGGCAAGCACAAGGGCGTATTGCTGGCCGACCTTCCCGGCAACTACCTCACATGGTTCGCACGCGAAGGTTTCCCCAAGGGCGAGATCGGGCGCCTGCTCGCGCTGATGCACGAGATGGACCACAACGGGCTGCGGGATCTGCTGAAGCCCTTGCGCAGCGCAAACAGGCATGCCGGCCCGGTTGCCAAACTTCCGGGGAACGGCCGAGCGCCAATTCCCTGAATGCGGTTATTCGCGTCGCGCGCTGCTCAAGGGCAGATCAGGGAGACCTTCGGAAAATAGCGGCGGTAACGCGTCGGGTCGCGAGTCATCAATACCCAGCCTTCCGCTTCGGCATGGGCACCAATGAAAAAGTCTGGCAACACGCCCGTCTTTGTCCCCCTGGTACTGCGGTACCGCATGAAGGCACGGCTGGCCAGAAAGGCGGCCTGGGTCGTCAACGGGCTGACCAGGATGCCTGTGGGCCTGAGAAATGACTCCAGCTCTTCGACTGAATCGTAAGCAACCGCGATTTCTGCGAACACCATGGCATTGATGGTCAGCTTGTCCTGCGCCCTCGCCAGGCGAAGCTGTGCCAGCGACCATTCACACCAGACGGGGTCTTCGGAAATCACGTCGATCAGGACGTTGCTGTCGACGAGCACCATGGCTGCTACTTGTTCCAGTCATCGCCGCGTGTTGCGCGCATGATCTTCTCGGTGCTGGTGCCACGCTTGCCGCTGCCTTTCATACGCTCGAACGGGTCCTCCGTATTCGCCTTGCGGGGTTCGGCGGGCGCAATCGCAACCCGGCCGTCAGGCATGGGTTCGAAAGTGATCCGTTCTCCGGGGCCGATGCCCAGAAAGCGCCGGATCTCCTTGGGCACGGTGACCTGGCT
>JANMZX010000475.1:0-3216 GCA_031383745.1 Rhodoferax sp. | reverse complement strand
CACATGATGAACAGGTAGGAGATCTCGCCCACATAGTATTTGGGCAGCACCCAGGGCACGGCCAGCAGCACCAGCAGCAGCACCAGATAGGCGATGCGGCCCAGCGGGTAGCGCAGCAGCGCCTGGCCGTCGCGGTAGCTGGTGTCGTAGTGGAAACGCATGCGGGTCCGGGACGGGTCAGACGCGCCGGCCGTGGGCTTCGCCGAGCAGGCCGCGCGGCCACAGGATCAGCACACCGATCAGCACCAGGTAGGCCATGGCGTCCTTGAAGCCGTCGGGCAGGTAGACGCCGGAGAACTGCTCGATCACCCCCAGCAGCAGGCCGCCCAGGATCGCGCCCGGAACGCTGCCGAAGCCGCCCAGCACCACGGCAGCCAGCGCCTTGAGCACCACGATCCACAACCCGATGTCGACCAGCGCGATCGGTGCCAGCAGCAGCCCGCACACCGCCGCGATGCCCCCCGAGATGCCCCAGACCAGCGAGGTGACGCGCTTGACGCGAATGCCGCTCAGGTAGGCGGCCAGCTGGTTTTGCGAGGCGGCCTGGATGGCCACACCCAGCGCGGTCCTCCTGAGGAACCAGAACAGCACCAGCGTGATGGCGAGCGCTGCGGCCACGATGACCAGGCTGAGGTCGGCCACGACGATCGTGCCGAGCTGGGTCTTCTGGCCGCTCCACGGGGTGGGGTAGTTGCGCGATTCCGGCCCGAACGCCATGCTGACCAGCCCGCGCAGCATGAAGGCGATGGCGATGGTGAGCATCACGCCGGCGAATTGCGGCTGCCCGACGATCAGGCGCATCACCCGCGCATCGATGAGCCAGCTCAGGCCGGCAGCCAGTGCGACGGTGGCCAGGGCCGCCAGCCAGAACGGCCAGCCGAGCCCGACGATCAGTCCCCAGCCCACGAAGCTTGACGCCATGAGCACGTCGCCGTGCGCGAAGTTCAGCACCTCGGTGGCCTTGTAGGTCAGCACCAGGCCGAGCGCGACCAGGGCATAGATGGCGCCGATGGCCATGCCGTTGATCGTCAGCTGCGCCAATTGCGCAAGGGCCGGGCTCACGCAGCTGCTTTCCGGTCGGGTTTGCGAGGCGACGCAAATGTCACTGCTGTCTCCTTGGGTTGGCCAGTCTGCCACTGGCTCTGGCCGCCCCAGCGGCGGCTTTTTTCGTCTTGTTTTTGATGATAGTCAAACCGGCCGAGCAAGTCTAGTTGAGAAAGTGAAAATGCTGCGGATCGAGGGTAAACACGGGGGAATTCTGGCGTCTGGAGTCGCCTTGGTGTCCGGGTGCTGAAGGTCCGCCGTGGGGCCCGTACCCGGGTCTATCATCCTTTGGTGCATGCCAACCTTCTGACTCTGCTGGTGCTGTTGACAGCGGCTGTCGCCGGTGTCGCGCTGGCCCGCCGGCTCAAGCTGCCGAGCATGCTCGCCTATCTGTTGACAGGTGTCGCGCTGGGCCCCAACGGGCTGGCGTTGCTCGTCCAGACCGACGCGGTCTCGGAGATCGCCGAGTTCGGCGTGGTCTTCCTGATGTTCTCGATCGGCCTGGAGTTCAGCCTCAAGCGGCTGCAGGCGATGCAGCGACTGGTGTTCGGCATGGGTCTGAGCCAGATGGCCATCACTGCAGTTGTCACCGGCGCGATCACCTGGTTCGGATATGGCCAGGGCTGGAAAAGCGGCGTGGCGATCGGGCTGGCAGTGGCGATGTCCTCCACCGCGATGGTGGCGCGCATGTTGTCTGAGAGTTTCAGCCTGCACTCCCGCTCGGGACGCCAGACCATGGGGGTGTTGCTGTTTCAGGATCTGGCCGTGGTCCCCTGCCTGGTCCTGTTGCCTGCGCTGGCGACCCCGGGCGACGGTTTGCTGCAGGCGATGGCGCTGGCGCTGGCGCAGGCAGCGGGCGTGCTGGTGCTGCTGATCTGGCTGGGCAAGAAGTACCTGGGCCGGATATTCGATACCGTGGCCCGGCACCGTTCCGATGAGTTGCTGGTGCTGCTGGCGTTGTGGATCGTGGTGGGCCTGTCCTACCTCACTGCGCGCAGCGGCCTGTCGATGGCGCTGGGTGCGTTCGTCGGCGGGATGCTGATTTCTGAGACGATCTACCGGCACCAGGTGGAGGCCGACATCCGGCCGTTCCGGGACATCCTGCTGGGTCTGTTCTTCGTCACCGTTGGCATGCTGCTGGACCTGGGGTTTGTGCTGTCCAACATCGACAAGCTGGTGCTGGCGGTCGCGCTGCTGGTCGGGGGCAAGGCCGCAGTGGTGATGCTGATCACCTGGATCGCGCGAACCCCGCTGGCGCATTCCTTGCGAACCGCGGCCCAATTGGCGCAGGCGGGCGAATTCGGGCTGGTGCTGGTCGAACTGGCCCACCAGTTGCAGCTGATTTCGCTGCAAGTGTTCCAGATCACCTTGTCTGCGATGCTGATCTCGTTGTTCGCAGCGCCGTTTCTGATACGACGCGCGGCGCGGCTGTCGGTCGACCTGGGGCGCGGCGACTGGGCGCACAAGGTCACCACGATCCAGGAGATTGCCGTGCGCAGCATCGATCTGAACCAGCATGTGGTGATCTGCGGCTTCGGGCGCACGGGTGAATGCATCGCCGATTTCCTGGTGCTGGAGAAGATCCCCTTCATTGCGCTCGACGCCGACCCCCAGCGTGTCGCTGCCGCCAAGGCACGGGGCATCAACGTCGTGTTTGGCAATGCGGACCGCCCGGAGGTTCTCGTGGCTGCAGGTGTCGGTCGGGCCCGTACGGTGGTGGTCACCTACCCGGATACCCACTCTGCCGAGCGCGTGATGCAGGTCGTACACGCCAAGCGGCCCGGCATGCCGATCATCGTGCGCACCAGCGACGACAAGGACGTTGCCCGCCTCAAGGCGGCTGGCGCCACCGAGGTGATCCCGGAAGTGCTCGAAAGCGGACTGCTCATCGCTGCCGAGACGCTGGTGCATGCCGGAATACCGATGACCCGTGCCATCCGCCACGTGCGCGCAGCACGTGCCGCCCGGTATGCCTCCTTGAAGGGCTACTACGACGGCTGAGCGGTGTTCGATCGCCGTCGCCGCGGCAGTGTGGCCGCGCCGGTCAATCCGGTGTGAGGCCGGTGTCCTTGATGAAGCGGGACCAGAACTCGACCTCGCGCGCGACCAGCGCATTCACTTCGGCCGGTGTACCTGCAGGCAGGGTTGCGCCTCCGACCGTGTCGATGCGCA
>JANMZX010000471.1:0-26230 GCA_031383745.1 Rhodoferax sp. | reverse complement strand
AGGTTTACAGCCGGCACCGCGAAGACCCTGCCGCGCCGAACAACACGCTCGAAGGCCCGCTGATCCACAGCCTGCTGGGCGATGTGCAGGGGCACGATTTTCTCGACCTGGGTTGCGGGGCTGCCGCGTTCGGGAAGGAACTGCTGGCAGCGGGTGCGGCGTCTTATCAGGGTGTCGACGGCTCGCGCAACATGGTCGAGCAGGCGGAGAGGAACTTGCAAGGCTGCATAGGCCGCGTCATCCTCGGCGATCTGCGGGACTGGGACTTTCCCGCGGCCGCCTACAGCCGTATCTGCGCGCGGCTCGTACTGCACTATCTGCCGGAGCTTGCGCCGCTGCTACGCAAGGTGCACCAGGCGCTGCGGCCGGACGGCCTTCTGGTGTTCTCGGTTGAACATCCCGTCATCACGAGTTGTGACCGCGCCTGGCAGGGCCAGGGCTTGCGCCAGGAGTGGATCGTCGACGACTATTTCAGGACCGGCGAGCGCAGCACCGACTGGATCGGCTCCCGGGTCATCAAGTACCACCGGACGGTGGAAGACTATTTCCTCGCCGTGCAGTCAGCTGGTTTTCGTGTGGAAAGCCTGCGCGAATCCATGCCGGCACGGGAGAACTTCGTGAGCGACGAGGACTTTGCGCGCCGCCAGCGCATTCCGCTGTTTCTGCTGATGGCGGCACGCAAGGTCTAGCGGCCCTGGTCAATGGATTACTTCGTCCGCCAGCACCAACAAAGACTGCGGAATCGTCAGCCCCAAGGCCTTGGCCGTCCTGAGATTGACGACGAGTTCGAATTTCGTCGGTTGTTCCACCGGCAGGTCGCCCGGCTTCGCCCCCTTGAAGATCTTGTCCAGATGCGTGGCGACACGCCGCAACTGGTCGGTGAGGCTTGGCCCGTAACTCATGAGGGTGCCGGCGTCCACGAAATCCCGAATGTCGGAAATCACCGCGAGGCGCTGTCTGGCCGCGAAGTCAGCAATTTCTTGGCGCCGCCGCAGGAACACCCCATCGCGCATCACGACCATGCCGCCGACCTTGGACTGCGCGATCGCCATGAACGCTGCCTCGATGTCCTCCTCGCTACGCGCCTGCACCGGCAGGATGGTGAGGCGCAGACTTTGCGCGGCCTCTTTCATTCCTGCGATCGAGAGCGGCTGGGCAGTGTTGCTCGGATTCACCAGCATGGCCACGCGCGACAGGCCCGGCACGGCGCTTTTCAGCAGTTCGAGCAGCTTCGGGCTCGTGTCCGTGCGCAAGGTCGACATTCCGGTGATGTTGCCACCAGGATGGGCCAGGCTCTTGACGAAACCATTGCCTACCGGGTCGGCGGAGGCACCCATCACGATCGGTATGGTGGAAGTGGCGCCGCGGGCCGCGCTGGTGGCGACCGTTCCCGCAGTCACGATGGCATCCACCCCGAGCCGCGCCAGGTCAGCCGCCAGGCCGGCCATGCGTTCGGTCTTGCCTTCGGCGGACCGGGATTCGATCAGCAGGTTCTTACCTTCAGAGTAACCGAGCTCGCGCATTCCGCGCACGAATGCAGCCTGCAATTCGGGTTCCTGGCGTACGCTCAAGAAGCCGACACGCCAGACCTTGATTGCTGGCTGGCCCCATCCAGGCCTTGAGAAAGCAAGGGCCAATGGAGCGACAAGGAGCGGGCGTCTTTTCATGCAATCTCCTTTCTGCTTGCCTTGGACTGCGTAGACTTGCAGTATCACCCATTGCCGACATCCGGGGGAGCCACCAGCCATGCCCAGCAAGACCTTCACCAGCGGCCGCATCCGCAAGGCCGACTACGACCCAGCGTCGCGCCAGCTAGACCTGCACTGGGACAACAAGAGCGTGCTGGCCTACAAGCAGGTGCCCGAGGAGGTGTACCGCAAGCTGTGCAGCGCGCCCAACCCGGCAACCTACTGGGAGGACCGGATCGTGGAGGAGTATCCCAAGGGGGTGCCTAAAAAGGTGGGAACCGGGTCGGATGGTGCTGGCGGCTTTGGCAGCTTGTTCAATGAGGAGGACTGATGCGGTAGCCGCGCGGCGACTGGTAAAAGACGCACCAGTTCAACACAGGGACATGCTGCACTTTGCTGCCAACAACAACACTGCGACGGGCGTGGCGCAGGGCGCGTCGGGCGGCTAGTCGGCCTCACTCGTTGCGCGACTGTGCAGACCGACGGTATCGGTGTCGTCGCAGCGTAAGGTGCCCACCGGAACCAGGGCCGGCTTGCGCAGCACCACCCCTCCACCGGCCAGGTGGCGTCCGCGAGCGAGTCCACCAGCCTCGCCGGCTGGCTTTGGCCAGCACACATCGCATGACTTCACCCTAGAATGGTTGTGGGGTTTGGCGGTTTGTTTATCCACCTGCGGAATCTTTCGCAATTGGTTGTTCTTCATTCAGGACAGTCACTTGCAGCAACCTGTGCGATCCAGAGTATTCCGCAACGGCCGCGTATCTCCGCAGCGGCTGCGGTGGGCATTGCGTAGGTTGCATTTGACATTCCTCACGATCAGCAATTCCTTCATTGCACGCTCCCGCAAGGCGCCCGTGGCACCACATCACACTTCGTTCGTATCGGCTCATCGTCTAGCCACATTGCCTTGCTTGGGCTCTACTTGAGGAGCGACCGAATGGACGATCCAAACTTTCACCTGCTCATCTGGCTCGTTGCAGTTGGTTCAGCGTTGACAACCGGACTTGTCGGAACAGTTGCCTGGCGCAACACCAGAACGCTTGGAATTGTCGCCAGGCGATCCATTCGCGTGCTGGGTCCCTTGGCAGCGCTAACCCCTCGCTGAATCGGACACGCAACGGCGTGCCACGCTTGGGCCTCATTTCATTCTGGCCCAAGCGCGTCACACCGCTGCCCGCCGGTTAGCTCGAACGTTGAGCCGTCACATCGGACGCTGGCGTCCGGCGTATGATGAATACATCAACTGGAGGTAGTCATGGTTGATCCCGTTTCCGAGTTGGCGGCCAAGGGTGCCGCATTGACGCCAGAAGACCGCTCGCGCCTCATTGATCTACTTCTCGTCTCGCTGCACGAGGGCCCGCTGACCGAAGTTGAAGCCGCGTGGGATGAAGAAGTTGAACGCCGGTTGGCCGCTCACGATCGCGGAGAAGCGCAGTCGATCGATGGCGAGACAGTGCTGGCCGAAGCTCGCCGGTTCGCTCGGTGAGAATATTGCGGTTTCTGCCGCAAGCACGTATGGAGTTGCTCGACGAGATCGGCTACTACGGATCTGTGCAAGAGGGACTCGGGATCCGATTCGAGAAGGCCGTTGCCGAAGCTGTAAGGCGAGCAGTCGAAAAACCTGAGCATGGGGCGTTGAGATCCAAGAATACGAGGCGTTTGCTTGTGAAAGGCTTCCCTTTCAGCGTCATATATCGAACCACCGACCGTGAAGTTCTCATGGTTGCAATTGCGGATTCAAGAAGGACACCGGAATACTGGGCGGGACGAATAAGGTGACGGCCAACGAGTCATTCCACCGGACGAGGCGCGTCCGGCGCCCGTCCGGTGAATTTCGGCGTTTAGCGGCTGGCGCGACGCCCCATTCGTCGACGCCTGCTATCGGCGCAAGTGAAAGGCTGTGCATGAAAAAGAAAACATCCTGCACGAATGCGCTGCTGGGCGATATCGAAGTCATTCCCGACCTCCTGCCTTCGCCGGCGGAGTTGGCATTCTGCAAGGAGGGCATCGAGGTCGCGTTGGCGTTGCGCAAGAAGAGCGCTCCATGGCAGGTCGCTCCAAACGGACGGCCCGCAGACGGGCTGCGGCATGGCGACGGCGTCCCGCCTTTCTTTCACCGAGAGGAGTGGCCTTGAGCTTATGGTGCCGCCGTATGAGACATGCAAGCACGCCGTGCGCAGGTGGCCATGAGGCCCACAGTTGATTCGAGCGGGCGGCCCCAACGCGGTGCCGTGGGGAACCGTCACGCTGCGCGCTTCAGCCGCCGTGCGCGGGCGACGTTAGCCCTATGAAAATCCGAGCGTTTTCCCTCGCGGATGAAGCAGCGGTCATCGAGATTTGGAGTTCTATCGGCGCATCGGGTACACCACGGATGAGGTGGTGAGCCTCGGAAAGAGGCTCATTCCCGATGCGCCTGCGGGCTGACATGCTGCGCCATCTGACCGTCTGCCGCGAACGCCGGTAGTACCATCGCGCGACAGGCCCGTGGTCGCGGGCATGTCAGCGATCGGGGTGTAGCTCGCCGAACCGGCGACGAAAGGTGAAACATGACGGCACTATCCATGAAGCCCGCGGCGCAATGCCCTTCCCAGTGCGAAAACGCGCCCGGGCCCACGCGTCAGACCCTGCGCCGGATGGCTCGCGCTTTCGCCGCCTGGGTGTTTCTGATTGCCATGCTCGTGATGGGCCATGCCGCCCATGCCGCGGGCCCGGGAGGGCTGAAATTCCAGCGCATCCCGACACAGTTCATCGCGGCCCTGGGCGAACCGGGGGCCACCTCCGGCGGCGGTGCCCAGCTGTGGGGTCTGTGGGCCGTGGACCCGGGTCCGCGCGGCGTCAGGCTCAGCCGGTTTGCCCAATTGAAGAATGCCGGTGGCGTCGCGCCGGCGCTGTGGCAATTCGACGCTGCAGACTGGTGGCTGGAAGAAAACGGCCTGATCATGGAGCAGCCGAACTTCCCGGTGCCACCGCGCAAGTACGTGGTGACGGGCGACCGTGACGTGACAGCGGTGCTCACGATCCACCCGCCCGACAAGAACGGCGATCGGCGCTGGGAACTGGACAACGGTGCCAACCTGCACGACGTGACGCACCTGGGTTGCCGCGCCGCGCGCTATATGCCGGCAACGGGCGCCGGTTCATGTACGCCGGCCAACGCGCGGCAGACGGGCTTCCCGGTGGTTCCAGGCGGTGCCATGCCCATGGTCGAGGGCTGCACGAAGCAGGACTATGCCGTGCTGATCGTGATCGGTTTGGCGCTCGGAGACTGACGCTTCAGTCCGCCAGCGCGCGCCGCACGCTGCCATCGTGGCGCGCCAGCAGCGCATCTGCGGCTGCCGCGTCGGTGCCGCGCTTCAACGCCACGATCGCCACCTTGACCCGGTAGCCGCAACCCTCCAGCATCTGGCGCGAGGACTCCTCACTGGCGCCGGACGCGCGCACGGTCAGCGCCACCGCGCGCTGGCGCAGCTTGGCGTTGGTGGCGCGCAGGTCGACCATCAGGTTGCCGTAGACCTTGTGCAGCCCGACCATCACCGCGCTGGAGAAGGTGTTGAGGGCGATCTTCTGCGCGGTGCCAGCTTTGAGGCGTGTGCTGCCGGATATGACCTCCGGCCCGGTGGCCAGCGTGATGCCGATCTCGGCCTCGCCGGCAACCGCACTGCCGGGGTTGTTGGCGATGCCGATGGTCAGCGCGCCTGCCGCGCGCGCTGCCTGCAAGGCGCCCAGCACATACGGCGTGCGCCCGGACGCGGCAATGCCCAGCACCACGTCGTTGGTGGTGGGCTGCACGGCGGCCAGATCGGCGGCGCCCTGGTCCCGGTCGTCCTCGGCGCCTTCCACCGCCAGCGTCACGGCCTGCATGCCGCCGGCCAGCAGGGCGATGGTGCGCTCGGGCGGCCAGGAAAACGTGGGCCACAGCTCCACGCCGTCCTGCAGCCCCAGGCGCCCCGAGGTGCCCGCGCCGACATAGACCAGGCGGCCGCCGGCCGCCAGCCGAGGAACGGCAGCCTGCACCGCGCGCGCCAGGTCGGCGCTGCCTGCGCGCACCGCATGGACCGCCTGCAACTGGTCGTCGACGAATGCGTCGACGAGCTGTTGCGGGCCGTACAGGTCCAGGTCGGTGTGTTGCAGGCTGGGGGATTCGGTGGTGCCAGTCATGGTCGATGGGTGCGCGGCGGCTTCGCAGGCGGGTGAGTCAGCGCAACCAAGTATCCCACGCAGCAGGCGCCCGGTGGGTAAACCGCATTGCCCGAACCGCCCCAAGCTAGTATGCTTTTATGAGTCTGTCGTCTGGAGTCCGCCATGTTGAATCGCCGCCGTCTGGTGCAGGCCGGGTCGCTCGCCCCGGTCGTTCTGTCCGCCGACTGGGCCCGGTCCCAGGCCAAGCCGGAAAAACTCACCATCCTCTCGCACCGGGTGCACATGTCGGTGCTGACCGGTGCCAAGGGCGGCAACGCCACCGAGGAGTGGACCAAACGCAACGGCGTCGGCATCGACTGGGTCACGCTGGACACCGGCCCGCTGCACGAGCGCCTGTTTCGCGAGGCCAGCCTGGGGTCGACCTCGATCGACCTGGCCTTCATGGTCAACACCCGCGCCACACCGAACGTGGCCAATCTGCTCGAGCCGCTCGACACCCTGATGAAGGCCGACCCGCTGGAAGACGCGGCCGACCTGTTCCCCGGCCTGGTGGCCGCCATGAAGTTCGGCGGCAAGCAGTACGCGATTCCGCAGCGCCATGCGACCACCGGCTTCCATTACAACGAGGCGATCTTCAAGGAGCGTGGGGTGGCCGTTCCCAAGACCTTCGAGGATGTGGTCGATGCGGCGAAAAAGCTGACCTTCACGCGGGCGGACGGGTCGCAGGTGTTCGGTTTCCTGATCGAGGGTGACAACTACCCGAACGTGATCGACATGGCGCGCGCCTACGACGGCGATTTCATCGACCAGAACTTCAAGCTCGTCATCAACGAAGGCCCGATGCTGCGCGCGGTGCAGACGCTGCGCGAGTGGTACGCCGCCGGCGTGATGCCGCGCAACTGGACCGCCATCAAGGGCGAGGAGGTGAACACCTGGATGCAGACCGGCCGCGTGGCCATGACCATCAACTCCTTCGGGCGCACCCAGTTCTACAACGACAAGGACAAGTCGAAGAACCCCGGCGCCATCAAGGTCATGGCGCTGCCCGCCGCGCGCGAGATGCAGGGCAAGTACCGCGACTCGGCGCCGGCCAAGACCGAGTTCTGGTCGATGTGCATCCCGAAAAGCGCGCGCAACAAGCAGCTGGCCTGGAGCCTGATCAAGGAGCTGTCGTCCAGGGAGAACACGCTGAAGGCGGCGCTCAACGGCAATGGCCCGGTACGTGCGTCGACCTACAAGGACGCGCGGTTTACGGCCAACGTGCCGTATGCCGCGGCCGAAGCGGCCACGCTCAAGGTGGCGCGGGTGCCGATTCCCGCCTTCGACAATGCCGCCAGAGCCGGCGATGTCTTCGTGGAGGAATTGCAGGCGGCCGTGCTCGGGCGCAAAGGGGTGGCGATGGCCATGGACGACGTGGCGCGGCGGGTCAAGCCCCTGCTGCCGTGACTGGCGCACGGACGGACACACTTACCGCCGCGTTGGCGCGTGTGCCGCTGGGCCAGTTCCCGACGCCGCTCGAATGGGCACCCAGGTGCTCCGCCGAACCGGGTTTCCCCGCGGTGTGGATCAAACGCGAAGACCAGAGCGGCCTGGCGCTGGGAGGCAACAAGGCGCGCCAGCTTGAATTCCTGATGGCTGCTGCGATCGCCGAAGGTGCGCAGGCTGTCGTCACCACTGCGGCGGTGCAGAGCAACTTCTGCCGCGCCACTGCGGCGGCTGGCGCCAGGCTCGGCATCCGGGTCGGGCTGCTGTTGCGCGGCACCGGCAACGAAGACCTGCAGGGCAACTACCTGCTCGACAAGCTGCTGGGCGCCGAACTGCGCTTCATCCCGACACAGGACCCGTACGACCCGCGTGTGGCCGGCTGGCTCGATGAATTCGTGGCCGACTTCGTGCGGCGCGGCCTGCAGACCCACGTGCTGCACCTGCCCGGGCGAACCGGCACCCTGGGGGCCGCGGCCATGGTGTGCACCGGGGAGGAGATGGCGCGCCAGTTCGCCACCATGGGCATCCTGCCGCAGGCACTGTTCCTGGCAGCCGGTTCGGGCCTGACGGTGGCGGGTATCGCGTTGGCGTTCAAGGCCCTCGGCGTAGCGACGCGCGTGGTGGGCATCTCGGTCCAGAAGCCGGCTGCGTTCATGGTGCCGCTGATCGTGGAGCGTGCCAACGCCGCGGCGCAGTTGCTGGAGTTGCCGTGCCGGATCGACGCGTCGGATTTTGAATTCGACGACCGCCACATCGGCAGTGCCTACGGGGTGCCGACCCGCGAGGCGGTGGACGCGATGCTGCTGGCCGGCCGCACCGAGGGGCTGGTGCTCGACCCGGTGTATTCCGGCAAGGCGTTCGGCGGCATGCTGGCGCAGGTCCGCGAAGGACGCTGGAACACGCGGTCGCCGGTGGTCTTCTTCCACTCCGGCGGTGCACCGGGGCTGTTCGCCAACGCGGCGCACATGGGGCAGTGGCTGGCATGAGGGGCGGGGCGCGCGCTGGCAGTTCGGGAGCATGTGGTTCGCTGCGGGCGGTTGGCCGCTTGCAGGTGTTGGACCGTCTGGAAAACCAGCTGGCGCCGTGCCGCTTGTCCGGCCAGCGCGCCGGGCGTCCGCACCGTGCTGCTTGCAGTCGCGCGCAGATGCCGTTGCAGAGCGCCGTGAGGCTGGCGCAACCACCGGGGCTAGCGTGCGTGACTCTGCAGCATGCGCGAATACTTCCAGCTGCCCGGTGCAGCCACCCGGCACGCCCGCTTGAAGAGTCGCAACGCGATGCAGGTAAGCCCGGGCTCCGACACCCCGAAATCCAGGGGCCCAGCGGCGCGGCAGGTGGTACGCGGCGCGGGCGATTTCTGGGGTGCCGAGGAGCGGACCGCAAGGGGCGGCGCGCGCAGCGCGCTTCGTTGTCATTCTGGCCGCGGCTGTCAGAGCGGAGAGAGCGAAGCGAACGCAGCGAGTTCCGCGGCCCGACCCTTGCGGGAGCACCGCAGGGCAGTCGGACACGCAGTGCCGACCGCCCCAGCATGAGCCTGCGCCGCGTACCGCCTGCCGCGACGCGCGCCAACGCCAACGCGAAAACAGACCGAGGACATCCAACGCTCGCGACGTGCCGCTGGCGGTCACAGGAATGCAATGGCAGGTCCGATTCCGTTTTCAACCATTGCGTGGCCTGCTTGGCACCGCGGAGCCCTTGACATGAGCGACCTGGCGATTTCCAGCGTGCGCGCGATCCCCCTCACAGCCTCGATGCAGGAGGGCACGCGCACGTCGCAAGGCGCTTTCGGGGCCGTGTCCATCGTGCTGGTCGAAGTCACCACCGCCGATGGCATCGCGGGGTATGGCGAGTGCCTCGGGCGTTTCGGCGCGCGGGCCTATGCGGGCCTGATCAACGAGGTGCTGGCGCCGCGGCTGCTGGGGCAGAGCGCCTTCGATATCCGGCGCCACTGGCAGCACATGCGCGCGGCCTTGTCGGGGCGTGCCGGCGGCATGCTGGTGGAGGCCATTGCCGGGGTCGACATCGCCTTGTGGGATGTGGTGGGCAAGGCCCTGGGGCAACCGGTGCACCGGCTGCTGGGCGGGGTAGGGCGGCAGGTGGTGGACTGTTATGCCTCGTCGATCAACTGGGCCGAGCCGCAGCAGATGGAAGCGCAGGCGCGGTACGTGCTGGGGCTGGGCTTCAAGGCGATCAAGGTCAAGCTCGGTCAGCCGGTGGCGCGGGCCATCGACGCCGCCGCGCGGATGCGGCAGGTGGTCGGCCCGGGGATCCGCCTGTCGGCCGACGCCAACTGGGCCTATTCGCTGGACGAAGCGGTGGCGGTCGGCCACGCGCTGCATGCGCTGGACTACTGGTTTTTCGAGGAACCGATCGCGCCCGAGGATCTGGCGGGTTACGCACACCTGCGGCGGACGGTGTCGGTGCCGCTGGCCGCCGGCGAGAGCGACTACACCACGGCCCACGCGACCGAGCTGCTGCGCGAGCGGCTGGTGGCCATCATCCAGCCGGATGTGGCACGCGCCGGCGGCATCAGCGAGACGCGCGACATCGCCACGCTGGCGCACGCCTTCCATGTGGCCTACGCGCCGCACGTCGGCTGGTCGGGCGCGGTGTGTGTGGCGGCCAGCCTGCAGCTGGCAGCGGCGATGCCCGCCTTCACCAGCTTCGAGTGCATGTTCATCGCCAATCCGCTGCGCGACGAACTCGCCACCACCGCCGTGGGTTCGGCGCACACGCTGGTGGACGGCCAGGTTGCCGTGCCCCAGGCGCCTGGCCTGGGGATCGAAATCAACTGGGATGCGGTGCAGCGCTACCGCATCGACGACGCGTGAAGCCGACCAGTCGCCATTGGGCGATGGTGGTACCGGCGCAGGGGATGCTGGTGCTGATGCTGTTCCTGCCCGCGCTGTATGTGTTCTGGCTCAGCCTGACGCGCTCCACCTACGGCACCACACCGGTCTGGGTGGGCCTGGGCAACTACGCCACGGTGCTGGCCGACCCGTATTTCTGGACCGCCACGCTCAACACCGCCATTGTCGTGAACGCGGTGGTGTTCGGCGAGTTCGTGCTGGCGCTGGCGGTGGCGGTGCTGTTCTCGGGCTGGATCCCGCTGCGCCGGTTGATGATCGCCATCGTGCTGGCGCCCTATGCCATCAGCGAGGTGGTGAGCGTGGTGATCTGGAAGTTCATGGTCGATCCGAATGGCGGCCCGGTGACACTGGCGCTGCGCAGCCTGGGCCTGCCTGAACTCGATTGGGCGGTGGAGCCGTCGCACGGCCTGGCGCTGGTGATCCTGCTGTCGATCTGGCACCACCTGCCGTTCACCTTCATTCTGCTGTACACCGCCCTGCTCGGCATTCCACGCGAGCTGTACGAGGCTGCGCGCGTCGACGGCGCCGGCGCCTGGCGGCGCTTTGCCGACGTGACCGTGCCGCTGCTGGTGCCGGCGATGCTGGTGGCGATCGTGTTCCGATACATCTTCGCGTTCCGGATCTTCTCCGAGGTCTGGCTGCTGACCGGTGGCGGCCCGGCGCGGACGACCGAAGTGCTCGCGGTATACCTGTACCGGCAGGCGTTCCGGTATGCCGATTTCGGCGCCGCAGCGGCGACCGGCTGGTTGATGCTGCTGGCCTCGCTCCTGATGGGTGCGTGGTACATCCACCAGATGTACAAGCGGATGTTCTCCCATGCGTGATGCCACGCTGTCACTGGCCAGCCGCCGTGCGCGCCGCTGGGCGCTCGGCGCCGGGCGCATGCTGGCGCTGGCCGCCGTGGTGGTGTGGTCGGCGTTTCCGATCGCGCTGATCGTGCTGGGCTCGCTGCGCCTGCCCAGGGAGATCTTCTCGGAGAAGAACCTGTTCGTCTTCACACCGACCCTGCTCAACTATGCCAACCTGTGGAAACGCTGGCCGGATTTCTTCCACAACCTGTCGAACAGCCTGCTGATCGCGCTGGGCGCCACCGCGCTAACGCTGGTGATCTCGTTCCTGGCCGGTCATGTGTACGCGCGGCGCCAGAGCCGGCTGCTCACGGCCTCGGCCTTCTTCATGATCCTGGTGCGCCTGCTGCCGCCGATCGTGCTGACACTGCCGCTGTTCCCTGCTGTCAACTGGCTGATGCTCAACGACACCCGCACCGTGCTGGTGCTGCTCTATTGCGCGTTTTTCCTGAGCCTGGGCACCTGGATCATGAAGGCCTTCATCGACCAGTTGCCGATCGAACTGGAGGAGGCCGCCGCCATCGACGGCTCCTCCCTGTGGCAGACCCTGTGGCACATCGTGTTGCCGTTGTCGCATGCCGGGCTGATCGCCACGTCGGTCTTCATCATGGTGTTCGCCTGGAACGACTTCCTGTTCGCTTTCATCTTCACCGCCGTCGACGCCAAGACCGCGCCGCTGGTGCTGTCCGAAATGGTCGGCGCGATCGATGGCGTCGACTGGGGCATCCTGTTCGCCGCCGCCACGCTGCAACTGCTGCCGATCTTGGTGTTCGTGCTGCTGGTCCAGAAGTACCTCATCGCCGGCCTGTCCGCCGGCGCCTCGAAAGGATAGATCCATGCCATTGCCCCACCCCACCCATGCCGACCCGCGGCTGTCGCGCTTCGACCCGCTGTCGCGCGTGGTCTACTTCGACGATTTCGACCAGGGCATGAACGGCTGGACCTGCCTGGTCGGCAACTACGAAGGATCGATCGATACCATGACGCGTTCCTACGCGCGGCACACCCAGCCGATGCTGAGCCAGATCACCCACTGGGACAGCGGCACGCATGGTTCCTTCGACGGCACCTATGCCCTGAAGATCGCCACGCGCGCGGTGCCGGGCGAACGCAACGTGGCGATCAAGCGCGTGACCTTCCGCAAGGCTTCGCGCATCCGGGTGGAGACCTACTTCGCGTTCAAGCCCGAGGCCAACGAGCCGAAGCTGTCCGATCTCGACGTGCGTTCGGTGGGCCTGCTGTTCGACCTGCAGGATGGCAAGGATCGGGTCATGCCACACCTGCGCTACCTCAACGCGCTGGACGGGCAGCGGATGCACAAGTGGCAGTTCAAGCAGCACAGCACGCCGTTTCGGGCCATCGGCTCGCGCAGCGAGACGGTGACCCACGACCACCTCAGCCCGCAGGACTGGGAGGACATCCCCGGCGCCGGGCAGAAGCTGTGCTACAACGAGATCCCGACCAAGATCAACTGGCACTACCTGCGCTTCGACTTCGACCTGGAGCGCATGTGCTGGCTGGGGTTCCAGTGCAACGACCAGGTGTTCGACTGCGCCGACGTGGCCTCGATCAAGATCCCGGCCATGCCCAATCTGTCGTGCATGCTGAACCTGGCTTTTTTCTGCGAGCCCGATACGGCCAAGCGCACGTTTTTCTATCTCGACAGCGTCCTGCTGTCCGGCGAGTTCTGACATGGGCGCCGCGCCGGGCCGCCCCCAGCCAGCGCGCACCGCAGTGCGCAGCACGGAGGTACTCAGATGAACACGATGATGCGCAATGCGTATACCGCCGTGATCGCGCGCGGCGACGTCTGGGAGGGCATGGTGCACACCGAGCCCTACGAGGCCGCCTGGGCATCCGAGGCGGTGTTCTTCGTGCATGTGATGGGAGTCGCCGGCACCCCCGGCGGCGTGGCCATGGCCCAGGTGCAGATCTCGCCCGACGGCCTGCACTGGGTGAACGAGGGTGCGTCGATGGATATCCAGGCGCAGGCGCAGGCACTGAGCTTCACGCGGGTGACCAACTTCGGCGGCTGGTTGCGCCTGGCAGTGGCCGTGCCGAGCGGCGTTGGCATCCAGGTGGTGGCCACGCTCGCGCTCAAGGGCTGATCGACCGTGCGCTCCGCGGTGCATGCGCCAGGTCCGCCGAGCTACCCTATGGAGGTCGCACGGGTCGACCTGGCGCCTTACCGCGCGTCCGGCAGCGGGGTGGACTACCTGCACACCATCGACGCCGGCGTGGCCGGACCGCACCTGATGGTCAATGCGCTCACCCACGGCAACGAGTGGTGCGGCATGCACGTGGTCAAGCGCTTGCTGGATACTGGTTTTCGCCCGCGGGTGGGGCGGCTGACACTGTCCTTCGCCAACGTGGTCGCCTACGATGCGCTGGACGCGAACGGCATGTCGGCCCGATTTGTCGAACGCGACTTCAACCGCCTGTGGCATGACGAACTGCTGGCGGCGGACACGCAGTCTGTGGAAGGCCGGCGCGCACACCAGCTGCTGCCCACGGTGCGCACCGTGGACCGCCTGCTCGATCTGCACTCCACCTGGCATGCGCTGCAGCCGTTCTTCGTGTTGTCGCAATTGCCCCGCGTGCGTGCGCTGGCCGACCACCTGGCGATGCCGCCGCGCCAGTTGTTCCTGCCCGACGTGTGGCACGAGGGTTACCACCTGATCGATTACGGCGCGTTCCGCCAGCCCGCCGCGGCTGCCGTGGGTCTGATCGCCGAGTGCGGTCAGCATTTTGCGCACTCCAGCGTCGATACCGCGTGGCGCAGCACGGTGCGATTCCTGGACGTCCACGGCCTGCTGGATGCCGGGCAGGCGCAGGCCCTGTGCCCGGAGCCGGCGCCGGCCGGGGAAGTGGAGCGCTACGAGATCGCGATCCCCGTGATCGCCCGCACCGATACGCTGCGCCTGGCTTGCTCCTATGCCGGTTTCGTGTCTTTCGCTGCCGGCGAGGTGGCTGCCATGGATGGCGATGAACCGCTGCTGGCACCCTTCGACGGCGCGGTGCTGCTGGCGCCACGGCCCGCGCCGAAGGCCGGACAACAGGCGTTTTCCTGGGGGCGGCGGGTGCCGGGTGACGCGTTTGCGCAGGGGGTGTGACGGGGCCGCCCCGGGATGTTCCACAATCGGGCGGTCTGCCTCCCTCCGTAATTTAAGGAAACCCATGCTTGTCGTCCACCACCTCAACGATTCCCGCTCGCAGCGCGTCCTCTGGCTGCTCGAGGAACTGGCCATCCCCTACGACATCAAGCACTACCAGCGCGATGCGGTCACGCGGCTGGCGCCGCCCGAGCTCAAGGCGGTGCATCCGCTGGGCAAATCACCGGTGCTCACCGACAACGGCCAGACGCTGATCGAGTCGGGCGCCATCATCGACTACCTGCTGCGCCGGTATGGCATGGGGCGCCTGCGGCCCGCCACCGCCAGCACCGACTTCGAGTCCTTCAACCAGTGGATGCATTACGCCGAAGGCTCGGCCATGCTGCCCTTGCTGCTCAAGCTGTACGTGGGTCGCCTGGGTGACGCCGGTGCACCGCTGGCGCCGCGCATCAACAGCGAGATCGCCAACCACCTGGGTTACGTGAACCAGGCGCTCGAAGGGCGCGAATGGCTGGTGGGCGACGCACTGACCGGCGCCGACATCCAGATGAGTTTTGTGGGCGAAGCGGCACGCGAACTGCGTGCGTCCTATCCCAACATCGACGCCTGGGTCAAGCGCTTCCAGGCGCGCCCGGCGTACCGCAAGGCGCTGGAACGCGGCGGGCCGTATTCACTGGCGGCCTGACGACTTTCTTGCACTGTTTCGGTTGGCGGCATGACGGACCCGGTGCAGCAGGCCAGGGCGCTGTTCCTCGAAGGCAACGCGCATTTCGAGGGTGGCCGCCTGGAGCCTGCCAGGGCCTGCTTCGAAGCGGCCCTGGTGCTGGCCCCGGGGCGGCCGTCGGTGCTGGCCAACCTGGGGGTGACGCAGTCCCTGCTCGGGCGTTGCGGCGAGGCGGTGGTCCATCTCGAGGCGTCCCTCGCCGTCGATCCGGCTCAAGCCGATGCCTGGCTGGCGCTGGGCCGCTGTCACGGGCGCCAGGGCCATGCGGCAGCATCCTTGCACGCCTTCGAGCAGGCCCTGGTGCTCGATGACACGCTGGCCGAGGCCTGGAGCGCGCGTGGCGGCCTGTTGCGCGATGTGCAGCGCTTCGACGAGGCGGCGGTGTGTTTCGAGCGCGCGCTCGCGCTGGGGGCCGACGCGACGCTGCAGCGGTTCTACCTGGCATCGGTGCGTGGCGGCACGGTACCGCCGCCACCGCCGCGCGCCTATGTGGAGGCCCTGTTCGACCAGTACGCCGGTGATTTCGAATCCCATCTGGTGCGCGATCTGCGCTATCGGGCGCACGAAACCCTGCTGCAGCCCCTTGTGGCTGGCGGGCGGCGATTTGGCCTGGTGCTGGATCTGGGCTGTGGCACCGGCCTGTGCGGCCGGCTGATCCGCCCCCAGGCGCTGGCGGTGGAGGGCGTCGACCTGTCGCTGGCCATGGTGGAGCAGGCGCGCAGCGGCGGTGGCTACCGCCGCGTGGTGCACGGCGACATGCTGGCCTTTCTGCAGGATTCGCAGGAAACGGTGGACCTGATCCTCGCTGCCGACGTTTTCATCTATGTGGGGGCGCTCGACACCGTGTTCGCGGCGGTGCGCCGGCGTCTGCGTGCCGGTGGCTGTTTTGCGTTCTCGGTCGAACTGGAGCGCGGGGACGTTGAACTGCGGCTGCTGCCGAGCCTGCGCTATGCGCACTCTGTGGCCTATGTGCGCCGCATGGCGGCAGACCATGGCTTGCGGATGCACACGATGTGGGAAGCCCCGCTGCGGCACGACCAGGGTGCGCCTGTGGAGGGCCTGTACGTCCATCTGGAATCGGATGCGCGTCCGTCGGCGGACCTGCGTGGGGCAGTTTCGACGCCAGTGCAGGGCGTTGGATGAGCGATCGCCGCCGGCTCGTGATCGCCTGCGCAGCGGGCCTGCTGCAGGCGCCCCTGGAGGGCCTTGGCCCAGAGCACGGGCAAGCTGTAGTGCATCGGTTTTCTGACTTCGCGGGGCCGTCCGGCGGCGCTCGATTCGCACCTGTTCGGCGCGTTTCCACGCGGCGGGCGCGCGCCGGGTGACGTCGAGCGCAGAAACCTCCTCATCGAGTGGCGCTTTGCCGAAGGCCGGCCCGAGTGGCTGCCCGAACCCGCTGCCGAACTGGTCGGCTTGAAGGTCGACGCGATCGTGGTGTCGGCCAGTGCGGTCGCCCGGGCGGCGCACAAGACCACCAGTGCCATTCCCATTCTTTTCGCTGCCAGGCGGCGGCACGGAAGCGGCACGTCACACTGTTGCGCGTCGCGGCAAGGTCGCCGCAGGAGATCGAAGCCGCGTTCGCCATGATGGTGCGCGAGAAGGCCGGCGCGTTCATGGTGGCATTCACGCCGCTGTTCAACCAGCAAAGGGCCCAGATTGCGGAGTTGGCTGCGAAACACGCCTTGCCCGCCATTGCAGGCGATCGGGGGTTTGCAGAGGCCGGCTGCCTGATGAGTGACCCTAGATTCGGCAGTTGACCGCTTGTTTCCGCTTGCAACTCCTTATGAATATTGAGTTTTGTACCCACGACGGCGTTCACCACCTGCGTGAGAGCGCTACGCACCCGATCGAGCCGCGCTGCGGCACGCTGGCGGCGTTGCTTCTCCTCGCGGGCACGAGCCCGCAGCGTCGTCGCGCCTTGCCAGCGCACCACATCGCAGCCCGCTCGGGCGCGTCCAACTGCCGAATCTAGGGTGACGGGGCCAGCCTGCGCGACGACTTCCGCCGCCTGGCGACCTACGCCGACAAGATCTTCAAGGGCGCGAAGCCGGGTGACCTTCCGGTGGAACAACCGACACGCTTCGAGCTGGTCGTCAACCGCAAGACCGCCAGAGCATTGGGCCTCACGGTGCCATCGGCCGTCCTGCTCCAGGCCAACCACGTGGTCGAGTGACGCGCCGCGCCGGGCCGCCCCCATCAAGATCGCAGCGCAGTCCCTCAGGGCGAAGGGAGTCCACCGGGTGCGGGTGATGCGACGACGGCTGACAATGGCACCGCCTCTACGTGCTGGGCCAGCGAATAGCGCCGATTGCCCGGATACACGACATACAGGGCATCCAGGGCAAGGTCCCGGAGTGCGATTTGCATCGACGCAGTGAGCCGTGGCGCGTCGGTGCGCTTGAACTCCACGCCGACCCGCCGTCCCTCCTTGAACATCAGCAAATCGAGTTCGGCGCCGGCATGGGTGGCCCAGAAGTAGGCCTCGTCCGGTCGGGCAATACGCAGCACCTGGTCGAGCGCGAATCCCTCCCAGGACGCACCACATTTCGGATGTCGGCCCAGTGCCCCTGGCTCGGTGATACCGAGCAGTTCATGCAGCAGGCCCGAGTCGCGCAGGTAGATCTTGGGAGCCTTCACCTGCCGCTTGCCGAGGTTCGCAAACCATGGCTGCAGTTGCCGTACCAGGAAGGCCTGCGTGAGCCAGTCAAGGTAGCGGCGCACTGTGCTTTCGTTCACCCCCAGGGAGCGCGCTGGTTCGGCCGCGTTCCAGGTCTGCCCGTGGTAGTGCGCCAGCATCGACCAGAACCGGTAGATCGCCGGCGCGGCAACGTTCATGCCCAGTTGCGGCAAATCGCGCTCGACCACCGTGCGAATGAACTCCCGTCGCCAGATGCGGCTGGCCGTGTCGTCCGTGGCGGTGTAGGAGCGCGGGAATCCGCCGCGCCACCATAACCCGGAGGCCTGCCCGGGCCCGGTCTCGTCGAGCGTGAATCCGCCAGCCTCGATCACCTCGAGTCTGCCGGCGAGCGATTCGCTGGATTGGCGCAGAAGGGACGGGGATGCGCTGCCCAGCAGCAGGAAGCTTGCCAGGTTGCCTGGTCGGTCGATCAGTACGCGCAGCACCTTGAACAGGTCGGGCGCGTGCTGCACCTCGTCGATGACCACCAAGCCGCGCAGGTCCTGCAACGCCACCATGGGCGTGTGAAGCTGGGCTTCCACCTGCGGGTCTTCCAGGTCGAACCAATTGGGGGAATGGCTGCCGAGCAGGGTTCGGGCGAGCGTGGTCTTGCCGACCTGGCGCGGCCCGACCAAGGCCACTGCCGGGCTGCGTGACAGGGCCGCGCGTACGGCGTGTTCCAGTGCCGGGCGTTTGAGCATGTGCCATTATATTGAAATTCCAGCACAGAATGCGGGAATTTCAATGCAATTTCCTTGGGCCACTGCCTCGCCCATCCGTTGAGCTGCTCGCGTATGCTGACGGCCCGGCCCCGAAATCAAGACCCCATGAACACCACCACCAACACGATCAGCAGCCCGATTGCCAGGTTGAGCCGCACCCAGACCCGGATGCTGGCCATGGCCGCGCCGCCGGCGACCCAGGCGCCGGACGCTATGGCCCGGCGCAGGCGCGTGAAAAGCACGTAGCGGATATGGCCGAAGATGGCCACCATCAGGATGCCCAGACCGGCCATCAGCGACCAGCTCCAGGGTATGCGCACGCCGGTGTCGCTGGCGTCGGCCGCGCTCGCGAAATCCACCATCATCCAGGTGCCGGTCACCAGCACCACGATCACCATGGCCAGCACCGCGCCGAAAAACCGCCCCAGCACATCGAGCATCAGGTGCAGCCGGACCGGCGGCTCGAGCAGCGCGACCGCCGGCCGCAGGAAGAACAGTGTGAAGGCCATGCCTCCCACCCAGACGATCACGGACAGGACGTGCAGGGTCTTCAAAACTGCGTAGAGCATGGTGGTGGCCGTCCAAAATCCCGATGCTACGGCAATCGGGTGCCCTGCGCGAGCATGCGGTGCGGTGGCGCAGAATGGCGGCTTCGACAAGGAGGGCCGCATGCCGATGACCCGAGGAGCACGTTTCCTGCGTGCCGTGCTGTTGCTGGCCGGCGTGCTGGTGGCAGTCGCCTGGCTGGCCTTGCGCCTGCCGGGTTTCGGTGCTGCTGCCGACGGCGGGCGACTGGAGCGCATGCGGCAGTCACCGGCCTGGGTGCAGGGCCGTTTCGAGAACACCCCGCCCTACATCCAGGACCTGGCGCTGGTGGAGAACCTGCGGCTGTATGGCCAGGGCCAGCAGCGCGAGCCGCAGTTCACGATTCCCGTGCTGCCGCTGGCGCCGCAGAGTCTGCGTAACGCGCCCCGTCCAGGCCTGCGCACGGTCTGGTTCGGCCACGCCAGCGTGCTGGTGGAGATCGACGGCGTGCGCATCATGACCGACCCGATGCTCTCCGAGCGCGCCTCGCCGGTGCAGCTGGTCGGGCCGCAGCGCTTCCACCCGCCGCCGATCCCGCTGGAGCAGTTGGCCGGCATCGACGCGGTGGTGATCTCGCACGACCACTACGACCACCTGGACATGGCCACGGTGCGGCAGCTGGCGCAAGGCGCAACGCATTTCTACGTCGGCCTGGGCGTCGGCGCCCATCTGGAGCGCTGGGGTGTGCCGCGGGCGCAGATCCACGAGATGGCCTGGTGGGAGCATGCCGACGTGAAGGGTGTGCGCATCCACTGCACACCGGCGCGGCACTACTCGGGGCGCACCAGCATGAACAACAGCACCTTGTGGGCGTCGTGGATGTTGCAGGGGCCGACACATTCGCTGTACTTCAGCGGCGATACCGGTTACGGCGGGCATTTCAGCGAGGTCCGCCAGCGCCTGGGCGCACCGGATGTGTCGCTGATGAAGGTGGGCGCCTACGGATCGACCTGGCTCGACATCCACATGGACCCGGAAGCCGCGGTGCGCGCCCATGGCGATCTGGGTGCGAAAACCATGCTGCCGGTGCACTGGGCCACCTTCAACCTGGCCTACCACGCGTGGGAGGAGCCGATCCTGCGCACCCGTGCTGCTGCGGCGGCCAGGGGCGTGGATGTGATCACGCCGCGTGTGGGCGAGGTGTTCGAGTTCGGCGTGCCGTTTCGCAGCCAGCCCTGGTACCAGTCGGCGCGTTAGCCAGCCCAGCCCGCCCGGGTCACGCGCACAACGCGAGGATCTCCGCCGGCGCTGCCACCGCGCGGATGCCGGTCTCGCTGTCGGCGCGGCGCACCGCGAAGATGCGCACCTCGGTGCACTCCATGATCAGGGTGTCGGCGCGCAGCACGCGGTGCAACTGCACGAAGCTCCTGGCGCGCCATTCCGTGACGCGGCTGTGGATGTGCAGAACGTCGCCGTAACTGGCGGTGTTCACGAACCGCGCCTGCGTGTCGACCAGGGGTGTGCCGATGATGCCGTGGCTCTGTTCCAGTGCGTGCCAGGGCGGCACGCCGCACTGGACGAAGAAGTGGCGCGACGCGGCGTCGATCCAGCGAAAAAAATTCGGGAACCACACGATGCGCGCCGGGTCGCAGTCGCCGAACTCGACCGCGACGCTGCGGATCACTTCCTTGCCCATGTCCGATGTGCCCTTGTTCGATGCCGGCAGCCGGCAGGCGGCACAATCGGAGTGCCGCAACCATGACCGCCAGTCCTCCATCCGCCCCAAGCCGGGCCGCCACGCGGCGCTCCATCCTGCTGCTGTCGTTTGCCACCTTCTCCAGCATGGCGTCGCAGCGCATCTGCGATGCCATGCTGCCCGAATTGTCGCGCGTATTCGCAGTGGGGCTGTCGCAGGCGGTGCAGGTGGTGTCGGTGTTTGCGATCGTGTACGGCTGCCTGCAGTTGTTCTACGGTCCGCTCGGGGACCGCCTGGGCAAGTTCCGCGTCATCGCGTGGGCCACGCTCGCGTGCAGCGTGGGCAATGCGATGGCGGTGTTTGCATCCAGCCTCGACGCATTGGTGTTGTCGCGTGTGGTGGTCGCCATGGGAGCGGCGGCGATCATTCCGCTGGGCCTGGCCTGGGTTGGCGATGTGGCCGACCCGGCCCACCTGCAGGAGACAATCGCCCGGGTCGGGCTGGGCACCACGCTGGGCATCAGCAGCGGACAACTCATGGGTGGCCTGCTGACCGACACGCTGGGTTGGCGCTGGGCCTTCGGCGTGCTGGCACTGCTGTTCTGCATTGTTGGTGTGCTGCTGCTGCAGGATCTGCGACGGCAGCAGGTGGCGGAAAAGATCCGGGCGGCTACCACCTCCGCATCCTCCGCGCCGGCCCGCCGCGGGTTCGTCGGGCAGGTGTTGTCGATCCTGGCGCAGCCCTGGCCGCGCACCATCCTGGTGGTGGGGGTGGTGGAGGGCGCGGCTGGCTTCGGCGTGCTGGCGATCTGGGCGACCCACCTGCACCAGGCGTTTGCCTATTCGCTCTCGGCGGCAGGCGCCATCGTCGCACTGTTCGGAGCCGGTGGTGTGTTGTACATGGCCAGCGCCCGCCACCTGATCCGGCGCCTGCATCCGGCCCGGCTGGCGGCGACGGGCGCGAGCCTGGTGTTCCTGGCATCGCTGGTGGTCGGGTTCACGCCCTACCGCTGGATGGCCATCCCGGCCAGCCTGGTCGCCGGGTTCGGGTTCTTCTCGTTCCACAACGTGATGCAGGCCCAGGCCGCGCAAATGGCGCCTGCGGCGCGCGGCTCGGCGGTGTCCCTGTTCGCCGCCTCGCTGTTTCTGGGCCAGTCGGTGGGTGTGCTGCTGGCCGCGCGCCTCTCGGAGCGCATCGGGGCGGGGGCGGTCATCGCGCTGTGCGGCGCCACCCTGTGCGCGCTTGGCATGGTGTTCGGCCGGGCCCTGCGCGGGCGCGCAGCCGCGCCGTGATGGTCACCGAATCCACCAGGCGCCTGTTTGCCGATCGCAACTTCCGGCTCTACACCGTGGCCTCGGTGGTGTCGTGGCTGAGCTTCTTCGCGCAGACGCTGGCGGTGAGCTGGCTGACCTGGGAGCTGACCCACTCCCCGGGCTGGCTGGCGGTGATGGCCGTGCTCGACATCGCGCCGTATTTCCTGCTCGGGCCCTGGGGCAGCGTGCTGGCAGACCGGCTGGACCGCCACCGGATGCTGTCCGTTGCCTACGGGTTCTCGCTGCTGCAGTCGCTGCTGCTGGCCGCGACCTCGATGGCCGGCGTGCTCGGCATCGGCATGCTCGGCGTGCTGGCATTTGCACACGGCACCATCCATGCGTTCAGCGTGCCCGCCGCCTACGGGCTGCTGCCGCGCGCGGTGGGCAGGGAGCAGTTGCCGGCGGCCATCGCGTTCAGTTCCTCCTACCGAACGCTGGCCATGTTCGCCGGGCCGGCGCTGGCCGGTGTGCTGCTGGCGTGGTTCCCGGTGTATGTGTCCTTCCTCTTCAACGTGTTCGGTTACGGCCTGTACCTGGTGCTGCTGCAGATGATGCGCCTGCCGCCGGCCCTTGCCACGCCGCCTTCGGGCAAGAGCCTGTACGGCGACTACGTGGACGGCCTGCGCTACAGCCTGACGCACCCGGTGATCGGCATGCTGCTGCTGCTGACCTTCTTCAACGACGCCTTGCGCGGCCTGACGCATCGCCTGCTGCCAGCCTTCGCAGATCGGCTGTTCGGCGGTGGCTCCAGCGGGCTGGCGATCCTGGCCGGCGCCACCGGCATCGGCGCGGCGCTGGCCTCGGTGTGGTTGTCGCAGAAGCGCGGCACCGAACGCATGGGCCGCGTCATCCTGTGGGGCCTGGCGCTTGGCATCGTGGCTACGGTGGTGTTCGTGGCCGCGCGCGACGCCTGGCTGGCGGTCGGCGCCCGCATCATTTTCGGCGTGGCGGCAGAAGCCGCACTGACGGCCACCATCATCCTGCTGCAAAGCCATGTGGATGAGGGCTACCGCAGCCGCGTCATGGGCCTGTGGTTCATGGTGTCGCAACTGGCCAACCTGTCGCTGCTGGCGGTGGGCCCGCTGGCCGAGCGCTTCGGGCTGGACGCGCCGATCTACGGCGTGGCGGCACTTGCGCTGGTGGCGCTGCTGTTCTTCCGCGTCAGGATGCGGCGGTAGGATGGCGTGTGGCCGCTGTCGGCGGCCGGTAGTCGACTTCCCGCTGGAGACCCCGCCATGACCCTTCGTTTTGCCATCAACCGCATGAGCGCCCCGCGCCTGCCTTTTGCGCAGTTCTGCGCCATGGCCCGGCGCCTGGGGGTGGACGCGATCGAGATCCGCAATGACCTGGCCGGTGTGGAAACGCAGGACGGCACGCCGGCGGCGGCGGTCGGCGCCATCGCGCGCGACCATGGGCTGTGCATCCGCTCGATCAATGCACTGCAGCGCTTCGAGCAGTTCGACGCCAGCCGCGCCGCCGAGGCGCAGGCCCTGATCGCCTATGCCGTGGATTGCGGCGCCCAGGCCCTGGTGCTGTGTCCGACCAACAGCCTGCGCGATGCGCGCAGCGCGGCGCAGCGCCACGACGATCTGGTGGCCGCGCTTTCGCAGCTCGCGCCGATGCTGCGCGACCACGGACTGTCCGGCCTGGTCGAGCCGCTCGGTTTCGAGGAATGCGCGGTGCGCCGCAAGTCCCAGGCGGTGCGGGCCCTGCGCGAACTGGCCGACGCCACGCCGTTCGCGCTGGTGCACGACACCTTTCACCACCACCTGGCCGGCGAGGACCTGTTCTTTGCGGAGCTGACCGGGCTGGTGCATGTGTCGGGTGTCGAGGACGCCGGCCTGGACGTGTCCCATATGCGCGACGGGCATCGCGTACTGGTCGGCGCGGCAGACCGGTTGGGGAACGCGGAACAGCTGGCGCACTTGTTGTCTGCTGGCTACGCCGGTTACGCGTCCTTCGAGCCGTTTGCGGAGGAAATTGCAGCGGCCGGAAACATCGAGGAGCGCCTGGCGCAGAGCATGCGGCATCTGCGTGGCGCGGTCGGTGTTGCCACCGCCGCGGCCTGATTGACGGGCATGTGCCGGGCGTCCGTGCCGCACGGCGGGCGAGTGTGCCGCCCACTGCGGCGCATGCAGGGCTGGTCCGGCTGCGTGTCTGACCCACTGGCGACCAGGCCAGCGTGCAGCACAGCAAAGAGATGCCGGACACATCGCTTGAGGCAGTCTGTTGCACAGACGCCCGGGCGAGTGCCAGAATCGGGGATAACGAGGAGACAAATATGGAAATAAGACTCTCTGCCCTGGCGGTAGTGCTGGCGCTCACCGCCTGCGCCACAGACAAGGCGTCACAACCGATGGCGTGCGAAGACCTCACCAAAGTCATGCCGGAGGCCAGTTCGATCGCGTCGGCCACGACGGTTGCATCGGCCACAAAAATCGGCAATGTGGACATCGACGCGAAATTCTGCCGTGTGCAGGGCGTCGCGCGGCCCTCGTCGGATTCGGAGATCAAGTTCGAAGTCTGGATCCCGACTGCGGCCAAGGACTGGTCTGGCCGTTTCAAACTCAATGGCACGGGCGGTTACGCGGGGGCGATTCCCTATCCGCGCCTGGTGCAGGACATCGGCGACGGCTTTGTCACCGCGGCGAGCAACATGGGGCACGATGGCGGCGAAGGCCCGGACTGGACGCTCAACCACCCTGAAAAAGTGAAGGACTGGGGCCTGCGCGCGCACTACTACGTGGCCACCGCCGCCAAGACGCTCGCAAACGCGTACTACGGCAAGCCCGTACGCCATTCGTACTTCGAGGGCTGTTCCAACGGCGGGCGGCAGGCCATGATGATGGCGCAGCGCTACCCCGAGTTGTTCGACGGCATTGCGGCGGGTGCGCCATCGCAGTTTTATCCCGAGATCCTGACCTGGCTCGCGTACTCCGGCAAGATCCAGACGCCGGTGCAGGGCCAGCCCGTCCTGTCGGCGACAAAGCGGCAACTGCTCAGCCGTGCCTCGCATGCGGCCTGCGATGCCCAGGATGGCCTGGCCGACGGCCAGATCACCAACCCGCGGGTCTGCACCTTCAACCCGGCTGCGTTGCTCTGCACCGCCGGCGACACGCCCAACTGCCTGACGACCAGCGAGTTGACCGTGGCCCAGGCCATGTATGCCGGCATGCGCACGTCTGGCGGGGTGCAGCGTTACGCTGGCGTGATGCCCGGCTCCGAAGCCGAGTGGGACCCCGCCTTTGGCGACAACGGCCGCTACGGGCCGTTTATCGGGCACTATGTGTATTCAAGAACGTCGCCGCCCTACGACTGGCGCCGCGACCTCAACTGGGACGACCAGTTTGACCACATCAAGGCCTTCATCACACCCGTCACGGCTGCGCCCAGCCCGGACCTGACAGCCTTCAAGGCACGGGGCGGCAAGCTGGTGCAGTTCCATGGCTGGGCCGACCCCATCGTGCCGCCACAAGGCTCACCAGCGTATTACAACGCGCTGATCCAATTCGAGAAGTTCAAGCACCTGCCGCGTGCCGGCTACGACGAGGCTGTTGCCAAATTGTCTGCCGCGCAGGTCACCGCCGACTCGCTGGCGCTGGCTTCGACCGTGCAGGGCTACCACCGCCTCTTCATGCTGCCCGACGTGGGCCATTGCCGAAGCGGCGCAGGCCCCGACGCGATTGGCGGCGGATTCATCGAGCCGGCCAAGGCGCAACGCACCGCCGAATCGCACGTGGTCAGCGCTCTCGCGCGCTGGGTAGAACAAGGCGTGGCGCCCACTGCCATCGTGGCAACCAAGTACGACGGCAATGGTGCCATCACGCGGCAGCGGCCGATCTGCGCGTATCCGCAAGCGGCGGTCTACCGCGGCAGCGGCGACATGAACGCGGCGGCGAGTTTTGCCTGCGCAACGCCTGCCGCGGAGCAGGTACCCACCAATGCGACGGATATCCTGCTGATCCAGAACTCCATGCGGCAGCGGGATGTGCTGGGGCCGAGGCGCTGACGGTTTTTCCAATTCAGGGCCAGCCGATCCCCGGCTGACCGCTCCTGCTGCACCAGCACCATGAAAAATGCCACCTGGTTTCTGGTCCTGCCCGTCGCGGCGCTTGCCGCCTACCTGTCCCTGTGGCCAGTGCCGATCGAGCCCGTGGCCTGGAGCGCACCCACGGCGCCCGGGTACACCGGGCCGCACGCGTTGAACCACAAGCTGGCCGACCTGAAGATGATCGCGCTGGGCAACGAAGAAGGGCCCGAACACATCGTCGTGGCCAAAGACGGGCGGCTCTACACCACGGTGGCCAGCGGCAACATCCTGCGCATGCACCCGGACGGCAGCGCGCGCGAGGTGTTTGCCAACACCGGCGGGCGGGTGCTGGGTTTCGACTTCGACGCCGCCGGCAACCTGATCGCCGCCGACGCGGTCAAG
>JANMZX010000360.1:0-13752 GCA_031383745.1 Rhodoferax sp. | reverse complement strand
GTGCTTCCTGACCTTCGGTATCGCGCTGGGCAGCTTCTGGGCCTACTACGAGCTCGGTTGGGGCGGCTGGTGGTTCTGGGATCCGGTCGAAAACGCGTCCTTCATGCCGTGGCTGGTCGGCACGGCGCTGATGCATTCGCTTGCGGTCACCGAAAAGCGCGGTGGTTTCAAGATGTGGACCGCGCTGCTGGCGATCCTCGCGTTCTCGTTGTCGCTGCTGGGCACCTTCATCGTGCGCTCGGGCGTGCTGAGCTCGGTGCACGCTTTCGCGAGCGACCCGGCGCGCGGCATCTTCATCCTGGCATTCCTGGCGCTGGTGATCGGCGGCTCGCTGGCCTTGTTTGCCTGGCGCGCACCCAAGGTCGGGCTGGGCGGCAGCTTCGAGGCGGTTTCGCGCGAATCGATGCTGCTGGCCAACAACGTGCTGCTCGTGGTGGCGGCGGCGGCGGTGCTGCTGGGCACCCTGTACCCCCTGGTGATCGACGCGCTGGGCATGGGCAAACTCTCGGTCGGGCCGCCGTATTTCGATGCGGTATTCGTGCCGCTGATGGCGCCGGCGCTGTTCCTGATGGGGGTCGGCCCGATGACGCGCTGGCGCCAGGCCAGCGTGGTGGACCTGGCGCGGCGCCTGCGCTGGGCTTTCGGCGTGAGTGTGGCCAGCGCGCTGGTGGCTTTCCTCGCGCTCGGCCACTGGACGCCGATGATCGGGCTGGGGCTGGCGCTGGCGGCCTGGATAACCAGTACCGCGGTGCTCAACCTGGTCACGCGTCTGGTCGAGCATCCGGCGCCGGCCTGGTCGAAGAAGCTGTCCGCGCAACCGGGCAGTTACTACGGCATGCTGCTGGCGCATTTTGGCGTCGCCGTGTTCATCGTCGGGGTCACCGTGGTGAGCGGCTTCCAGAGTGAAAACGATGTACGCATGGAGCCCGGTGATACCACCTCCGTGGCCGGTTATTCGCTGCGGCTGGACAACGTGGTGGAGGTGCGCGGCCCCAACTATGTGGCCTCGCGCGCGACGCTCAGCGTGAGCCACGGCGGGCGGGTGATGGAGCCGCTGATGCCGGAGCGGCGCATGTACAACGTGAGCCGCATGGCCATGACCGAGGTCGCCATCGACCGCGGCATCGGTCGCGACCTGTACGTCGCGCTGGGAGACCCGGTCAGCGCCACCGCATGGAGCGTGCGCGTGCACCACAAGCCGTTCGTCAACTGGATCTGGGGCGGCTGCGTACTGATGGCCCTGGGCGGCGTGCTGGCGGTGCTCGACCGCCGTTATCGCCGCCAGACCCGGGCCGCGGTCGAACCGGCGGTTGCCGGCCATGGCGCCGGCACGACTGCGGCGCCCGGCCTCCCGCTCGGCACCGCGCTGGCGCGCAAGGCGGGCGCGCCATGAAGCGTTACCTGCTGCCGCTGGTGGTGTTCGTCGTGATGTTGGCTTTCCTGGTGGTGGGCCTGTCGCTGAAGCCGCATGAAATACCCTCTCCGCTGATCGACAAGCCGGCCCCGGCGTTCAGCCTGCCGACGCTGGACGCGCCGCAGCAGAATCTGTCGGCGCAGGACCTGCGCGGCAAGGTCTGGATACTCAACGTGTGGGCTTCCTGGTGTGTGGCGTGCCGGATCGAGCACCCGCTGCTGGTCGAATTCTCCAAGACCGGCGTGGTGCCGATCTACGGCCTGAACTACAAGGACAAGCGCGAGGACGCCACCGCCTGGCTCAACAAGTTCGGCAATCCCTACACCCGCTCGCTGTCCGATACCGAGGGCCTGGTGGGAATCGACTTCGGTGTCTATGGCGTGCCAGAGACTTTCGTGATCGACAAGAACGGCATCATCCGGCTCAAGCAGATCGGCCCGGTGACGCCCGAGGTGCTGCGTGATGAGATCCTGCCACTGGTGAGGAAACTCGGTGCTTGAGTTCTTGCGCGCGGCGGCGCTGGGCTGGTTGTTGTCGGGGCTCGCCCTGCTGTGCGTGGGCGCCGGCGCCAAGGAGGCGACGCCGGCGTCGGACGACCCGGTGCTGGAGGCGCGCGTGCTGGCGATTGCCGAGGAACTGCGCTGCCTGGTGTGCCAGAACGAGACCATCGCTGCGTCCCAGGCCGACCTCGCGGTGGACTTGCGCAAGCAGATCCGGCTCAAGCTCAAGGCCGGTCAGTCGCAGCAGCAGATCATCGACTTCATGGTCGCGCGTTACGGCGACTTCGTGCTTTACCGCCCGCCGCTCAAGGGCAGCACCTTGCTGTTGTGGGTCGGGCCGTTCGCGCTGTTGTTGCTGGCCGTGTTTGTGCTGGTGGCCAATATCCGGCGCCGTCGGCGCGCCGGGCAGACCGATACCTGGAACCCGGAGCAGGCGCAGCGCGCACGCGCTCTGCTCGACGAGGGCGTGGAAAAACCATGAGCCTGTTCCTGGTCTTTTTTGCCGGCCTGGTCGCGCTGGCGCTGCTGTTGTTGTTGCCCGGCTTGTTGCGGCGCCGGGGGCCGGCGCACGCGGTTGCGGGCGCCGTGGATGCGCGCCGCGCCAACCTGGCCGTGCTGCGCGAACAACTGGCCGCGCTGGACGCCGAATTGCGTTCCGGCGCGCTCGACCCGGAACAGCACCGGCTGGCGCGCATCGAGATCGAACGCCGGGCGCTGGAGGAAGAACAGGTAGGCGAACAGGCGCCGGCGCCAAGGCGCGCCGGCAAGACCGCGCTCGCTCTGGGCCTGTTCATACCGCTGTTCGTGTTCGTCGTCTATGCGCTGGTGGGTGATCCGCAGGCGATGCTGCCGCCGTCCGGGTCGGTGGCTGCGGGGCCGGCGGGCGAGGTGTCGATGGCGCAGATCGAGGCCATGGTGGACAAACTGGCGCGGCGCCTGGAGGCCAAGACCACGGCCGAAGCCGGCGACGACAAGGCCTGGACCATGCTGGCGCGGTCGTTCGCCGCATTGCAGCGTTACCCCGAAGCCAGCCGCGCCTACGGGCGTGCGCGCGCCTTGTCTCCCGACAATGCCCAGCTGCTGGCCGACCATGCCGACGTGCTCGCGATGCTGCAGGGCCAGAGCGTGCAGGGTGAACCACGCAAGCTGGTCGACCGCGCGCTGCAACTCGACCCGAAGAACCTCAAGGCACTGGCGCTGGCCGGCAGCGCGGCGTTCGAGCTGAAGGACTATGCGACGGCGCTGAAATACTGGGGCGAGGCTCGGCAGGTGGCCCCCGCCGGCAGCGAATTCGCCACCGGCCTGGAAAGCAGCATGCAGCAGGCGCGCGAGGCCGCCGCGGGTGGCGCTCCGGCCGGCGGCGCCGCAACGACCGCCGCGGTCGCGCCAGCGCCGACTCAGACGCAGGCCCAGCCCCAGCCCCAGGCCCAGGCCCAGGCCCAGGCCCAGCCCCAAGCCCAGGCGCAGGCGCAGACCCAGGCCCAGACCCAGGCCCAGGCCCAGGCCCAGGCCCAGACCCAGACCCAGGCTACTCCCCAGCCGGTGGCCCCCGCGGCGGCCACCCGCGGCGTGGTGCGGCTCGACGGCGCGCTGGCGGCCAAGGTGGCGCCGGGCGATACCGTGTTCGTGTTCGCGCGCGCCGCGCAGGGCCCGCGCATGCCGCTGGCGATCATCAAGCGCACGGTCGCCGATCTGCCGCTGGCGTTTTCGCTCGACGACAACAGCGCGATGTCGCCCGAGCTCAAGTTGTCCAGGTTTCCCAGCGTCGTCATCGGTGCACGCATATCGCGCTCGGGTGACGCGATGCCGCGCCGTGGCGACCTGGTGGGCCAGGTCGGACCGGTCGACACCGGGTCCGGCAACCTGGTGATCGTGATCGACGCCGTCCAGCCCTGAGCTCCGGCACCTATCTGCGCTGCGCCGTGCACCGCCTGGATGCGCCATGAAACCATTGCCACCACTCAACGCGCTGCGGGCCTTCGACGCAGCCGTGCGCACCGGCAGTTTCACGCGGGCCGGCGAAGCGCTGCACGTGACACAGGGCGCAGTCAGCCGCCAGATCAAGCAACTCGAGGACTGGCTCGGCAAGCCGGTCTTCGTGCGCCACTACCAGGGCCTGATCCTGACGCCGGCCGGCAGTGTGCTCGCCAAGGGACTGGACGCCGCGTTCGGCACGATCCAGGACGCGGTCGAGCAGATCCAGCACCTGGGTGCGCGCCAGCGCATCGCCGTCAACGTGCCCGAGACCTTCGCCTCGCGCTGGCTGGCGCCCCGGTTGCGCGACTTCCATGGGCGCCATCCCGCTATCGACCTGTCGATCACCACCAGCACGGTCACCAACCTGCGCGAGGCGCAGCAGTACGACTGCCTGGTGATGTTCCTGGACGAGCCCTGGGCCAAGGGCGACTGCCGCCTGTTGCGCCAGGAGCACTACGTGGCGGTGGCCAGCCCGGAGTTGTGGGCCGACGGCGCCGAGCCGGATCTGACCCATACCACCTTGCTGCATGTGCTGGCCGGCACCAAGCGCCTGCCGATCTGGGAGAACTGGTTCGCGTCGCTCGGCATCCGGCACATCGACCCGCGCCCGGGCATCGCGTTTTCCACCATGGACCAGGCCATCAACGCGGCGGTATCCGGTGCCGGTGTGGCCGTCGTGGATGCGCCCATGGTCGAGCGCGACCTGGTGGAGCAGCGCCTGCGCCGGATCGGCATGCATGAGCTGACCGGCAGCCACGGCTACTGGTTCGTCGAGCCGCGCGACCGTGCGTTGCGGGACCCGGCGCACAGCGCCGTCGTGGCGCTGTTCCAGTCGTGGTTGCTGGACGTCAGCCGCAGCCCGGGCGCGCCGCGCTGAGGCCGCCGGGGCCACCCGTGCATCAACTGGCGGAGGCGTCGTGGTCGTCGCTGCGGATGGCCTGGGTGGCGGCGCGATGCCGGCGGCGGATGAGCCAGACCTCGACCACCAGTGCCAGCGCGCTCACGCCGAAGCTGCCCCACACATAGAAGCCGTAGCCACCCATGGCGAAAAACCCGGCGGCGCTATTCCACTGCATGGCGGACCCAATCTGCGTGGCTTTCACGCTCGAGAATGATGCAACGCACCCGCAGCAGGGCCACGGCAATCGCGTACATCCACGCCGCCAGGCTCATGATGAGCATGCCCCACAGCATGGTCGTGGCCATCGAGGGCGAGCGCGTCAGGGACACCGAAGCGCCCTGGTGCAGCGTGTTCCACCACTTGACCGAGAAATAGATGATCGGCACGTTGACCACGCCGACCAGCGCCAGCACGGCGCCGGCCTTGTCGGCGCGCCGCGGGTCGTCGATGGCGGCCTGCAGCGCCATGAAGCCGAGGTACAGGAACAGCAGGATCAGCTCCGAGGTGAGGCGCGCGTCCCACACCCACCAGGCACCCCACATCGGCTTGCCCCACAGGGCGCCGGTCCACAGCGACAGGAAGGCGAACAGCGCACCGGTAGGCGCCAGCGCCGAGGCCATCATGCCCGACAGCCGGGTGTTGAACACCAGTCCCAGGCCGGCCCACGCGGCCATCACCAGGTAGATGAACATCGACATCCACGACACCGGCACATGGATGAAGATGATGCGGTAGCCCTCACCCTGCTGTGCGTCGGTGGGCGCCACAAAAAACGACACCCACAGGCCGGCGGCCGCCAGCACCGTGCCCGCCGCGGCGAACAGCGGCCACAGGCGCCCGGCCAGCGGGTAGAAATTCTGGGGGGACGCAAACCGGAACCAGTGTGCAACGCGGTTGTTCATTCCAGTGAAATCCTCAGCGCAGTGGTGATGGCAAACGGGGCGAACACGCAGGACAGCAGCAGCAGGGCGCCCATCAGCGAAAAATGGGCGCTGATGCCCAGGCCGGCCGCATCGGCCTCGACCGCACCGGCGCCGAATATCAATACCGGAATATAGAGCGGAAGCGTCAGCAGCGACAGCAACACACCGCCGCCGCGCACGCCCAGCGTCAGCGCCGCGCCGATCCCGCCGATCAGGCTCAGGGTGGGCGTGCCCAGCAGCAGGCTCAGCGTCAAGACCAGCAGGCCGCGCGCGTCCAGCCCGAACTGGATGCCCAGCACCGGCGCGATCAGCACCAGCGGCAGGCCCGACAGCAGGAAATGCGCCAGCACCTTGGCCATCACCAGCAAGGTCAGCGGTACGCCCGACAGCGCCATCTGCTCCAGGCTGCCGTCGGCGTGGTCGGCGGCGAACAGGCGCTGCAGCGACAACATCGCAGCCAGCAGCGCCCCGACCCACAGCACCCCCGGGGCCATGCGCAGCAGCAGCTTGGACTCCGGCCCGACACCGAGCGGGAACAGGCTGGCGACGATGACAAAGAAGAACAGCGGCGTGAGCACATCACCCTTCTGTTGCATGGCCAGCGCGATCTCGCGCCGGACCACCGCACCGAAGACGCCGGCCCAGCCAATGCGTGTCATGGACGCGCCCTGGCACCGGCTCGCGCAGCGCCAGACAGTGGTGAAACTGGCGCGCTGCTCATGCGGACAAATCCAGCGTCTTGGCAGTCGCGCCCGGGATGTCGACCTGCTGGTGGCTGGTGAGCACAGCCATGCCGCCACCTCGCAGGTGCGCCGCGATGACACCGGCCAGCAGCGCGATCGACGCGTGGTCCAGCGCCACGAAGGGTTCGTCCAGCACCCACAGGCTGGCACGGTTGAGCAGCAGGCGCGACAGTGCGACGCGGCGTTTCTGGCCCTGCGACAGGTGACGCACCAGCCGGCGCTGGCAGCCGCGCAAGCCCATCTGTTCCAGCGCCCGGCTGGTGTCGGCCGCATGGGGTTCGGTGCCGGCCAGGGCCGCGTAAAAGGCCAGGTTGTCGCCGACCGTCAGCGCTTCCTGCAGCGCGTTGTGGTGCCCCAGGTAGAAAAGCTCCTGCCGGAAGGCCTCGGCCTGGTCGCCGATCGGTGTGGCGTTGAACAGGATCTGACCGGCCTCGGGCCGGGACAGGCCGCACAGAAGCCGCAACAGGCTGGTCTTGCCGGCGCCGTTGGCACCACGCAGATACAGCAACTCGCCGCTTTCAAGGCGAAAACCGAGCCCGTCGAACAGGGGCCGCTCGCCACGGACACATTTCAGATTCGAGACTTCGAGGGTTTTCAAACGGGGAATTCGGGTGGATTGCCCCGGGATTATGGTCCCTGGCGGCCAGCGCCCGGGCCGGCCGCTGGTGGTGCGACCGTTCTTGCGGAAACTAGAACTTGAAGATGTACACCACCCCGAGCACATTGACCGTCTGCTTCGGGTTGAGCGTGACGGTGGTGTTGTCGGAGAACAGATACGGCACCCCGTTGTTGCCGTACGACCACTCCTGCAGCTTGGTGCGTTGGTGGATCAGGCTCACACGCACCGAGGCGGTCTTGTCCAGCGCATAGGTGCCGGTCAGGTTGAGCCGGGTCATGTGGTAACGCACGTCGGGAAGGCCGAGTGCTGCCTGGGCCAGGTTCGCGGCGCTCGCAGGTGCACCCGTGCTGGATGGTGACGCGGCCAGCCCGTACCTGGTGTTGTCCTGCAGGTACGTCAACTGGGCGCCGAGCTCCAGTTGCGGGGTCGGGTTGCCGGCGACGCCGAAACCGAAACCGTCGCTGCGGGTGTTCAGGTCGGCCTGGTAACCCGTGCCGTGGTTGATCTTCAGGTTTTGGTGGCTCTGGGAAGCGTAACCGGTGAGCTTCCACTTGTCGGACATGGCAAAACTGGCGTCCACGCTGTAGCTCTTGAGGCCGGTCTCCCGCCAGCCCTTGCCTTGGGCCACGGCACTGAAGGCAGTGGCGTTCTTGTCGGTGTTGTCGTCGGCGCTGAACTGCACGTCGATCAGTTCGGTGGGGGACCAGTTGGCCGACAGTTTGATCTTCTGCCGGTCGATGTCGGCCATGTTCATCGGGAAGGCATTGCCGGCGTTGAGTGCGATGAACTGGCTCGCCGACCCTGTCTGGCCGTAACCCAGGCCGGCCGCCACGAACGCGGCACTGTTGCTCAGGCTGGTCCAGTCGCCGCCAGTGCGCTTGCTCTGACCATAGCTGAACGCACCAGTGAGCGTTTCGGACATCGTTCGGCGCAGTTCCAGCCGGTAGCCGGTTTCGCGGTTGGTGGCGCGCACCGCACCCAGTCCCGCCAACTCTTCCTCGGTGATCGAGATCGGGACCGGACGCTTGTAGGAGCTGAAGTCCAGGCCGGCAGTTGCACGGAGATCGCTCGCCAACTGGTAACTCGCCTCCAGCTTGGCGGCCACCTTGGTCGAGTCGATGCGCAGGTTGTTCCAGAACCGGCTGGTGTTCGGAGGCACGGTGGGCGGGACGCTGGTCCCGGCCTCGGTGTTGTACAAGGCGTACGGCGTCTCGTCATTGACCTTTTCGTAGCGCAGGTTCGCCAGCAGATGGAGCTGGGGCATCGGCCGCGAGGTGAGGCCTAACTGCAGCAAGGAGGAATTCACCACGCCGTGCAGGCTGGTCACGCCAGGCGGCGGATTGGTCAGGCCGGCATTGGCGAAATTGTCGTCCTGCGTGGCATGGGTATACGCATACTTGAAGGTGCCGTTGGTCGACGGTGAAATGCGGTAGTTGCCCGATACATAGAGCTGGTGGGCCTGGTTGTCGGGTGGCAGTGCAACCGGCAGCTGCAGCACATTCTGCAGGCTGGTACCGCCACCGGCGATCACGCCAGGCCCGGCCGCCGGCGCGAGCGTCGCCGCCACACCCAGCGGGTTGTTCAGGGCAGCGGGTACCGTCGTGCGCAGGCTGCCGTTGGCGTTGCTGTAGAACGAGCCGTAATAACCCGCGCTGACGTTGAAGTCCTGGTAGCCATAGTTCAGCTTGGCCTCGATCTGGCGCGTGGTGGAGTTGATCGGCTCGGCGGCCATCAGGATCGCCCAGGTCTGGTTGACGGCGCTTTGCGCGCCGCTGCAGACATAGGCGGCGCATGCATACCCACGCGTGAACGCGCGCGCGCCGTCCTTGTCTTCGGTCTTGAAGCTGACCTCCAGCTGGAGACGGGGATTGATCCACATGCCGCCGGCCAGACCCAGGCCCACGCGTTTCATCTGGAAGTTCAGGTCGGCGCCGGTTCCGGGTGCGGCCAGGCGCACCACGGTGGGTGTCGTCGTGCCGGCGCCCAGCATGCCGGTGTTGACCGTGCGCGGGTCATGGCGCACCAGCTCCGAGTAGTCGATCGAGTACTTCCAGGCGCCCTGCTGCTCGTGGGTGAAGTTCAGGTCCCGGTTGTCCAGACCGAGATTGCGCCCAGTGAACGTGATGGATGTGCCGGTGGCCTCGTCACGCCGGTTGATGTCGGCTTCGAGCTGGCCGTAGGTCTTGCCGTTACGCATGCCACTGTACTGACCGAAAAATCCGCGCTGGCGCGTGCCACTGCCAGAGCCCCATACGCCAATGCCGACCGAGCTGTCCGGCTGGGTGAGCTGGGCGATCTTGTCGTCCTGCGCCCAGGCCGCGGAACAAACCGACATGACAGCCAGCGCGACAAGGGATGGCCGGAAACCGGGAAGCGTTTTATCGATGTTCATGATGGATCACCATTTCTTGCAAGATGCTTCGGGCCGTGGTTGTCAGCGGAAGTTGAACTGCGGTGTCGGGTTCGTCCTGGACGGGTTGTTCGACCCGTGAACCTGCGTATGGCAGTTCATGCAGCTGCGCCCCTGCGTCAGATTGGTGGTGCTCTTGCCGGACTGCGTGGCGGTATTGGGCACCACCTGGCGCCCGATCAGCTGCGGTATGAACGGGCCGTGCGGCGTATGGCACTGGTGGCACAGGAAGGGTGGCCGCGCCTTGAGCATGCTCTCGACGACCGTGCCGTGCGGGTTATGGCAGTTCGAGCAGTCCTCGCTGACCGGCTCATGGTTGTGCACGAACGGGCCGCGCTTTTCCATGTGGCAGGTGTAGCAGGTCTCGACCACGGTGTCGCGCTTCATCAGCTTCGGACCGACCGAGCCGTGTGCATTGTGGCAATCGGAGCAGGTCATCTTGCCTTCGACAATCGGGTGGTGCGAGGGCTTGTTGATCTGCGTGCGTTGCTCCTTGTGGCAGGCGAAACAGACTTCCGGCTGGGCCAGCTTGTCGCGGACCTTGTCTTTCGCCGCATGCACCTGGTGGCAGGAACTGCAGGCCACATCGCGGCTCTGGTGCACGCTGCCTTCCCAGTGGGAGCGGGTGCTGCCCTGTTTGTGGCAGGTCAGGCAGGTCTCGTTGCGTTCACCCGCGCTGGTCGTGCTGTGCTTGCCGAAAGAGCGGTCGGGCTTGGGGCGCTGCTGCACACCGGCCGGCTTGTTGATGTGACTCGCGCTGTCTCCGTGGCAACTGGTGCAGGTGGGGTTGCGCGCATCGGCGCGCACGCCGTGCTTTGTCTTGCCGATGGACAGCAGGGCGCCGTTGTCGTCCTCGTCATGGCAGGCGGTGCACTTGGCGTCGCCGGTCAGCACCAGATCCTTCGCACCCGCCTTGGCGACGGCCTGCGCCTGCGCGGTGGTTGCGGTGAAAAGGACCCCGAGCACGGCGCACTGCATGGCGACCACCAACAACCACTTGATCTGCTTCATAGGTGCACTCCGCGCGTGTGGATGAATCGACAACACGACGGTGCTGCACCTTCATCCGCCGGGGCCATCTGTACACAATTGATACAACTGCTTACCGGCGTTCACGATCGCAGGGTAGTGCGCTCCGCAGAATGAATCCACATCAATTCGGCAAATTTCGCGCGGCATTGATCGGCGTCAACATTTGCGTTGCTGAAATCACGAACCACCGCAATTGCTGGTAGTTAGAGGGGCGCTCTACCCCTTGGACACTCGTACCCGGTCGCCAGACCGTGGTGTCGGGCGAGGCTCAGAGCAGGTGCGTGACCAGCCGGAAGTCGGCGTCCTCGGGAAACGGCTTGATCTGGAAACCCAGCCCGCGCATCAGCTTGAGCATGGTCGGGTTGTGGGTCAGCACCAGGCCTTCGATTTCGGTCAGGCCCTTTTCGCGCGCGAAGTCCATGATCGACAACATCAGCCGCGAGCCCAGTCCCTGGCCCTTGAAGTCGTCGGCCACCACCAGCGAGAACTCGCAGGTGGTGCGATCCGGGTTGGTGACATACCGCGACACGCCCACGATGCGCGCCGTCTCGGTGGTCTCGCCATTGGCGTCCTGCCGCCGTTCGCGGTGCACCGCCACCAGGGCCATCTCGCGGTCGTAGTCGATCAGCGTGAAACGCGACAGCATGGTGGTGGGCAGCTCCTGCATCGACGACACAAAGCGGAAGTAGCGGCTTTCGGGCGACAGCTTGCGCACGAACTCCTGCAGCATGCTCGCATCATCGGGGTGCACCGGGCGCACCGTGTACTCTCCGCCGCCGCGCAGTGGCCAGAGCTGTTCGTAGTGCGACGGATAGGGCAGGATCGCCAGGTGGTTGTAGTTGCGCATCGACGGCCCGGCGCTGTCGATCACGATCCGCGCGTCCACCGCGACCGCACCCGATTCGTCCACGATCAACGGATTGATGTCCATCTCGCGCAGCTGGGGCAGCTCGCACACCATCTCCGACACCCGCAGCAGGATCTGCTCCAGCGCCTCCAGGCGCACCGGCGCCGCGCCGCGCCACTCGCCCAGGGTTTCGGCCACGCGGGTGCGTTCTATCAGCCGGCGGGCCAGGTACTGGTTCAGCGGCGGCAGCTCCATGGCACGGTCGTTGATCAGTTCGATCATCGTGCCGCCGGCGCCGAAGGTGATCACCGGCCCGAAAGGGTCGTCGGTGACCATGCCGATACACACCTCGCGCCCGCGATGCTGTGTCGACATGTTCTGGATCGTCACCCCGTTGATGCGCGCGCCCGGTTGCAGCCGGGTGACGGTCTGCACCATCTGGTTGTAGGTGTCGCGCACGCCCACCGCGTTGTGCACGTTGAGCGCGACGCCCTGCACGTCGGATTTGTGGCTGATATCGGGCGAATCGATCTTCAGCGCCACCGGAAACCCGAGCTGGGCGGCGATCATGATCGCTTCGTTGACGCTGCGCGCCAGGATGGTGCGCGTGACCGGTATGTGGAAGGCCGCCAGCAGTGCCTTGGACTCCATCTCGGTCAGCACCTTGCGCCGTTCGGCCAGCACGTTTTCGATCAGCATGCGGGCGCCTTCGACATCGGGCTTCGTGAGTTCGGACAGCGGTGGCGGAGTCTGCTGCAGCAGCAGCTGGTTCTGGTAGAAGGACGCGATGTTGCCGAAAGCGTCCACCGCAGCTTCAGGCGTGCGGAAGGTGGGTATGCTGGCCTCGCTGAAGATGCTGCGCGCATCTGCCACCGACGAGTCGCCCATCCAGCAGGTGAGCAGGGGTTTGCCGATCTGCGGCTTGAGTGCAGCGATCGCCGCGGCCACTGCGCCACCGTCGACGCCGTACTTGGGCGAATGGATCACCAGCACACCATCGATCTGCGCCGCCTTGCCGGCGGCCAGGATGGCGGCCTGGAAGTGATCGGGCCCGGCTTCCTCCGAGATGTCGACCAGGTCGCTGAGTGTCGCCAGGTTCGGCAACTGCGGCTTTAGGGCCTGGGCCTGCTCCGGCGTGAGGCTGCCGAGTTCGAGGCGGATTTCGCTGACCCAGTCGGCGGCCAGCACCCCCGGCCCGCCGCCGTTGGTGATGACGGCCAGGCGCCGGCCCACCGGCCGGTAGCGCGACGCCAGGCACTTGGCGGCGGAGAACAACTGCACGAACGAGTTCACCCGCACCGCACCTGCGCGGCGCAGGGCGGCGTCGAACACGTCGTCGCTGCCCACGATCGAACCGGAATGTGTCAGCGCAGCGCGGTTGCCGGCCGGTTTGCGGCCGGCCTTGAGCACCAGCACCGGCTTGGAATTTGCCGCAGCCCGCAGTGCGCTCATGAATCGGCGCGACTGCGTGATGCCCTCCATGTAGACCACGATGCTGTGGGTGTGGGCGTCCGCGGCCAGGAAGTCAAGCACCTGTGCCAGGTCGACCGCGGTATTGGGGCCCAGCGACACGACCGCGGAAAACCCCACCGCGTTCTTGCTCGCCCAGTCGAGGATGGACGAGGTCAGTGCACCGGACTGCGATACCAGCGCCAGCGGCCCCGGTGCCGCCAGCGGGCCGGCAACGCTGGCATTGAGCTGCATGTGCGGGCGCTGGAAACCCAGCGAATTGGGACCCAGCAGGTGGATGCCGTCGCGCCGCGCAAGTTTGTGCAGCTCGGTTGCCAGCGCGGCGTCTACGCCGCTGGAGATCACCAGCGCGGCACGGCACTTGATGCGACCGGCGATTTCCAGCGCAGCCATGACCTCGGCCGCGGGCAGGGTGATCACGGCGAGATCGGCCCGGGTCTGGGCCAGGTCTGCCAGGGTGCCGCTGGTGTGGATATCCACGAAGGTCAGGGTGCCGGTATAGCGCTGGGCGGTGAGCGATTCCAGCAGGGCGCGGGCATGTGTGGTGCGCGAGGGCGGGTCTTCGTCCCGGCCGGCGAATACCGCGATCGAGGCGGGGGAAAAAAGCGGCGTCAGAAAGTGTTTGTCCATGGGGATTTCCTGGGCGCGTGCCCATCAAGCGTGTTCAGCTTACCCGGATTCGGAAAGCGAGGCCTACGACGGCGTCAAGTTCACCTGCGATGGTGCGACTCGCAATGGCACGGGGTACCGGTACACGAACCTTGTTGTCCGCTTCCGGCCCGAAGCGGTCATTCGCTGCCACGTCGGCGCTGCCATTGGCGCGCGTCGCGGCAGGCGCAGCCCGGCGGGCGCTCATACTGGAACGGTCGGGCGCTGAACGCGCCGACTGCCCTGTGGTGCTCGCCCGAGGGTCGGG
>JANMZX010000335.1:0-3942 GCA_031383745.1 Rhodoferax sp. | reverse complement strand
CGGCGTCGGGATCGACGCATTCGGGTCGCCCATCGCCGCCATCGCGATGAAGCCGCCTTTCAGGATCAGCGCCGGCTTGATGCCGAAGAAGGCCGGCTTCCACACCACCAGATCGGCCCACTTGCCGACCTCGACGCTGCCCACCTCGTGGCTCATGCCGTGGGCAATCGCCGGGTTGATGGTGTACTTGGCCACATAGCGCTTGGCGCGGAAGTTGTCGTTGCGGCTGTTGTCCTCGGGCAGCGTGCCGCGTTGTGCCTTCATCTTGTGCGCGGTTTGCCAGGTGCGCAGGATCACCTCGCCGACGCGGCCCATGGCCTGGCTGTCGCTGCTCATCATGCTGATCGCGCCCAGGTCGTGCAGGATGTCCTCGGCGGCGATGGTTTCCTTGCGGATGCGGCTCTCGGCAAACGCCAGGTCCTCGGCGATGGAGGCGTCGAGGTGGTGGCACACCATCAGCATGTCCACATGCTCGTCCAGCGTGTTCACCGTGTAGGGCATGGTGGGGTTGGTGGAACTGGGCAGGAAATTCGCCTCGCCCACCACCCGCAGGATGTCGGGTGCGTGGCCGCCGCCCGCGCCTTCGGTATGGAAGGCGCACAGGGTTCGCCCCTTGGTGGCGGCGATGGTGTTCTCCACGAAGCCGCTTTCGTTGAGCGTATCGGAGTGGATCGCCACCTGCGTGTCGGTGGCCTCGGCCACGTCCAGGCAGTTGCTGATCGCCGCTGGTGTGGTGCCCCAGTCCTCGTGCAGCTTCAGCCCGATCACGCCGGCGTTGACCTGCTCGTGCAGGGCCGCCGGCAGCGACGCATTGCCCTTGCCCAGGAAACCCAGGTTCATCGGGAAAGCATCCGCCGCCTGCAGCATGCGCTCGATATTCCAGGGCCCCGGCGTGCAGGTGGTGGCGAAGGTGCCGGTGGCCGGGCCGGTGCCGCCACCGAGCATGGTGGTGATGCCGGCAGCCAGCGCCTCCTCGATCTGTTGCGGGCAGATGAAGTGGATATGCGAGTCGATGCCGCCCGCCGTGACGATGTTGCCTTCGCAGCTGATCACTTCGGTGCCCGGGCCGATGACGATGTCTACACCAGGTTGGGTATCCGGGTTGCCGGCCTTGCCGATGGCCACGATGCGCCCGCCCATGAGGCCGATGTCGGCCTTGACGATGCCCCAGTGGTCGAGGATGAGTGCGTTGGTCATCACGCAGTCGACGGCGCCCTCGGCACGCGTGCGCTGCGACTGCGCCATGCCGTCGCGGATGGTCTTGCCACCGCCGAACTTGACCTCCTCGCCGTAACCGCCAGCGCGCAGGGTGAAGTCCTGCTCGACCTCGATCAGCAGGTTGGTATCGGCCAGGCGCACCCGGTCACCGACGGTGGGGCCGAAGATCTCGGCGTAGGCACGGCGTCCGATGCTGGCCATCAGGAGATCCCCCCGCGGTTCGTGTCGAGCGGCCCGTTCACCAGGCCGCGAAATCCGTACACCTGCCGGTCTCCGGCGATGTCCACCAGTTCCACCGTACGCTGCTGGCCGGGCTCGAAGCGCACCGCAGAGCCCGATGCGATGTTCAGGCGCATGCCATGCGCGACGACCCGGTCGAAACCGAGCGCGCCGTTGGTTTCGGCAAAGTGGTAGTGCGAGCCGACCTGGATCGGACGGTCTGCCGTGTTGCGCACCACCATGGTAAGGGTGTGCCGGCCGGTGTTGAGCAGGTGGTCGGGGCCGTCGGTGATGAGTTCGCCAGGGATCATGGCCGCCTCACTTGCCATTGCGCGAGGCCCACACGGCCACCGCCACGAGTACGGCGAGCGCCAGGAAGCCCCAGGCATCCGGGGCATGCCAGTGGCTGCCCGTCAGCCCGTGCCCGTCATGGGCATGACCGGTGGCGGTCCACAGGGCCAGCAGCGATGCGGCAGCCGGGCGCGTCAATCTGAGTCGGGGGAGGTATTGCATGGGTCGGCCTCGGGGGGATGGGGACATTGTGCGAACAGATAGATGGGCCAGCCGGTGGCTCAGACGATCGGCTGGTGCACCGTGACCAGCTTGGTGCCGTCCGGGAAGGTGGCTTCGACCTGGATGTCCGGGATCATCTCGGCGATGCCGTCCATCACGTCGGCGCGGGTCAACACGCTACGGCCTTCGCTCATGAGCTGCGCCACCGTCTTGCCGTCGCGCGCGCCTTCCATCACGGCGGCACTGATCAGCGCCATCGATTCGGGGTAGTTGAGTTTGAGGCCGCGTGCCTTGCGGCGCTCGGCCAGCAGGGCCGCGGTGAACAGCAGCAGCTTGTCTTTTTCTCTGGGCGTCAGTTCCACGGGTTCACTCCAAGTGTGCGTGCACGATTGTGATGCAAGTCATGTGCCATCGTTGCATTGGGCCAGCCGGCACGCCATCGGTCAGATGCCGCAGTTTGGTGCGCGGTCGTGGCGTATTTCGGTGCGTCGAGGTGCCGGGCTGCAACGCCTTCCTGGTGCATCGCGCCCCGCGCCACACCGAAAGGCCTGCCTTTGGTGCGGCGCAGCCTGCTGGCACGGGCCTTGCAATAGGAGCCTGACCCAATTTGTGGTTGTCACTCATGCAACGGAGTAAAAGATGAATCGTCGGGCCCCACTCAAACTCATTACTGCGTCCATCGCCTTGGGCTTTGGACTCTCCGGTGCTGCCATCGCGCAAAGCGGCGGCACCATCAAGGTCGGCATCCTGCACAGCCTCTCGGGAACGATGGCGATTTCGGAGACCGTGTTGAAAGACACCGTGCTCATGGCCATCGACGAGATCAACGCCAAAGGCGGCGTGATGGGCAAGAAGCTGGAACCCGTGATCGTCGATCCGGCCTCCAACTGGCCCCTGTTCGCCGAGAAGACCAAGCAGCTGCTGGGTCAGGACAAGGTCTCCGTGATCTTTGGCTGCTGGACGTCCGTGTCACGCAAGTCGGTGCTGCCGGTGGTGGAGGAAATGAACGGCCTGCTGTTCTACCCGGTGCAGTACGAAGGCGAAGAGCTGTCCAAGAACGTGTTCTACACCGGTGCGGCGCCCAACCAGCAGGCCATTCCCGCAGTCGACTACCTGATGAGCAAGGAAGGCGGCGGCGCCAAGCGCTGGGTGCTGCTGGGCACCGATTACGTGTACCCCCGCACCACCAACAAGATCCTGCGCGCCTACCTCAAGTCCAAGGGCGTCAAGGAAACCGATATCGACGAGAAGTACACCCCGTTCGGCCACTCCGATTACCAGACCATCGTGGCCGATGTGAAGAAGTTCTCTGCCGGCGGCAAGACAGCCGTGGTGTCGACTATCAACGGCGACTCCAACGTGCCGTTCTACAAGGAGCTCGGCAACGCCGGCCTGAAGGCCAAGGATGTGCCAGTGGTCGCCTTCTCGGTCGGTGAGGAAGAGCTGCGCGGTGTGGACACCAAGCCGCTGGTGGGCCATCTGGCCGCCTGGAACTACTTCCAGTCGATCAAGAACCCGGCCAACACCGAGTTCATCAAGAAGTGGGGCGACTACGCCAAGGCCAAGGGCATCGCCGGCCACAAGGACAAGCCGTTGACGAACGACCCGATGGAGGCCACCTACATCGGCATCAACATGTGGAAACAGGCGGTCGAGAAGGCCAAGTCGACCGACACCGACAAGGTGATTGCCGCGATGGCCGGGCAGACTTTCAAGGCACCTTCTGGCATCACCTCCAAGATGGACGAGAAGAACCACCACCTGCACAAGTCGGTGTTCATCGGCGAGATCAAGGCCGACGGCCAGTTCAATGTGGTCTGGAAGACGCCCGGCCCGGTGAAAGCCAAGCCATGGTCGCCGTACATCGAAGGCAACGACAAGAAGCCTGACGAGCCGGCGAAGAAGTAAGAAGCTGCTGCGCGGCCCGATCTGGGATCCTGCAGTGTTGCCTACGGCGTAACAGGCGCTTCGCGCAGTTAGTTGTTAGCCTGC
>JANMZX010000308.1:0-2532 GCA_031383745.1 Rhodoferax sp. | reverse complement strand
GCCACCTGCAGCGCGTTGAAGCCGCCCCAGGAAATGCCCATCATGCCGACCTTGCCCGTGCTCCAGGGCTGCTGCACCAGCCAGGCGATCACGTCGCAGGCGTCGTCGAGTTCCTGCTTGGTGTATTCGTCGAACAGCAGGCCCTCGGAGTCGCCGTTGCCGCGCATGTCCACCCGCACGCAGGCATACCCGTGGCCGGCCAGGTAGGGGTGGGTGAGCGCGTCGCGCACATGCGTGCCGTCGCGCTTGCGGTAGGGCAGGTATTCAAGGATCACCGGCACCGGCTGCTTGTGGGCGTCGACGGGCATCCAGATGCGCGCGGCCAGTTGTGTGCCGTCGGGCAGCGTGATGAAGGTGTTGGGGATTTCCCGGACTTTGCGCGGGAAGGTCTTGACGGTTTTCATGCGGGTGCCTGTCCTGGTGGCGGTGTGATGCCGGCAACTCTACCAGCCCGGGTGCGCGGCCCGAGTGCTGGTTGGCAGGCCGCCCACGCGAGACAACTCCCGGCTATCGGATCACCTCATCCGCCCGCAGCAGCACTTTTTGCGGGACCGTCAGGCCGAGTGCCTTGGCGGTTTTCAGGTTGATCACCAACTCGAAGCTGGTCGGCTGCTCGACGGGGAGGTCGGCGGGCTTGGCGCCCTTCAGGATCTTGTCGATGAAACGCGCCGACTGGCGCCAGATGTCGGCCAGGTCCGCCCCGTAAGAGATCAGCCCGCCAGCGTCGACGTAGGGCCGCAGGTCGAACATGGCGGGCAGGCGGTGCTGCAAGGCGAGCTCGCTGATGCGCTGCCGGTTCGGAAAGGCGATCTGGCCGGTGAGCACGAGCAGTGCGCCCGCGCGCGCGTCGGCCGCCGATTTCAGGGCCGCCTCGATCTCGTTGGCGTCCTTGATTTCGAGCGACAGCAATTTCCAGCCGCGCGACTTGGCCGCCACCTGTGTCGCCTCCCAGGTCGTGCGTGAGCCGCGATCCCACAATACCGCAACGGGAGCGCCACCTGGGACGACCTCCTTGAGCAATTCGAGCAGTTTGCCCGCCGTATCGGGCCACTGGTGGCTCAGGCCGGTGAAGTTGGTTCCGGGACGCGCCAGGCTCTGCACCAGACCATCGCTGACAGGGTCGATGGCGGCCGACATGACGACCGGAATCATCGCCGTGGCCGTCTTGAGTCCCACGAGTGCCGGGCCGGACGCGACGATTACGTCAACCCCCGACGCGGCCAGCTCGGCCACGAGCACCGGGTAACGGCCCGGCTTGCCCTCGGCACCGCGCACCTCGGTCACATAGTGCTGCCCATACACGTAGCCGAGGTCGCCCAGCCCGCGCAGCAGCGCCTTGGCCAGCGCGCTCTCGGGCTGCGGCCCGGCGAATTCGGACGCGACTCCCGTAATGAGCACGCCGATCCGGGCGACCTTGCGCACCGGCTGGGCGAACGCCGAGTGCCCTGCCAACAGCAGTCCGCCGGTGCCGATGAGGGTGCGTCGTTTCATGCGTCGTCCTGTGGAATGGCTCGCTGGCATTGTGCCCCAGCCCCGCAAGGCGCCGGTGCGCGGGCCGACCAGGCTGGCACCCACCATCGCTCGCACCGTGATTGCGCGAATAGGCGGTTGCAACAAGGGTGCCGATGCATCAACGCCGCAAACTGGTGATCGCGCTGGGCGCCAGGCCGGCCGAACTGCCGGTGCAGCTGCCCGCGACGTTCGAGTTTTTCATCAACCGCAAGACGGCCCAGGCACTCCGCCTGACCATCCCGCAATCGATGCTGATCAGCGCCGACAGGATCATCGAGTAGGGTGGTGGCTGGCTCCGCTGCGGCCACGCTGGCGCTGCCGCCCGCCTGAAGTCGTCTGCCACGCGCACGGGTTTGTGCGACAGTGCAGGCTCCGCACCCCGGGAGACGACCATGTTGGACGCGTTCGACACCGCACCTGCATTGCAGGTCAGCCAATGGATCAACACACCACAGCCGCTGGACCTGGCGTCCCTGCGCGGCCGGGTGGTGGCGGTATTTGCGTTCCAGATGCTGTGCCCCGCCTGCGTGGCACACAGCATGCCGCAGGCATTGCGGCTGCGCGAGGCTTTCGACCCCGAGGAGGTGGTGGTGTTGGGCCTGCATACGGTGTTCGAGCACCATGAAGCGATGACACCGGTCGCACTGCGTGCGTTCGCCCACGAATACCGGCTGGGCTTTCCCATCGGCGTCGACCAGCCGGCACCCGATGGCGACCCGGTTCCCCTGACCATGCGGACCTACGGCCTGCAGGGCACTCCCAGCCTGTTGCTGATCGACCCGCGCGGGCGGCTGCGCCTGAACCATTTCGGCCACCTGCCCGATCTGCAACTCGGGGCAATGGTCGCGCGGCTGGCAGAATCCATTGTGTCCGGCGCCTGAGGCGTGCTGTTCGCCGCGCCGACCGGTTCCTCGTCCACAGACTTCACCACCCCCAGGAGACACCCATGAACCCACACGTCTTGTCCCGTACCCTGCTGCTCGCGGCCATGGGCCTTGCGGCCGCCGCTGCGCAGGCGCA
>JANMZX010000156.1:0-16217 GCA_031383745.1 Rhodoferax sp. | reverse complement strand
ACCACCCACCAACGCACAACCCGCCGCATTGAGCACTTCCACCGCTCCGCTCATCATCTGCAGCAGCAACTCCTCCACCTGGCTCTCCAGCCCGGGCGGAACAGTGGCCACCGCAGTGGCGCTTTGCGCCTGTGCGCCCATGGCGAAGATGTCGCCCAGTGCATGATTGGCCGCCATCTTGCCAAACAGGTACGGGTCGTCGATGAAGGCGCGGAAAAAGTCCACCGTGTGCACCATGGCCTTGCCCGGTGGCACCCGCACTACCGCCGCGTCATCGGGGGCATGCAGGCCGATCAGCACATCGTCACGCTCGATGGGTGCCAGTGCGCCGAGCGCCCGTGACAGCACGGTGGCGCCCACCTTGGCGCCACAACCGCCGCAGCGCATCGCGATGGCCGAGATGGCCTGCAAGGACTCGTCCGGCGTGAGCGGCGAGCGGCCGCGTGTCGGGCGCTCCATCGGCGCCGCCGTATCCATCGCCGGGAATCCGGAAAACCGGCGCATGAAGCGCTGGTCGATCCAGTCCTTCCAGCGCCATACCCAGGCCCCCGAAAAGCCGAGCGCGCCGCGCGAGGCCACCGCGTACCGGTCGCCGGTGCTGATCAAGGCCAGCCAGCGGCGCTGCGGCCGGTAAGCCAGCAGCGGACGTTCCTGCACCGAACGGCGAAGGTTCCCGGCCAGCGGGCCTGCCATGCGTACCGCGAACACACCGGCTTTCTCCAGCGGGCGGTCCTCCAGGCTGGCAACGTCGCCCGCCGCGAAGACATGCGGGTCGCTCACCGACTGCAGATGCTCGTTGACACGCACGAAGCCCCTCGCGTCCAGGGCCAGGCCGGTACCGGCCAGCCAGGCCGCACCACCGGCCTGCGTGACCCAGACGATTTCATCAGCGTCGAACCAGCGCCCGTCGGCCGTCTGCACGCGCCCGGGCTCGACCCGCTGCACGGCCGCTCCGGCATGAACCTGCACCGAACGCGCGCGCAGCACCTCGGCGAACGTGCGGCGCACGCCGGCATTGTGGGTCGGCAGGATGGTGGCGTCCGCCGTGAACAGCGCAAATTCCAGCTCGGCCGGATCGCGGTTCACGATGCGAAGCTCATGGCGCAGGCGGTACTGCATGGCCAGCAGCAATTCAACGCCACCGGCCCCGCCCCCGACGACGGCGATCCGCAACCGCCCGCTGTGGTGGCGCACCCGCTCCAGCAGGGCGAGCCAGCGCTGGTTGAACTGGAAGATCGGCTTCACCGGCACCGCATGTTCGGCCGCCCCGGGGACCTGGCCGACCTGCGGCGTGGACCCGATGTTGATCGACACCCGGTCATAGGCCATCGGCGGGCGGCCACGCAGCAGCACCGTGCGTGCGACGCGGTCGATACCCGTGACCTCGGCGCAGATGAAGCGCGCGCCAGCAAAGGTCGCCAGGCGGCTCAGGTCGATATGCACCGCGTCGAAATCGTAGTGGCCGGCCACATACCCGGGCAACATGCCGGAATACGGCGTATGGGCGTCGGTGCACACCAGCGTCAGCCGCACGCCAGGCGCAGGCCGCATGCCGAAGCTGCGCAACACACCCACGTGGCTGTGGCCGCCGCCGACCAGCAGGATGTCGCGCAATACCGGTGGTGTGGATGTCTGCATCGGGTCGGTGGTGGGTAAGGTCGGGTTCAGGCGGCGCCGCCACGCGAGGCGACGAGTTCCGCCACCAGGGCGTGCAGTTGCGCACGCTCGCGCCCGGGATCGAACAGCGGTGCGCGCGCCACGCATTGGACCATGAGCCGGGCCAGCAGCCCGGTGCCCGGCACGCCGGCGTCGGGCCGGCATTGCAGCAGCAATGCCGCTGCCCCGGCCGCGTCCGCGGACTCGAAATAGCCCTCATAGTCGCGCCCGAGCATGCCGACGTTGCCATCGATGCGCGACGCCAGCACGGCGGTACCGCTGCGCACCGCCTCCATCACCACATGCGCCCCACCCTCCATCCGGCTCGGATGCAGCAGCACATGGGCCCGCTGGATGCGCCGCCGCGTCGCCTCGTGCGGCTGCGCGCCGAGCCAGCGGTACTGGGGGCAGGTGCGCGCTGCCTGCCGCGCCAGACGCCCGAGGGCCGGGTCGAGCGCGGCACCCACATGGTCGATGCGGATCCCGGCGTGGGGTCGCAGCAGCCGGGCCAGTTCGAACACCGTACGCGGTGCCTTTTCATCGCGCAGATGGCCCACCACCACCACGCGCAGGTGCCGCGCCGTCTTGGGCATCGCCGCCCGCGCCGTGGTGGACTGGTAGATCACGCGGGCCTTGCCGCGCAGCGCCGCCGGCAATCCGTCGGGCCCGCATTCCTGCAACGTGACCAATTGCCGGGCCAGGCGCAAAGAGGCCTGGGCATCCGGGTTGTCGCGGATATCGCGGTACAGGTCAGTGCCGGTCAACACCACCGCGAGCCCCGGCGCCTCGCGCTCGCATGCGCCGGCCCACGCGCGGATCGACGGAGCGGACCGGCGCGCATGCAGGGCCAGCATGGCACGGTCGCGCGCACTGGCCAGTGCATCCGGCCATTCGCGGACGACACGCACGGCATACCGCGCGGCCAGCACCTGCTGCCAGCGACGCGCCGTTTGCCAGTTGCCGTTGTTGGCATCGTGCAGCGCCGGGCTCACAATCACGATCCGGGTCTCTTGCATACAGGAACACTTCCATGAACGACGGCCAGCCAGAGCAGCGCCAGGCACACGATCGTCATGCCGGACAGCATATCCGCACCGCGCCGCACCACGACCTGGCTGCGGCGCTGGTCGACAGCCGTGGGCGCAGCGTGTTGCTGGCACACGCCTGGCATGCCCACCTGGGCGACACCCTGGTGGTGCCGCAACGCCCGGACTTGAACCCGCCGCTGTGGGAGCTCGGCCACGTCGGCTGGTTCCAGCGCTGGTGGGTAGCGCGCAACCGGCAGCGCCATCGGGGAGCCCTGGCCGAGCCCCACCACACGCGCCCCGCGCCCCGTCTGGCGCAGGCCGACGCGTTCTACGACTCCAGCCGCGTGGCCCACAACGAGCGCTGGACCTTGCCCCTGCCCGACCTTGCCGCCACCCTGAACGACCTGGAGGCCGGGCTGCAGGAAACGCTGGCCACACTCGCCACGGAATATGACAACGACGCGGCACTGTATTTTTATCGCCTGGTGCTGCTGCATGAAGACATGCATGCAGAAGCCGCCATCTACATGGCCCAGTCGCTCGATATCCCGATACCTGACGCTGTGCTGCATCCGGCGCCCAGGGCGCCGTCGATCGCCCAACGCAGGTTTTTGGCGGGGCCCTGGTCGCTGGGCCATGCGGGCGGCGGTTTCGCTTTCGACAACGAGCTCGCGGCACACACGGTGGTACTGCCAGCCACCGTGATCGACAACACCCCCGTGCGCTGGGCGCAGTACCTGCCCTTCGTCAAGACCGGTGGTTATGCGCGGCCGCTGTGGTGGTCCGACCAGGGCTGGGCCTGGCGCACGGCGGCTGCAGCAGAGGGGCCGTGCGTGCTGCGCCGGACCGACGGCGCGTGGGAGCAAAAGCGCTATGGCCGCTGGCAGCCCTGTGACCTGCAGGCCGACGCCGTGCACCTGAGCTGGTTCGAGGCGCAGGCCTGGTGCCGCTGGGCTGGCCGCCGCCTGCCGAGCGAGGCCGAGTGGGAGCGCGCAGCGGTGGGCGACGCACGGTTCCACTGGGGCGGCGTATGGGAATGGACGGCGAGCACGTTCAACGCCTACCCCGGGTTCGTACCGCACCCGTATGTCGACTATTCCGCGCCATGGTTCGGCGCTCGCCAGGTGCTGCGCGGGGCCAGCGAAGCCACTGCCCCGCGCATGCGACACCCCCGCTACCGCAACTTCTTCGGTGCCGGCCGCACCGATATCCACGCCGGTTTTCGCAGCTGCGCGCTGTAGGAAAAGAATCGAACGCGCCTGCTACCTCAATCGGCCTGTGCCATGGTGTCGAGCACGATGCGCCCGGTGACGAGGCCGGCCTCGAGGTCCTGCAGGCTCTGCTCGGCCTGCGCCAGGGGCCGCACCTGCACCGCCGGCAGCGCCAGCTTGCCGGCGCGGACAAGGGCCACCAGTTCCCGCATCTGTTCAGTCGACCCGACCGCAGAACCCATGACGGCGACTTCGCGCATCGCCAGTGCCACCAGAGGGATCGTCGTCGCGCCGCCGAACAGGCCGACGGACACGAGGCGTCCGCCCTTGCGCAGCGAAGGCAGCGCCAGCGCCGAAGTGGCGGGTGCACCCACAAAGTCGATCATGCCGCTCAGCCCGCCCTTGGCCAGTGCCAGCAGTTGCGCCGGCCCGCCGGTCTTGAGGTTGAGCACATGCTGCACCCCGGTGGCGCGGGCGACTTCGAGCTTGGCGTCATCGATGTCGCAGGCGATGATGTTGGTGTGCCCGAGCGCCTTGAGGATGGCGATGCCGATCAGCCCCAGTCCGCCGCAACCCAGCACGGCCACGCATTGCCCGGGCTGGGGTGGGCCGAGCTTCATGACGGCCGAATACGCCGTGACACCCGAGCAGGCCAGCACCGCCGCACGCGCCGGGTCGATGCCCTGCACGTCCACCAGGTAGCGCTTGTCCGGCACCATCAGGTGGGTGGAAAAGCCCCCCGGACGCGCGATGCCCATGGCCGCCATGGCCTCGCACAGGTTGTCCCGGCCCTGCAGGCACACGGCACACTTGCCGCAACCGATCCAGGGATTGACAAGGTAGGTGTCGCCCACCCGCACGCCGGTGACCGCCGAACCCACCGCCGCCACGACACCGATCGGTTCGTGCCCGAGCACCACCGGCAGCTTGACACGGTCGGCCAGCGAATTCTTGACGCCGCCTCCCATGTCGAAATAGCCCTGGCGGACATGGACGTCGGAATGGCATACGCCGCAGTACGACAGGCGCATCAGCACCTCGTCGGGGCCGGGGGCCGGGGCCTCCCGGACAATTTGCTGCAGGGGCTTGCCCCATTCGGTGACGCCGAAACTCTGCATGTGTGTCTCCTGTTTGATCGATGGCCTGACGCTATTGCAATTGCCTTGCTGCTGTAGTCGTGTCGGTGACAGTCCGGGCAAGCCCGGCGCGCGCGGCAATGAGGCCAGGCGGCCCTGCGCCATGGCCGCACAGAGACTGCGCGTGCCTGCGACTGCGACTGCGCTACATTCGGGGGCATGGGTGCGGGTTTCCCGGCGCACCCGGACCGCCGCCAGAGACTGGCGAACAGCAAATGCCTCCCTCCATGCAAAGGCCAGACCGAACGCCCATGACCAACAACCAGAGCATTTCCGAGCGGGCGAAACCGGTGGTCAGGGTTCTGGACCAGTTCGCCAGACGGGCCGACGTCGCTGCCGCTCTGGCCCAGGCCCAGGCCGAGGCGCGCGCGCGGCTGCTGGGCGAACCGGGCCTGGCCGAATTCTCGGTGGCGCTCGACCTCACCCAACTGGTGTCGGCAGTGCCAGACACCGTGGGCAGTATCCGCGTGGCGGTCTACCGCGGCGCCGGCGGCTCCAGCGAGGAGCGCCATCCCAACAGCACGCAGTACCTGATGGTGCTCGATGCGCCGGTCGAGACCCACGTCGAACTGGCGCATGGATGGCACATAGACCGCTATGGCCACGGTGCAGGGACCACACTCGAAGACCGCTGGCATGTGGTCGAGCCCGGCACCTGGCACAAGACAATCGGCGCCAACGGGGGCATGTGGAGCATCGTGGCGTTCCATTCGGCGCCTGACGTCGCCGACGAATACCGATAACCCGGTGCGCCCCGGGCGCAGGCCTGGGGCGGGCGTTGGCCAGGCCACAGCCGGTCAGTGCACAGCCTGCAGCAACTCGCGCGCCTCGACCAGATCCGTGGTGTCGAATCCCTCGGTGAACCAGCGGTAGACCGTGTCGAGTTCGACGATTGCCTGCTCGGGTTGGCCGGACTGGCGCGCGAGGCGGACCAGGCTCATCGCAGCCCGCAATTCCAGTGATTTCGCGTTCTGCCGGCGTGCCGCCGCCAGCGCCTGGTCAAAGCAGCGCCGCGCGGCTGCAGCCCCGTCGGCGGACGCGGCCAGCCGCAATTCGCCCTCGACCCGCCACAACTCCGCCTCCCACCAATACGGGCCGATCTCGCCCGCAAGTGCGCGCGCCTGCACGACGGTCGCCAACGCGGCGTCGACCTGTCCGGCGCGTGCCAGCGCCAGGCCATGCAACAGCTGAAACAGGGGCTGCCACACCAGGGCGCCGGTTTCCTTGTACGCCTGCAATCCCTGCTCCAGGTGTGCCAGCCCGATGTCGGTGCGCCCCTGCTCCACCTCGGCCCAGCCGCGGACCACCAGGCCATGGGACAACCACGAGGGGAAACCCTGCTCGATCGCGAACTGCACCGACGCCTGCGCCTCCATCTGCGCCATCGCAGCCTCGCCACGAAACTGGTGCACCCAGACGGTCGAGAGCATGGCATACGCCAGGCTGAACGGGTGGCGCGGCTCCGCCCCATGCGCCGACCGCATGGCCTGCCTGGCACCCGCGGCAGCCTGGTCGGGGAAACCCAGCAACCACAAGCCCAGCGCGCCAAAACCGATGCACGAGACCGCCGGGTCGCGTCCCAGGCTGTCGCGCAACGCATCGTGCTGTGCATCCTGGTAGTTGCGTACCGCCGACTCGAAATTGGAGCGGCTCTGTACCAGGTCGCCGGTGCGCAGCAGCGTCAGCCCCAGCAGCTCATGGCCACTGACCGCCAGGTCGACTTCCTGCCTGCGCTCGGCCAGCGCCAGCAACTGCTCTCCAATATCGCGCGCCGATCGCAATTCGCCCCGGTTCACATAGAAGAGCCCCAGTCCGGCCAGCACACTGATGAGGGCGACACTGTCCGTGCTGTCCCGGCACAGTGCACGGGCACGTTCATACGCCACCGCAACCTGTGGCACGGCAAAACCCCGCGTGGCCATCCAGGACGAACCGAGCATCGACTGCAGTGCGAGTTCGCGGGCGGCCCGTGTATCCGGATCCGGCAGCCCGGGGAGCAGGGTCAGTGCCAGCTGCAGGTGATCGATCGCCGCCGCATAGGCCGAGCGCTGCATGGCCTGCGCGCCCGCGCGCAGCAGGTAGTCGACCGCCTTGGAGGCGTTGTCACTGCATGCATAGTGGTGCGCGAGCTCGCTGCAATGGTCGTCCAGGCTGTCGCTGAAATGCAGCTCCATCGCCTGCGCGGCGCGCGAATGCAGCCGCCGCCGCGTATCGGCGAGCAATTCGCTGTAGGCTGTCTCGCGGGTGAGCGCGTGCTTGAACACATATTCCACATCGGGAAAGGACGGCCGCTGGTAGATGAACTCGCTGATCTGCAGAAGGTCCAGGATCGCGTGCAACTGCGCCGCCGCGTGTTCCGCCACCCGCTCCACCAGCCGCAGCGGAGACGCGTTGCCCAGCACTGCAAGCAGCTGCAGAAACGCCTTGTGCTCGGGTTCGAGCCGGTCGATCCGCGCCGCCAGCACGCCCTGCACCGTCGCCGGCATGTCGATGCCCGACAACGCGCGCGTCAATGTGACCTTGTCCCCGCGCAACAGGATCTTCTGGTCGAACAGGGTCTGCACGTACTCTTCCATGAAGAACGGGTTGCCCTGCGTCTTGTCGACGATGAGCCGCTTCAGGGCCGCCAGCCGGTCGTCGTCCCCGAGCAGGGCGATCAGCAGCGATTGCGCCTCCTCGGCGCCGAATGCCTTCAGTCGCAGCTGGTTGTGCGAGGTTCCGGCATCCCAGACCGGGACGTACTCAGGCCGGTAGTTCACCAGCAGCAGGATGCGTGCACCCTCGACCGCACGGCCGAACGAGGTCAGGAAGCTCTGGCTTTCGGCGTCCAGCCAATGCAGATCCTCCATCACCATCACGACCGGCCGGTTGGCAGCCTCGCGCAGCACCAGCCGCTGGATGGTGTCGAAGGTCCTGCGGCGCCGGATCTGCGGATCCATCTTGTCGATCGGCATCGTGGCATCGGCCACGCCCAGCAGTGCCAGCAGAAACGGGATGGTGTCGTCCAGGTCACGGTCCAGCGACAACACCCGGCCGGTCACCTTCTCCAGCTTGCGCCGGTCGTCGTCGCCGGGTGCGATCTGCAGGTAGTTCTTGAGCAGATCGATCAAGGGCAGAAACGGAAACGCCTTGCCGTAGGAGTCCGAGCTGCATTCCAGGATCAGGCACTCGTCGCGCGCCAGCAGCTTGAATTCATGGCACAGGCGCGACTTGCCCACACCGGCTTCGCCGATCACCCCGATGATCTGCCCCTGGCCCGCCTGGGCCAGCTTGAGCAGCGCCTGCATGCGTTCGAGCTCGTTCTGGCGGCCGACGAACCGCGCCAGCCCGTGGCTGGCCGACACCTCCAGCCGGGTACGCAGCGGGCCGATGCCGGTGACCTCGAACAACTCCTGATTGGCGGTGACACCCTTGAGCGGCACCTGGCCCAGGCTGCGGAATTCGAAGTAGCCCTGCGTGAGCCGGTGTGTCGACTCGCTGACCAGCACCGTGCCGGGCGCCGCCAGCTGTTCGATACGGGCGGCCAGGCCGGTCGAATGCCCCACCGGCACATAGTCGGCGCGCTGGTCGTCGGTCGAGATCGACCGCACAACCACTTCGCCGGTATTGATGCCGACACGGATCTGCATGGCCGGCAAGCCGTGGTCCTGCAACAGACGCGCACCGTAGGCCTTCATCTGCTCCTGCATGCTGAGCGCGGCGTACAGGGCGCGCCGGGCATGGTCTTCACAGGCAATCGGTGCACCAAAAAACGCGAAGATGCCGTCCCCGAGTACCTGGGCGACATACCCTTCGTACCGAAATACCGCGTTCATCATCAGCTTGAGCGCGGGATCGATCACCTGGCGTGCCAGATCGGGGTCCATCCCGTCCAGCATGGCCATCGAGCCCTTGATGTCGGCGAACAGTGCCGTGATGATCTTGCGCTCGCCGCCATGCTGGGTCTGGGCCTCGCGGGCCAGCCGGTAGCGCTCGGCCAGGTGCGCCGGAACATGCTGGTCCGGCCTCTGGATCCCGCCCGACAGGCCGGGGCCCGCGCCGGTCGACACCTCGGGACCGAGTGGCGCTGGCGCCGACACGGCGGCCGTCGGGCCGGCCAGTCGCACGCCGCACTTGCGGCAAAACCGGCTGCCGGGCGCATTGACCGCAAGGCAGGCCGCGCAGGTCAACTCGAGCCGCGTGCCGCATTCCTGGCAGAAGTTGGCATCGGCCTGGTTCTCACACTGGCACTGCGGGCATTTCATGGGCTGCGATCGGGACCCTGGGCAACACCCGGCATGCCGACAGGCCCGCTCAGGCGGGTTGCTGGTAGGGTGGCAGGCCGAAACAGCCTTGCAACACGTTCTCGGTGGAACGCAGCGCGCCATCCACCCAGGCCTGCTCGTCCGAGTAGGCTTCGCCGCAAATATAGACCTGGTCACGGATCGGGTTGCGCAAGCGCAGCGCGACCGCGTCGTCCCTGGCGCCGACGACCCAGGAATGGTCGCCATCCCCAAAACGCGGACTGCCCCAGCGCACGTACGTCGACAAGACCGGCGCGGGCAGCGCCGCATCGCCGAAAAACTCCGCCAGCTGGCGCATCGCCTGTTCCACCACGAACGTGCTGGCCGCCTGGCTGTGGGGAGGCTGCGCCAGACCATCCAGCGGCGCGAACGGGGCCCCGATCGCCTGCAGTTCATCCCAGTAGGTGGTGCGGTCGAAGTCGCAGTAGATCGTCATCGACGCCGGCCCTTTCTCGTCGTTCTCCGCGATCGGCCAGTAGCAGTAGAACTGCGCCATCGGCAGATCGGTGAACGACCCGCCGGCGGCCACCTGGTAGCGGTCGAACCACCAGCGCTCCTCGAAGTACAGGTTGATCTTGGTCAGCGGCATCGACGTCACACTGCGGATGTCGGCCATCGTCTGCGCGTTGTCGCGCATCAGGGGGCACCGGGGCGCCAGCATCTCCAGTGGCAGGCTGGGCAAGGCCAGCACCAGTTTGGGACACACAAACGTGGTCGTCGCGCCGCTGCGGATGTGCGCCTGCACCAGCAACTGGCGTTTGTCCGCAGGATCGTGGTCGAACGCGTCGACATGGTGACCCAGCAGGATCCGCCCTCCCATGGCCTTGACCTGGCGCGTCAGCGCGTCCGACAGCGTCTCGTAACCAGGCCGCAAGGTCTGGTAATCCGGAAGCTTGTCGAAATCGCCCATGGTCTGGAAGCCGACACCGGCGTTCACCTTCTGGTCGTAGAACGCGAGGAAACCCATGGAGTCCTCGATCATCTGCAGGCATTCCTGGGACAGGCCGTAGTCCACCAGCAAGGCCCAGAACCCCCACTCGTACAACGCGACGCCCCGGTATGTGCAGGTCAGGCGAATGCGCTGCCAATCGTCCGGGGTCTGTGGGTAGTGCGTCTTCGGATCAATGCCATTCTGGGTCAGCACCGTTTCGAACACCTGCTGCAGTATCTCGTTGGGCTGGAGATGCCGTTCGTTCTCGCGCAGGTTGTAGATGGTGCTCCACAAATCCGCATTGGCGGCCATCTCCCCAAAAGTATGGCGCTGGCCGCGCAGGTAGTAGATGTTGTGGTCATCGCCCATGTTGAACGGCATGATGTCCCCGTCGAGCTCCAGAGCCTGCAACAGCCACATCAGGTTGTCCATGCTTTTCACGAAGCGCATGCCGCCTTCTTCGTTCTTTACCAGCTTGCCGTCGATCAGGACCAGATCGGTATCTAGCCGCCCGCCGGTGCGGTCCAGTGTCTCCAGGATCGTGATGCGGGTGCCAGGCTGGTGGCGCAGCATGCGCCAGGTGAAATACAGGCCGGCCATGCCGCCGCCCACCACAAGAATATCGGTCTGGTTCGACTCGGCCATGGCAGACTCCTGAAACGCAACATAGGGGGAACGCCACAGTGTATCGCCGCGCCAGCACAGGTAACCGGGCCAGTGGAAGCCTGCCCCCATGCTGCGTGCGCCTTCGGACCGTGCGTGCCGGCCTTTTCGACCAGTTCGAGGATGCTGAACTGCGTGGCCCCCTCCGGGTTGCTCTGCAGGCTGTCGAGAAACTGCTGGTCGAACGCCTTGTTGATGAAACCAGCCCGCTCGCCATCGGGCTGGTGCGACAAGCCGCCGGAGGCCACCACCGCCACGCGTTTGTCGCTGTCCCAGGAGCGGATGGCCTCGCCCACGGCCTTGCCCAGGGCGTAGACGCGCCTGACCGATGGCAGCGGGAACTGCACCGTGTTGATGCAGATCGGCACCACCGCCACAGGGCAATCGCCCTCGGGCCAGAACAGCTTGAGCGGCAGGGTACAGGCATGGTCGACCAGCATTTCCTGGCATGTCACCACATCGAACTCCGTGTCGACCAGGGTGTTGATGATGTGCCATGAAATATCCAGGTCGCCCTTGAACGGTGGCAGCGTGGGCATGCCCCAGCCTTCGTCGGCGTTGTGGTACTGCGGCGCCGCACCGACGGCGAAGGTCGGCATCTTGTCCAGGAAGAAGTTCAGCCCGTGGTCGTTGTAGAACATCACCACGCGCATGCTGGTGGCGGTGGTCGAGACCGGCGCCATCACCGCCGCGGCGCAGCGCCTGGGTGTCACCCAGTCGGCCGTGAGCCACCTGCTGGACAAGCTGAGCGCCATCACCGGTGACCCGCTGTTCGTGAAGTGCGGCCGCGGCGTGGTGGCCACCGCGCGGGCGCAGGCGCTGGCGGTGGACGCGCGCGAACTGCTGTCCGCCATGGAGCGCTTCGCCAGCTCGGGGGCCTTCGATCCCGCGCGCTGGAACACCACCTTCACCATCGCCGCGAACGACTTCCAGCGCGATGTGTTATTGCCCCCGTTGATGCACCGGCTGCGCGCCGCAGCACCCGGACTGGCACTGCGCGTCATCCCGTCGGGCGTGCCCACGCTGGACATGCTGCGCAAGCGCCACTGCGACCTGGTGATCAGCCCGCGCCCACCCGATGGCGCCGACATCGTGCAAAAGCGCCTGTTCGACGACCAGTACCGTGTGTTCTACGACCCGCAGTCGCGCACCGCGCCGCGCACGCGGGCCGCCTACCTGGCGGGGGAGCACATCACGGTGGTCTGCGAGCCGGCACGTTCGCTCGACCTGGACTAGTGGATGGCGGCGCAGGGTACGCGCCGCAATTTCAGGCTGATGGCGCCTGGTTTCGCCGGTCTGGAGCCCTTCATCCGGGGCAGCGCGCTGCTGGCCACGGTGCCCGGCATGCTGCAGTCGCACCTGCTCAGCGGACTCGCCAATGCCAGGGTGCCGCTGCCCTGCCCGACCATGCCGATGTACATGGTGTGGCACATGCGCCACCAGCAGGATCCGGCCCACCAGTAGCTGCGCAGCCAACTCGAAGCGGTGGTGGCCCCTGCCGTAGCGCAGGCGCGCGCCGCCGGGACCGGCTAGGGCTGCAGGTACAGCGCGGCCAGGCGCGCCTGCTCGCGCGGGCCTATGTGCAGCTTGTTCACCAGGTAGCGCTGCACCCCGCCAAAGTCGGTATCCACCGCCTTGAGGGCGGCGTCGAGAAACTCCTGCTGGACCCGCCACAACACCTGCAGCGCCTCGCGCGGAAGCTCCGAGTTGGCCGGGTTCGGCATGCGGTAGTGGGTGTTGGTCAGCAGGTAGTCCTGCATCACCACCTCGCGTGGCACACCCAGCGCAAGCAGGATCATGGCAGCCGCAAAACCGGTGCGGTCCTTGCCGGCCGTGCAGTGGAACACCAGTGGCTGGTCGCTCTCGAGCAGCAAGGCGAACAGCGCGGCAAACCGGTCGGCATTGTGGTGCACGAATGCGTGGTAGGTGTGCTCCATCAGGCGCACCGTCTCCTGCGCGGTGAGGTGTTGGCCGGCGGCCATCAGGTCCTTCATGCCCTGCACCACCGTCGGGTCGATCGGCAGCGAATAAACGGCCACGCCGGGCATCGCGCAGGCCTGCTCCTCGCGCTCCATCGCACCGCGGAAGTCCGCGACGCGCGACAGGCGCAATGCCGACAGCACGGCGATGTCCTCCGGGGTGAGCGCGCCCAGGTGATCGGAGCGAAACAGCTTGCGCCAATGGACCATGCGCCCGTCAAGGCCGGCATAACCTCCCAGGTCGCGGAAGTTGGTGGTGCCGGACAACGTGACGAGGCGGGAAGGTAATGGCATGCGGCAGGCGGTAAGGATGGACTTCCGATTTTGGCAGTGTCACGTCCGGACGCCGGCAACCCAGGCGACACCGCCGCGCCCGGGTACCATGCGCAACAGGAATCGCACGGCGCGCCGACAGCCGCCCATCCCCTGCGGCCCCGGCGCCCGGCACCGGTTGCCCGCAGTAACCCGAGGAGTCATCGACACCATGCCCATCGCCACGTCCATCAACGCACGCAGGTCCCTGCCATGACCGCGCCCACCATCATTGTGGGAGCGGGCCAGGCCGGCGTCCAGGCAGCCGAAGCATTGCGCACGCTCGGGCACGACGGCGCGATCCTGCTGCTGGGTGACGAGCCCCACGGCCCGTACCACCGCCCTCCCCTGTCCAAGGCCTGGCTGGCCGGCGAGATGCAGGAGATCCAGCTCGCAATGCGCGCGCCGGAAGCGCTGGCCCGCAAGAACATCGACTTGCGCACCGGCAGCCGGGTGACCGCCATCGACCGTGCGCAGCGGCGCCTGACACTGGCGGATGGCACCACGCTGGACTACGCCGGACTGGTGCTCGCCACTGGCTCCACCCCCCGGCCGCTGCCGGTGCCGGGCGGGCAGGCCGCGGGCGTGTGCCTGCTGCGCTCGCGTGACGACGCCAGCACGATTGCCACCTGCATGGCGCAGTGCGCGGAGCACCAGCGCCCCGTGGTGGTGGTCGGTGGGGGTTTCATCGGGCTGGAGGTGGCGGCCACGGCGCGCAAGAAGGGCCTGGCCGTGACGGTGCTCGAAGCCGCTCCCCGCCTGCTGGGCCGCGTGCTGGCGCCGCGCCTGTCGGAATGGTTTGCCGAGCTGCACCGCGGGCACGGCGTGCAGCTGGTGCTGGACGCACAGGTTGCCGCCATCGACACGGGCGCGGACGGCGCCGTGAGCGGCGTGCGCATGGCCGATGGCACGGTGTTCCCGGCCGGCCTGGTGGTGGTGGGTATCGGCGTGAGCGCCAACGATGGCCTGGCCCGTGAGGCAGGACTGGACTGCGAGCGCGGCATCGTGGTGGACGCCTGCGGGCGCACCGCCGACCCGCTGGTCTTTGCCGCCGGCGACTGCACCGCACGCCGGCTCGCGGACGGCAGCTTGTTGCGCCTGGAATCGGTGAACAACGCCACCGAGCAGGGCAAGTCGGTGGCAGCCGCGCTGATGGGTCAGGAGCGGCCGTTTGCCACCACACCCTGGTTCTGGAGCGACCAGTACGACAAGAAGCTGCAGATGGCCGGCCTGTCAGCCGGTGCGGACCAGTGGGTCGTGCGCGGCGACATGGCGGCGGGCCCGTTCAGTGTGTACTACTTCCGCGCCGGCACGCTGGTGGCGGTGGACACGATCAATGCCGGGCGCGAGCACCTGCAGGCGCGCAAGCTGATGGACGCCGGCATCTCGCCCTCCCCGGAGCAGGCGGCAGACACTGCATTCGACCTGGGTAGCCTGCAACCCCGGTAGGCCTCGCGCCACGGCCACCGCCATGCCGCAGGCCGGCATGTCGCGCACGCCCCCACCCACACAGGCCCAGATGCCCACCGCCCCATCCGCTGCCAACCGGCGCGGCATCGTCGCGATGTCCATTGGAATGGCGAGTTTCCTGGCCAACGACGGGCTGGTCAAATACCTCAGCCAATCGCTTCCAGCGGCGCAGCTGATCTGCCTGCGCGGCATGTTTGCCACCGCGCTGATGCTCGTGATCGCGCGCCACATGGGCCTGCTGCGCGCCAAGGCCTCGTTCGGCCCGGACCCGCTGCGCCAGCTGGTTCAGGGCCCGGTGCTGCTGCGCTCGGTGATCGACGCCCTGGCAACGATGGCCTACCTGGGAGCACTGTTCCACATGCCCATCGGCAATGCCACCGCGATCAACAGTGCGTCGCCCCTGTTCCTGACCCTGTACGCGGCCCTGGTGTGGCGTGAACCCGTAGGCGCGACGCGCTGGTTGCTGATCGTCGGCGGGTTCGTCGGTGTGATGCTGATCGTGCAGCCCAGGGCTGCGGGCTTCAATGGCTGGGCCCTGGTCTGCCTGCTGGCAACGATGCTGCATGCGGCCCGGGACGTCCTGACCAGGGTCATCCCGCCCACCGTGCCGTCGGTGATGGTGACACTGGCCACCGCCGCCACGGTGACCGTGCTGGCCGGCGCCGTGAGCCTCGTCGATGGCTGGCACGCCGTGACCGGCGCACAACTGGCGCTGCTTGCCACCGCCAGCGTGTTCCTCAGCGGCGGGTACTACTTCGTGATCCTGGGCATGCGCGAAGGCGAGATGAGCGTCATCGCGCCGTTTCGCTACACCAGCCTGCTGTATGCGCTGCTGATCGGCTGGGCGGTGTGGGGCGACATCCCGAACACGATGGCGCTGGCCGGCATTGCGCTGTTGGTGGGCGCGGGTGTGCTGATGGTGCGGGGCGGGGGGCGGAGGTAGGACGCTCACGCGCAAATGCGCCAGTGCCGGCCCGGGCCATCCGCCAATGCCGCGGATTGCTGCAGGCTCAGCCCTCGACCACCTGTTCGACGTGCACCGCGCGGCAGTCCATCTCGTAGTCGATCTCGCGCACCGGAGGGCGGTTGAGCTGCCAGGTCAGGCCGCTGCGCAGCACACCGCGGCGCGCCAGTTCGTCGACCAGCAGCGGGTAGGCGTTGTGCTCGGTGTACATCTGCACCGCGGTCGCACTCTGCCATGAGCCGCCAAGCGCCGCCATGCGGCGTTCCATCTCGTCCAGCACCCAGACCGCCTTGCGGCGCAGGCCGGTGGCACTGGTATCGCCGCGCGCCACGATATGGTCGCGGTAGTTGCCCTTGCCCTCGGGCGCCTCGCCGCTGCCGGCCACGACGAAGCTGTGGGGCGCGCCTGGCGCTGCGGTGGTGAAGCAGAAGGCGTGAAAGCCCGGCTCGGGCGGCGGCGCCACGACCGGGCAGGTGTTGGCCCGTGCGACCGGATTCACGCCGTCGCGGTAGATCCCCCAGCGCGCCAGCGTGCCGACGTAAAGCTCATTGAACGCCTTGAAACCGTCCTCGGTGAAGGGCGCC
>JANMZX010000260.1:0-2227 GCA_031383745.1 Rhodoferax sp. | reverse complement strand
GCTGGTCAACATGTCGGGTATCTCCAGCGCCTTCGCCACCTGGCTGGCACTCGGCGGTACCGTGGTGCAGCACCATCCGTTCAGCCTGCCGGTGTTCCTGCAGCAGCTGCGCGAGGAGCGTATCGACTACACCGTGGCGCCACCCGCCATCCTGAACATGCTGCTGCAGAACACGGCGCTGCTGGAGGACATCGACTTCAAGCGCCTGTCGCGCATCGGGTCGGGGTCGGCGCCGCTGTCCGAGTGGATGCTGCGCGAATTTGCCGAGCAGTACGGCGTGCAGATCATCAACTACTTCGGCTCCAACGAAGGCGCGGCGCTGTCGGGCAGCGATATCGACATCCCCGACCCGGCGCTGCGCGCTCAGTATTTCCCGCGCGCCGGCGTGGCCGGTCTCGACTGGCGCATCTCCACCACGCGCAAGATCCGCACCCGGCTGGTCGACCTCGACACCGGGGAGGACATCACGCAGGCCGGCCGGCCCGGCGAGCTGCGTTTTGCCGGCCCGACCGTGTTCAGCGGCTACTACCGCGCACCGGAGATGAGCGCACGCGCCTTCGATGCGCAGGGGTACTACTGCACCGGCGACCTGTTCGAGATCGGCGGCGACCGGCTGCAGTACTACCGCTACGTGGGCCGCTCGAAAGACCTGGTGATCCGCGGCGGCATGAACATCTCCAGCGAGGAGATCGAAGGCCTGCTGTCGGCCTGCCCCGGTGTGCGCGAGGTGGCCGTCGTCGGTGTGCCCGACCCGGTGATGGGCGAGAAGCTGTGCGCGTGTGTCGCCGCGATCGACGGGCACAGCCTGCGGCTGCAGGACCTGGTCGACTACCTGCGCAACGAACAGCACATCGCCGCCTTCAAGCTGCCCGAATACCTGCTGCAGGTGCCGGTTCTGCCGCGCAACCCGGTGGGCAAGATCCTCAAGCGCGAATTGCGCCAGCAGGCCCGCGCGCTGGCGCCGGAAACCCCATGAAGCCCGTCCTCCTGCTGGTTCCCGGCATGTTCAACACCACCGCGATCTGGGACCGGGTGGTCGACGCGCTGAACACCCATCCCGACGCGCCCGACATCCGCATCGCCGATGTGCTGAGCCAGGAGTCGATCAGCGCCATGGCCGATGACGCCTGGCGCCTGGTGGCCGATCTGCCCCCGGGCGTGCCACTGGTCGTCTGCGGCTTCTCGATGGGCGGCTATGTGGCACTCGGCCTGCTGGCCGCGCACCCCGGGCGCATGCAGGCGCTGGCGATGGTGGACAGCTCCGCCGCGGTCGAGACCTCCGAGAGCACCGTGCTGCGCGAGAAGACCATTGCCGCGCTGGGGCGCAATTTCGAGCGCACGGTGGAGGGCATCATCACGTTCAGCCTGCACCCCGACAGCCTGCAGGACATGGCACTGGTCGACGGCATGCGCAGCATGATGCTCGCCGTGGGTGCCGCGGCGGCGATCCGCCAGACGCGCGCCATCATCGGCCGCAGTGACCACCGCCCCCTGCTCGCGACACTGCGCCTGCCTGCCCTGATCGTCTGCGGGCGAGAAGACAAGGTCACCCCGCCGGCTGCGTCCGAGGAACTGCAGCGCCTGCTGCCGCACGCCCGGATGGAATGGCTCGACAAGGCCGGCCACCAGACACCGCTCGAACAGGCCCCCGCTGTGGCCCGGCATCTGATGGCGCTGGTCCGCGGCGTCGCCGCCACCCCTTCCCCTCCTTGACCAACCTACAACCATCCCCATGCAAAGACGTTCCATTCTCCGAACCCTGGCGGCCACGCCGGCCGTGGCCCTGCTGCCGCGCGCGTTTGCGCAGTCGGCCACCGACCGGCCGATCCGCGTGGTGGTTCCGTTTGCCGCCGGCAACACCCTGGACACCGCCCTGCGCCAGGTGGCAGAGGTGATCAAGCAAAACAGCGGCCAGACCGTGCTGGTGGATGCCAAGCCGGGCGGCTCCGGCATCATCGCGGCGCAACACGTGATGCAGGCGGCGCCCGACGGCAGCACCTTGCTGCTGGCCAACACCAGCATGTTCACCATCAACCCGCACACCTTTGCCAAGCTGCCCTACGACCCGGACAAGCACTTCAAGCCGGTCACCAATTTCCTCGGCTCGGCCATGGTGATGGCAGTGCATGCCGGCGTGCCGGCCAGCAACGTCGCCGAGTTCGTGGCCTGGACCAAGGCCAACCCCGGCAAGGTGTCGTATGCGTCCTTCACGGCGGGCAACTCCTCG
>JANMZX010000216.1:0-7394 GCA_031383745.1 Rhodoferax sp. | reverse complement strand
CTCGAAGGTCACGAACTGGGCCAGGGAAACGCTGACCCCGGCCCGGTTGCTGGCCGATTTCGATGCCGTCCTGCTCACCGGCGGCGCCGAGCAGTCGCGCGACTTGCCGGTGCCAGGCCGCGAACTGCAGGGCGTGTATTTCGCCATGGAATTCCTGCCGCAGCAGAACAAGGTGAACGCGGGCGACAAGCTCAAGGACCAGTTGCGCGCGGACGGCAAGCATGTGATCGTGATCGGCGGCGGCGATACCGGCAGCGACTGTGTGGGCACCAGCAATCGCCATGGCGCGGCCAGCGTCACGCAGTTCGAAGTCATGCCGCAGCCTCCGGTGGAGGAAAACCGGCCGATGACCTGGCCGTACTGGCCGATCAAGCTGCGCACCAGTTCCAGCCATGAGGAGGGCTGCGAGCGTGAATTTGCGATTTCGACCAAGGAGTTCATCGGCGACAAGGGCCGGTTGAGCGGCCTGAAGACGGTGCGCGTCGAATGGAAGGACGGCAAGATGGTCGAAGTGGCCGGCTCGGAACAGGTGTTGAAGGCGGATCTGGTGCTGCTGGCCATGGGATTCGTGTCCCCGGTGGCCTCGATGCTCGACGCGTTCGGAGTCAGCCGCGACGCCCGAGGCAATGCCAAGGCCAGTACGGAGTTCAGTGGCGGCTATCAGACCAACCAGCCCAAGGTGTTCGCCGCGGGAGACATGCGCCGGGGGCAGAGCCTGGTGGTCTGGGCCATTCGCGAAGGCCGTCAGGCGGCCCGTGCGGTGGACGAGTTCCTCATGGGTTTCAGTGATCTCCCGCGCTGAACCACAGCCCCGGGATAATCCCTTATCATGCAAACGCCGGCCTGTGTCCGGCGTTTGTTTTTTTCATGCCGGCTTCTCCGTCCACTGCCCTTGTAGAACTGCGCGACCTCAGCTTCGGTTATGGCGAACGCGTCATTCTCGATGCGGTGTCGCTCACCATCCCGAGGGGCAAGGTAACGGCGCTGATGGGCGCTTCCGGTGGTGGCAAGACCACCATCCTGCGCCTGATCGGCGGGCAGAACCGGGCCCAGAAGGGCGAGTTGCGGCTCTACGGGGGCGCAGGTTTCGAAGACGTGGGTGCGATGGACCCGACCGCCCTGTATGCTGCGCGCCGACGCATGGGCATGTTGTTCCAGTTCGGTGCGCTGTTTGCCGATTTGAGCGTATTCGAGAATGTGGCCTTTCCCTTGCGTGAACATACCCAACTGCCAGACCCGCTGATCCGCGACATCGTCCTCATGAAACTCAACGCCGTCGGCCTGCGTGGCGCCTGCGACCTGATGCCCAGCGCGGTGTCCGGTGGCATGGCGCGTCGCGTCGCGCTGGCACGCGCCATCGCACTCGACCCGGAACTGATCATGTACGACGAACCGTTCTCCGGGCTCGACCCGATCTCGCTGGGCACGGCGGCGCGTCTGATCCGCGAACTCAACGATTCCATGGGCCTGACCAGTGTGTTCGTGTCGCACGAACTGGAGCAGACATTCGCGATCGCCGACCACGTGGTCATCCTGGCCAACGGCAAGGTGGCTACCGAGGGCACTCCCGAACACGTGCGCCAGAGTACCGATCCGCTGGTGGCACAGTATGTGAACGCCGATCCCGACGGCCCGGTGCGGTTCCACTATCCCGGGCCGTCGATCGACGACGATTTCGGTGGCTGCGGGTCGCACCCCGCGCGGTCGGCCGGCTGGTGGGGCCGCGCATGACCCGCTGCCACCTCGGGGCCCGCCGATGAGTTGGTACCGCCCGTCTGACGTCGGCCTCGAAACCCGCGCCTGGCTGGCCCGGCTCGGGCAGGGCGCGCGCCTGTTCGTGCGGTTGCTGGCGCTGGTCGGCCCGACCTTCCGCCGCTTTGGCCTGGTGCGCGACCAGATGCACTTCCTGGGCAACTACTCGCTGGCGATCATCGCGGTTTCGGGCCTGTTCGTCGGTTTCGTATTCGGGTTGCAGGGTTATTACACCCTGCAGCGTTACGGATCGTCGGAGGCCCTGGGCCTGCTCGTCACACTCACCCTGGTACGGGAACTGGGTCCGGTGGTGACAGCCTTGCTGTTTGCCGGGCGCGCGGGCACCTCGCTCACGGCCGAGATCGGCCTGATGAAGGCTGGCGAGCAGATCAGCGTGCTGGAGATGATGGCGGTGGACCCGGTGCAGCGCATCCTGGCGCCGCGTTTCTGGGCCGGCGTGATCGTGATGCCGATGCTGGCGGCGGTTTTCAGCGCCATGGGCATCATCGGCGGATGGGTGGTCGGCGTGTTGTTGATCGGTGTCGATGCCGGATCTTTCTGGAGCCAGATCCAGGGCGGCGTCGATGTCTGGCGCGATGTCGGCAACGGCCTGATCAAGAGCCTGGTGTTCGGCACGACGGTGACCTTCGTCGCCCTGCTGCAGGGTTACGAGGCCCAGGCCACGCCGGAGGGGGTTTCCAAGGCGACCACACGCACGGTGGTGGTCGCGTCCTTGTCGGTGCTGGGCCTGGATTTCATCCTGACGGCCATGATGTTCAGTTTGTGATTCCCGGGAGGACAGAATGCAAAAATCAAAAAACGATGTCTGGGTGGGCCTGTTCGTACTGGTGGGCATGGCGGCGGTGCTGTTCCTGGCGCTGCAGGCGGCCAATCTGCTCAGCCTCAATTTCCAGAAGACGTACAAGATCGACGCCAAGTTCGACAACGTGGGTGGCCTCAAGGCCAAGGCGGCCGTGCGCAGCGCCGGTGTGCTGGTGGGCCGGGTCGAGTCGATCACCTTCGACGACAAGACCTTCCAGGCCCGGGTCGCGATTTCCCTGGAGACCCGGTATGTGTTTCCCAAGGACAGTTCGCTCAAGATCCTCACCAGCGGTCTGCTGGGCGAGCAATACCTGGGCCTGGAGCCGGGCGCCGAAAGCAAGACCCTGGCTGCTGGTGATACCATTTCGAGCACGCAGTCGGCCGTGGTTCTGGAAAACCTGATCAGCCAGTTCCTGTACAGCAAGGCTGCCGACTCAAGCGCACCGCAGGGAACCAAGGACAAGAAATGACAATATTTTGCAGCCCCGGCCCGGGACTGTTCGCGCAGCGCGCCCTGTGCATGGCGGTGCTGGCCGTTGCGGGCAGCGGGTGCGCGACCCGGCCGGACGGCAACCCACGCGATCCGTTCGAGTCGTTCAACCGCGGCGTCTACGAATTCAACGATGGTGTCGACAGGGTGGTGTTCAAGCCGGCAGCCACTGTCTACCAGGCCCTCACCCCGGCCCTGGTGCGCGCCGGTGTCACCAACTTCCTGGGCAACCTCGATGACGTATGGTCTTTCGTGAACAGCGTGCTGCAACTCAAGCCGCGGGCGGCTGCCAACAACTTCATGCGCTTCAACGTGAACACCGTGTTCGGCCTCGGCGGGGTGCTGGACGTCGCCAGTGAAGCCGGCATCGAGCGCCAGCGCGAGGACTTCGGTCAAACCCTCGGGCATTGGGGCATGCCCAGCGGCCCCTACCTGGTGCTGCCTTTCCTGGGGCCCTACACCGTGCGCGATGCGTTTGCGATGCCCGTCGACATGGCGGGCGACATCGTGGGCAACCTGGACCACATCCCGACCCGCAACTCGATCAAGCTGATCGATCTGCTGGACACCCGCGCCGGGTTGTTGCGCGCGGGCGACGCACTGGACGAGGTGGCGTTCGACAAATACACCTTCACGCGCGACGCGTTTCTGCAGCGACGCCGCAACGCGGTATATGACGGTGATCCACCTGAAGAAACCCCAGGCGCCAAACCACCAGTCCGCTGAGCAACGCCGGTGCACCGGCGGTTGCCGGTCGGCCAGAGCGGAGCCTGATGCGTTAAGGAAGGCGGATACCCCTGTTCCTATTTGAAAGACCTGACATGCTACGTCGCAGTTTGACCCTGGTTCTCCCGTTCTTGATCGCAGGTGCCGGCTGGCTTACTGCAGTGCCCGCCCTGGCAGCCGACGAATTGCCGGATGCGCTCATCAAGCGCCTGTCGTCCGAAGTGATCGACAGCCTCAAGGCCGACAAGACGATCCAGGCGGGCGATGTGTCGCGCATCGTCGCATTGGTCGACCAGAAGATCATGCCCAACGTCAACTTCCAGCGCATGACCGCCTCTGCCGTGGGCCCAGCCTGGCGCCAGGCCACGCCGGAGCAGCAAAAGCGGCTGCAGGATGAATTCAAGACCCTGCTCGTTCGCACCTATGCCGGCGCGCTGTCGCAGGTGAGCGACCAGACCATCGTCGTCAAACCGCTGCGTGCTGCGGCAGACGACAAGGAGGTCGTGGTGCGCACCGAAGTCAAGGGCCGAGGCGACCCGATCCAGCTCGACTACCGCCTGGAAAAAACCCCGGGGCAGGGCAGTGGCTGGCAAATATTCAACCTGAACGTGCTTGGCGTCTGGCTGGTCGAGACCTACCGCAGCCAGTTCGCGCAGGAGATCAACGCCAAGGGCGTCGATGGCCTGATCGGCATCCTGGGCGAGCGCAACAAGGCCAACGCCAAGAAGGGCTGAGCGTGCTGGTGCTTCCGGCCGACCTGACCAGCGTGCAGGCCAACGCCTGCCTGACAATGTTGTTGCAGGGCCTGCAGTCCGAGCCCGGGCCCACGGTGGTGGTGGACGCATCGGCCCTGGGCCGCTTCGATTCGTCGGCGCTGGCGGTGCTGCTCGAGTGCCGGCGCGAAGGCCAGCATCTCGGCAAGGCGATCAGCATCCGGTCCATGCCACAGCGCCTGCGCGACCTCGCCGTCCTGTACGGAATCGCCGAACTGCTGCCGGCGGCCTGATCCGACCGGCTAAAATTGCCGGCTCTCATGCTCGCCATCTCGTTCCAGTCGGTTTCCAAGGCCTACCCTTCCCCCCGCGGTCCATCCCACAACGCCTTCATGGCGCTCGACGCTGTGAGCCTGGATATCGAGCAGGGCGAGTTTTTCGGCTTGCTGGGGCCCAACGGCGCCGGCAAGACGACCATGATCAGCATTCTCGCCGGGCTGACGCGCGCAACCAGTGGCCGGGTGATGGTGCTGGGCAGCGACGTCCAGACCGACTACGCGCAAGCCCGGCGCAAGCTCGGGGTGGTGCCCCAGGAACTGGTCTTCGACCCATTTTTCAATGTGCGCGAAGCGCTCCTGTTCCAGTCCGGTTACTTCGGCGTGCGCAACAACGGCGCCTGGATCGATGAACTGCTGGAAAGCCTGGGGCTGACCGACAAGGCCGGCGCCAACATGCGCCAGCTGTCGGGTGGCATGAAGCGGCGCATGCTGGTGGCGCAGGCCCTGGTGCACAAGCCGCCTGTGATCGTCCTCGACGAACCGACTGCCGGTGTGGATGTGGAGCTGCGCCAGACGCTGTGGCATTTCATCGCCAAGCTCAACAAGCAGGGACACACGGTGTTGCTGACCACGCATTACCTCGAGGAGGCCGAGGCCCTGTGCGGCCGGATCGCCATGCTCAAGTCGGGCCGCGTCGTCGCGCTGGACCGCACCAGCGAACTGCTCAAGGCCGCATCGAGCAACGTTCTGCGGTTCAAGCTGGATGCCGAGCTGCCACCCGCGCTGGCCGCCAAGGCGCGCGTGACCGGGCGCATCGTGCAGTTCCCGGCGCACGATGCCCTGGAGATCGAGAACTACCTGAGCGCCGTGCGCGAGGCGGGCTTGCGCGCCGAGGACGTCGAGATCCGCAAGGCCGACCTCGAAGACGTGTTCCTCGATGTCATGACGCAGCACCGCGATTCCGTCGCCGGGGTCGCGCCATGACCGGCTGGCGCACCCTGTTCTACAAGGAAGTGCTGCGGTTCTGGAAGGTCGGCTTCCAGACCGTCGCCGCACCGGTGCTCACGGCCATCCTGTACCTGCTGATCTTCGGCCACGTGCTCGAGGACCATGTGAAGGTCTACAACACGATCTCCTACACCGCCTTCCTGGTTCCGGGCCTGGTGATGATGAGCGTGCTGCAGAACGCCTTCGCCAACAGCTCGTCGTCGCTGATCCAGAGCAAGATCATGGGCAACCTGGTGTTCCTGCTGCTCACGCCGCTGTCGCACTGGAGCTGGTTCTTCGCCTACGTGGCCTCGTCGGTGGTGCGCGGGCTGGTGGTCGGGTTCGGTGTACTGGTGGTGACATCGTTCTTTGCAGTTCCCAGCCTGGTCGCGCCACAGTGGATCGTCGCATTTGCGATCCTGGGCGCGGCGCTGCTGGGCACCCTGGGGCTGATCGCCGGCCTGTGGGCCGAGAAGTTCGACCAGCTGGCGGCGTTCCAGAATTTCGTCATCATGCCCATGACCTTCCTCAGCGGCGTGTTCTATTCCATCGGGTCGCTGCCGCCGTTCTGGCAGAAGGTGAGTCATGTGAACCCCTTCTTCTACATGATCGATGGTTTCCGTTTCGGCTTTTTCGGCATCAGCGACGCGTCACCCTGGCTGAGCCTGGGCATACTTTCGGCGGCCCTGCTGGTCGCCAGCGCGGTGGCCGTACACCTGCTGCGCATCGGCTACAAGATCCGCAGTTGAACAGGCTCCATGACATGACCGCTGAAGAACTCAAGCACATCATCCTCGCCGGGCTGCCCTGCGAGCACTGCACCATGGAAGGCGACGGCCGGCACTGGTATGCGACCATCGTGTCGTCCGCCTTCCAGGGCAAGCGCGCGGTGCAGCGCCACCAGATGGTCTATGCGACCCTGGGCGCCAAGATGCACACCGACGAGGTGCACGCGCTGTCCATGAAGACCCTGACCCCCGACGAATGGAAGACCCATGGATAGCCTGCTTGCGCGTGCTGGCGTGCGCCGTGCACACCAGCCCATTGGGGGGCAACCGGCATGTCTGTGCCGCACCGGGTGCGCGGCATGATCACCCTGGCGCTATCCAAGGGACGCATCTTCGAGGAAGCCCTGCCCCTGCTGGCGGCGGCCGGTATCCAGGTCCTGGACGATCCCGAGCGCTCCCGCAAGCTGATCCTTGACACCAACCAGCCCGAGGTGCGGGTGCTGGTGGTGCGCGCCACGGATGTGCCCACCTACGTGCAGTACGGTGGCGCGGACATGGGCATCACCGGGCGCGACACGCTGATCGAGCATGGCAGCGAGGGCCTGTACCAGCCGCTGGATCTGCAGATCGCGCGCTGCCGGATCAGCGTCGCGGTGCGCGCCGGATTCGACTATGCGTCGGCGGTCAGGCAGGGCTCGCGCCTGACGGTCGCCACCAAGTACCTCGCCATCGCCCGCGATTTCTTTGCCGCCAAGGGCGTGCATGTCGACCTGATCAAGCTGTACGGAAGCATGGAACTCGCGCCCCTGACCGGCATGGCCGATGCCATCGTCGATCTGGTGTCGACCGGCGGCACGCTCAAGGCCAACCAGCTGGTCGAGGTCGAGCACATCATGGA
>JANMZX010000211.1:0-1889 GCA_031383745.1 Rhodoferax sp. | reverse complement strand
CCAGACCAACCTGCAGCGCAAGCAGGTGGGGCAGATGCTGCAGGAGTGGGACAGGAAGCACCCCGGCCGCATCGAGAGCATGTTCTCGGCGCTGCAGAATGTGGCGCCATCGCACCTGATGGATGGAACGCTGCACGATTTTCAGGGTCTCACGGCCAGTGGCGTGGCGTCGCCCGACGGCGACAAGGCGTTCGATCCGGATGACTTCAGCGCCGCGTCCGTGCCCGAACTGCAGGTGGTCCGGTTCGACACCTGAGTGCACGCGGGATCGTGCACCGCCCGACAGACCGACCGGCACCCAGGGAGAAACCGATGCAATTCGCAACCACCGCCGCATTGACCATGGCCCTGCTGCTGTCGGCGTGCTCCGGCATGCGGATCGTGGATTCCGACGTCACCACCTACTCCACTGCCGCCACGGCGGCCCTGACACCACCACTGCGCTACCGCTTCGAGCGCCTGCCCTCGCAACAGGCGCAGGCAGCGCAGAGTGCCGCACTCGAGGCACTGGCCGTCGCGGCACTGGCCAACGCCGGCATGCAGCGCGACGACGCCGCCCCCCAGTACTCGGTGCAACTCGATGTGCGCATGTTCCGCGACCCGCAGGCACCCTGGGACGATCCGCGTTATGTGGGCGGTTACGCGGTTGCGCAACCCACCTGGGGCCGTTATGGCCTGCTGATGCGCTACCCGTCGCTGAACATGCAGTTCGACTACCCCTACTACCGGCGCGAGTTGTCCATCGTCGTGCGCCGTCTGTCGGATGCACAGGTGGTGTTCGAGAGCCGCGCCAGGCACGACGGCCGCTGGTCCGACGACGAGGCCATCCTGCCTGCCATGGCGCAGGCGGCGATGCAGGGTTTTCCGGCGACACCTGCGGGACTGCGGCGGGTCGTGATCGAAATCCCGCGCTGACGTCCGCTCCTAAAATGCGGGCATGCAAGCCACCCGCATCATCGCCGTTCGACACGGCGAAACCGCCTGGAACGTGGACACCCGCATCCAGGGCCAGCTCGACATTCCCCTCAACGAAAACGGCCGCTGGCAGGCGCAGCGGCTGGCGCGCGCGCTGGCCGCCAGCGAGCCGATCAGCGCCGTATACAGCAGTGACCTGTTGCGCGCCTGGGACACCGCCCAGTCGATCGCCACCGCCGTCGGCCTGCAGACCATCACCGAGCCCGGCTTGCGCGAGCGCGGTTTCGGCAGCTACCAGGGCAAGACCTTCACCGAGCTCGAGACGCAGTGGCCCCTCGAGACCGCCCGCTGGCGCGCGCGCGACCCGCTGTGGGCGCCGCCGCAGGGGGAAACGCTGGTGGCGGTGCGGGAGCGCGTCGAGCGTGCCACCCACGCGCTGGCGCAACGGCACATCGGCAGCCAGATCGTTCTGGTGGCCCATGGCGGCGTACTGGATGTGCTGTACCGCGGCGCGACCGGCCTGGACGAGCGGGCGCCGCGCACCTGGACGCTGGGCAATGCCAGCATCAACCGCCTGTTGTGGACCCCCCAGGGCCTGACGGTCGTGGGCTGGGCCGACACCTCCCATCTGGACGACGAATGGCACGACGAGGTCACCACATGAGGCTGGCGTCGGCAGGATCACCCCACCGCGCAGCCGGGGGCCGTACCGATGCGCATTGCCCGGGCGCCCAAAGATGCTCGCACCGCAGCATGCCGCGCCAAGGTTTCCTGATGCGCGCGGTGCCGGGCCACCCCAAGCAGGCGCGCACTGCAGCGCATCGCGCGGAGTTTTGCGGATGAGCCCGAGCCAGGTCATCGTGCTGGCCACGCCGGTGTTCCTTCTCATGATCGGCGCGGAGTTCGTGTGGAGCCGGGTGCGCGGGCAGCAGGTCTACCGCCTGAACGACGCGATCAACAGCATCAGCCTGGGG
>JANMZX010000201.1:0-13649 GCA_031383745.1 Rhodoferax sp. | reverse complement strand
GTGGCCTCCAGGATGTCGGTGGCCGGGATGCCGACCTGTCCCGCCACATCGGTGGCGAGTTCGTTGATGGCGCCACGCACCGCGTCGGTCATCTCGCGCTCGCCGCCGGGGTTCATCATCACGTACGACACCCGGCTCATCAGGTCTTCGCCGAAGCGGATCTGCGGGTTCATGATGCCGGCGGCCGCGACCACGTCGCCGGTGGCCAGGTTGCACAGGTGCGCGGCGATCGTGGTGGAGCCCACGTCGATCGCGATGCCATAGGCATGTTCGCGAAAACCGGGCCACACGGCGATGATCTGGCTCTCGCCGTGCACGGCCACGGTCACCTTCCAGCCGCCTTCGCGCAGCGCCTGCTGCAATTGCTGCAGCACCCGCACATCGCACGCGAGGTTGGTCAGCCGCCACTCGAACTCGAGCGCGTCTTCCAGCCGGCGCAGGTCGCCCGACGGGTCGTGCATGTCGGGCTCCTGCACTTCGACGAAGTGCAGCCGGATCACCGGATCGAGTTCGATGTCGTGCGCCTCGGCGGCCTTGCGCACCACCTGGCGGTGCACCTGGCTGCCCGAGGGCACGTCGATCACCACGTCGCCCAGCACCTGGGTCGAGCAGGACAGGCGCCGGCCGGCCTCCATCGGCTGGGTCTTGCAGTATTCCTCCTCGACAGCGCCGAACGGCGTCAGATTCTCGGCGCGCGACTTGACGCCGTGCTTGGCGAATTCACCCACCGCCACCGTGACCTGGCAGCGGCCGCAGATGCCGCGTCCGCCGCAGACCGAATCGATGTCCACGCCCAGCGAGCGTGCAGCCTGCAGCACCGGCGTGCCCATGGGGAAGCGGCCCCGCCGGCCCGACGGGGTGAATACGACCAGCGCGTCCTTGCCGCCCACCATGGTCAGGCGCGCCTGCGTCGGCCGACCTCGCGCCGGCCACGACCCATTTCGCCATCGGCACCCATCGTCGGATCGGCGCGGAACTTGCGGATCCAGCGCGCGCAGTCGGGGTCGTGGCCCATCATCACATCGGCGCCCATGGTGGCGCGGATCACCTCCTCATGCAGCGGGTTGGTGATGGCCGAGGTCATGCCCGAGGCGATGGCCATAGTCAGGAAGGCGGCGTTGACGCCGTTGCGCTCGGGCAGGCCAAAACTCACGTTCGACGCGCCGCAGGTGGTGTTGACCTTGAGTTCGGTGCGCAGGCGATGCACCAGCGCCATCACCTGCACACCGGCCTGGTTGATCGCGCCGATCGGCATCACCAGCGGGTCGACCACGATGTCGCAGGCCGGGATGCCGTAGTCGGCGGCGCGTTCGACGATTTTCTTGGCCACCGCGAAACGCACGTTCGGGTCCTGCGAGATGCCGGTTTCGTCGTTGGAGATCGCCACCACCGCAGCGCCGTACTTCTTGACCAGCGGCAGCACCGTCTCCAGGCGGTCTTCCTCGCCGGTGACCGAGTTCACCAGCGCCTTGCCCTTGTAGACCGCCAGGCCGGATTCGAGCGCCGCGACGATGGACGAATCGATGGACAGCGGCACGTCGGTGATCGACTGCACCAGTTCGATCGCCCTGGCCAGCAGCGCCGGTTCGTCGGCCAGCGGGATGCCGGCGTTGACGTCGAGCATGTGCGCGCCGGCCTCGACCTGCGCCAGCGCATCGGCGATCACCCGGCTGTAGTCGCCGGCCAGCATCTCCGCGGCCAGGATCTTGCGCCCGGTGGGGTTGATGCGTTCACCGATGATGACGAAGGGGCGGTCGAAGCCGATCACGACTTCGCGGGTGGCAGAGCTGATGACGGTATCGGTCACGCGGTTTCCTTGAGTGGTTGGTTGGGTGTTGCAGTGTCGCGCCCGGGGTACCAGGGCACACGCCCGTTCAGCACACCCGATTTCTGGATGATCTCGGCCACGGATTCCTCCTGGCGGTAGGCCATCACGTGGATGCCCGACACGCCCTTGATCTCGCGGATCTCCTGGATGATGTCGACGCAGACCTGGCGTCCTTCGGCGGCCTGTTTCTCGGCACCGGCCACGCGCTTGATGATGCTGTCGGGGATATGGATGCCGGGCACGTTGGTGCGCATCCACTCGCCGGCCTTGGCCGAGCGCAGCGGCCCGACGCCGATGAGGATGAAGACCTTGCCCAGGAGCCCCAGGTCTTCGACCTTCTTCATGAACTCGCGCAGCCGCGGCACGTCGTAGCAGTACTGGGTCTGGACGAACTGCGCGCCCGCCTGCACCTTCTTGGCCAGGCGCTCGGCGCGCCACTCGAAAGGCAGGCCGAACGGGTTGGCCGCGGCGCCCAGGAACACCCGGGGGGCGTAGGTGATCTTGCGGCCGCTCTGAAACTGGTGGTCGTCGCGCAGCGTGCGCCCGATCTCCAGCAGCGACATGCAGTCGAGGTCGAACACCGGCTTGGCCTGCGGGTGGTCGCCGGCCTGCACGCCATCGCCGGTCAGGCACAGGATGTTGCACACCCCCATGGCGGCGCCGCCCAGGATGTCGCCCTGGATCGCGATGCGGTTCTTGTCGCGGCAGGAGATCTGCATCACCGGCGCATACCCCACCCGGGTCAGCAGCGCGCAGACCGCCAGGCTGGACATGTGGCAGTTTGCGCCGCTGCCGTCGGTCGCGTTGATCGCATCCACATAACCGTCGAACACCCGCGCCCGGCGGTACACGTCGTCGGGGTCGGCGGAATCCGGTGGATCGAGTTCGGACGTGACGGCGAACACGCCCTTGCGCAACAGGCGCTCCAGGCGACCGGGCGAGGTATGCCCCGGCAGGATCGGCAGCGGATATCCGGGAACCGGTTCGTCTTCGAAATTCATGGCGTCTTCACCGCTGCGGGGCTGGTGATGGCGGCCTTGTCGCGGGCGATCTGCAGCAGCGTCGAGCGGCCCTGCAGACGGCGGTCGACCGCGAACTGCACCACCTTGATGGCCTCCCTGCCCTGCACCATGCGCTGGCTGCCTTCGAAGGCCTCGACCCAGACGCAGCGCATGTCGGGCTTGACCTCGCAGTTGCCGTTGGCGCGCACCCCGCCGCAGGGGCCGTTGCGCAGGTTCTTGGGGCAGTTCATCGGACACGACATGCCGGTGGAACTGAGCGCACACTGGCCGCACATCTGGCAGTCGAACATGAATCCCTTGAACAGCTTCTCGGCCACCGCCACCGGCTTTTCCAGCCGCTGGTAACCGATGCGGCTCCACACCGGGTGCAGGGCCACGAACAGGCGCTCGACCCCGGCGTAGAAGATTTCCATGCCGCGGGCATGGCGCACCGACCAGCGGCGCACGGCGTACATCAGGCGTCTCCGCCTGCCACCGGCGGCGCTGCGCGGCCGGTCGGCTCTTCGAGCCCGTGGGCCCGGATCAGGCGCAACAGGTCGTCGTCGGAATACCGCGCCTCGATGCGCGCCGCCTCGGCAGCCGCCTCGGCCTGGATGTCGTCGGAGCAGGCGCGCGGGTCGCTGCGCTTCCAGTCGGCCAGGTAGGCGTCGGAGCCGGACTTGCCGGCGCGCATGGCGGCGCGGTCGACCGCCTCCTGGAAGCGGTGCGACAACTGCACCTTGGCGGTTTCGCGGCCCAGTTTCACCAGCACCTGGGCTGGCACGTCGCGCCAGGAAATCACGATCAGTTTTGCCAAAAGACCACTCCTTCGCTTGCACGGCGCAAGCTGTGTTCCAGATCCCCGTAACCGGTAATGCGGTGCTCGAATTCCAGGCCCAGGCGCGCGGCGGCGGCGCGGGCATCGGCCAGCCGCTCGGGCGACTCCAGCTGCGACAGGTAGACCAGCCGGCGGTAGTTGCCAAAATACAGCGGCAGCAGTTCCGGATGCCTGTCGATGCCCAGGCCCTGCATGATCAGCCGCTCGAAGTGCCAGGCCAGGAAATCCGTCAGGTAGAAAGTGCCGGGTTCGGCATCTGCCAGTTCGGCAAACACCGCGCTGCCGGCAAAAAACTCGTAGCAGTGGGCGCCGGGGATGCGCTCCACGCCCTCCTCCTGCAGCACGGCATCGAGCAGGCCACCGGTGCCGCAGTCGGCATAGGCCACGAAGATCGACGCGTGGCGCCCCTTGTGCTGGCGGATCTTCTCGCGCACCGCACCCGGAATCTTCTCGGGCCGGTTGTGCAGCTCGGCGGGCAGGCAGGTCACCTCCAGGTGCGACCAGCCATTGAGCCGCTGCAGCGCGACGATCTCATGCGCCAGGGCCCCGCAGGCAATCACCAGGGTGGTCGCACGCTCGCCCATGACCAGCTTCCGGGCTAGCGCGCAGCGCGCCGCGCGGCGATCAGCGTCTTGGCTGTCTCGACCGCAATGCCGGCATCGCGGCAATACGCATCGGCGCCAACCGCCTTGCCGAATTCTTCGTTCAGAGGCGCGCCGCCGACCAGCACGATGTAATCGTCGCGCAGGCCCTTTTCCTTCAGCGTGTCGATCACCACCTTCATATACGGCATGGTGGTGGTCAGCAGCGCCGACAGGCCCAGGATGTCGGGCTTGTGCTCCTCCAGCGCAGCCAGGTATTTCTCCACCGGGTTGTTGATGCCCAGGTCGATCACCTCGAAGCCCGCGCCCTCCATCATCATGCCCACGAGGTTCTTGCCGATGTCGTGGATGTCGCCCTTGACGGTGCCGATCACCATCTTGCCGATCGGCTCGACGCCGGTCTCGGCCAGCAGCGGGCGCAGGATCTCCATGCCGCCCTTCATCGCGTTGGCGGCCAGCAGCACCTCGGGCACGAACAGGATGCCGTCGCGAAAGTCGACGCCCACGATGCGCATGCCTTCGACGAGCGCGTCGTCCAGCACACGGGCCGCCGTCCAGCCGCGCCCGAGCAGGATGTTGGTGGCCTCGATCACCTCGTCGCGCAGGCCGTTGTAGAGGTCGTCGTGGACTTGTTCGGTGAGTTCCTCGTCATTGAGGGTATTCAGGTCCAGGTCGTCGTCAAATTCTTCAGCCATGGTGCAGGTCCTCGGGGGTTCTCTCACAGGGGTCACGCAGCGCGAATGCGGGCATCGACGTGGCGGAAATGGTACGGGGCGGCCCCCGGTACCTCTGACAAATTAGCGACTTGGGGTTGTCGTCTGACGACATGCGCCCGCCACATCCGGGGCATGACTCCGGCGCATGGCGGGTCGTTCCGACTGCACTCACGGTCGCTTGCAGACAACCGGAGCCCCGGCCTGTGCCTACACTGCCCCCCACGGCGCCAGCGCCGAGCGATGCCATCTTTCGTCTTTTTGCAGGAACCCCGCACCATGTCCGTACATCTGGAAGGCAAACCCCACTACATCCTCAATGCCACCTGCGACAGCCGTCTGGGTACGGTGGCCGCGGTATCGGGTTTCCTGGCCTCGCGCCAGTGCTACATCACCGAGATGCAGCAGTTCGACGACGTGATCAGCGGCCGCTTCTTCGTGCGCATCAACTTCTACGGCGAACCCGGCGAGACCCCCTCCATCGATGGCCTGCGCGAGCAATTCCAGGACGTGGCCCGGCGCGAGCAGATGGAATGGGCGATCTACGACGGCGAGAAGCGCCCGCGCGTGCTGATCATGGTGTCCAAGTTCGACCACTGCCTGGACGACCTGCTGTACCGCCACCGCACCGGCGAACTGAAGATGGACATTGCCGCCGTGGTGTCGAACCACCCCGATCTGCGCGCGATGGTCGAAGCCCACAAGATCGACTACATCCACCTGCCGGTCACGGCCGCCACCAAGCCGGAGCAGGAGGCGAAGCTGCTGGAGATCGTTGCCAGCACCCACACCGACCTGGTCGTGCTGGCGCGCTACATGCAGGTGCTCTCCAACGACCTGTGCCGCCAGTTGCGTGGCCGGGCGATGAACATCCACCACAGCTTCCTGCCCGGGTTCAAGGGCGCCAAGCCCTACCACCAGGCGCATGAGCGCGGCGTCAAGCTGACCGGCGCCACCGCCCACTACGTGACCGCCGACCTCGACGAGGGCCCGATCATCGAGCAGATCGTCGAGCGCGTGGACCACACCTACACCCCCGACAAACTCGCCGCCGCCGGGCGCGATTCGGAATGCCGCGCGCTGGCCAACGCGGTGCGGTTCCATATCGAGCACCGGGTGTTCCTGAACGGCGCGCGAACGGTGGTGTTTCGCTAGGGCACGGGCAGGACGGTTGTCCGGCTGCCGCGGTGCTGTGCGCTGCAGTGCGGCCTTGCCCGGCAGCCCGGTGCGCCAGTTCGGGGACGCATCGCCCGCCGCGCGCCTCAGGTCGCCGGGTCGCGCAGCTCCCAGCGGATCGCGTCGATGCCGGCCAGCACCTCGGGCGACAGCGTGGTGCCCCAAGCATCCAGATTCTCGTCCAGGTGTGCGGGCGAGGTCACGCCGATGATGGTGCTGGCCACGCGCCAGTTGGTGTAGCAGAACGCCAGCGCCATCTGGGTGGGTGTCAGCCCGTGCGCACGTGCCAGCGCGTTGTAGCGGCGTGCCGCTGCCAATGATTCAGGCCGGCCCCAGCGCTGCTTGCGCACCGACTCGTAGCGGGTGATGCGGGCCTGGGCGGGGGCGTCCGGGCCTACCGTGCCGCTGGCGTCGTATTTGCCGCTGAGCAAGCCTACGCCAAGCGGCGAATACGCCAACAGCGACACACCCAGCCGGTGCATGGTCTCATCCAGTCCGTTGTCGACCGCGCGGTTGAGCAGGCAATAGGTGTTCTGCACCGACGCCACCCGCGGCAGGGCGTGCTGTTCGGCCATGCGCACGAACTCGTGCACGCCGTAGGGTGACTCGTTCGACAGTCCGATGTAACGCACCTTGCCGGCGCGGACCAGGGCGCCGAGCGCCTCGAGCTGCTCATGGATGCTGGTCTGCGTCCGCTCCTTGGCCGGGTCGTAATAGAGCGTGCCGAACGATGGAACATGACGCTCGGGCCAGTGGATCTGGTAGAGGTCGATGACATCGGTCTGCAGCCGCCTGAGCGAGCCCTCGCACGAGGCGACGATGTCCTGCGGCGTCATGCCGGCGCCAGCACGCACCCAGGGCATGCCGCGCGACGGCCCGGCCACCTTGGTCGCCAGCACCAGCTTGTGGCGTGCGCCGGGCGTGCGGGCGAACCAGTTGCCGAGGATGGCTTCCGTGGTGCCGAAAGTCTCGGCGCGGGTCGGCACCGAGTACATCTCCGCGGTGTCGAGGAAGTTGATCCCGCGCTCCGTGGCGCGCGCGAGGATGGTGTGGGACGTGGCCTCGTCGACCTGTTCGCCGAAGGTCATCGTGCCCAGGCAGATGGGCGTGACATGCAGATCGCTGTGGCCGAGTTGGACGTGGTGCATGGGGGTTGGGGTGGGTGGCTGCGAGCTCCGCAGTGTAGGCGCAGGCTCGGCCCGCGACCGCTGTGCAGTGCCTGCGACCACGTGCCGCGCAGGGGTTGCGGCCGCCTTGGATCGACCACGCCGGCGCAGCGCCGGTCCCCCGTGAAACCGCCGTGCGCCCGGATCAGGCCGGCACCGGCGCGACGGCTCGCACCGGCCGCTTGCGCGCAGGCCTGGCAGGAGCCGCCCCTGCAGGCGCCCGCTGGGGTGCTCGCTTGGGCTTGGGCGCTGCAGCGGCCGGCTTGGCCGCCGCAGAGCGCTTCACAGTGCTGCGCCGCGGCCGCGCCTGGCGCGCACGCGCTGCCAGCGCCAGTTCGCGCACGCGCTCGATGTCGGCATCGGTGAACACGCCGTTGACGCCCGAGATCGCCGCCAGTCGCATGCCGTGTTTCAGCCCGAGCTGGTAGATCTCGCGCACCTTGCCCCATTCGATCGCGCGCCCCACGGTGAAACTCTCGAAGCGCCCCTCCAGCGCCAGCACGATGGTCTCGGCCAGGCAGGCATAGGCCACGTTCTTGGGCAGGCCGATGTTCTTCATCTGCACGTCGCCGGGCAGCAGGATCTCGCCCGACTCGATCACCAGCACGTCCGGGCGCTTGGCCACCTCGGAGGGCGGCAGGTCGAGCGGCCGCGCCACGTCGGTGATCACACAGCCGGGCTTCACCTTCATGATGTCGAGCACTTTCTTGCCCGCGCCGGAGGTGGCGGTGACCACCATGTCCATCGCCCCGATATGCGTGTCGGCGCTGGCAGACAACACCACCCGGGCATCGGGCGTCTCGCGCAGGATCGATTCCTTGAGCGCCAGCAGCTTGGCGGTTTCGGGCGACACCAGCGTGACCTGCTCCGCGGCGCGCACCAGCAGCCGCGCACAGGCCGCGCCGATGGCGCCGGTCGCACCCACCACCATGGCCTTGAACGCCAACCGCTCCTTGCCCCTGGGCGGCGGCAGCAGGCGCAGGCGCAGCACCGCATCGTGCGCTGCCCACAAGGCACCCGAGGCGCTGTAGCTGTTGCCGGTGGTGATCGGCAGCGGGGCGCGGCGCGCCACGGTCACGCCGGCGTCCCCGACCACCTTGGTAAAGGCACCCAGCCCCATGATCTGCGCGCCCAGGCGTTTGGCCATCTGCGCGGCGTCGAGCAGGCGGCGGTAGGTGAACTCCGGGCCGTGGCGCATGATCTCGCGCGGCGTTCCGCCGACCGAGATCAGCCAGCCCTGCGCCTCGACGCCGGTCGGCGAGCGGATGCCGTCGACCCGGGAATACACGAAGGGCGGCGCATAGGCCATCGCCTTTTCGAGCGAATCCATCAGCAGCGGCGGCGACACACGCGACAGCAGCTCGATCGGCTTGACCACCTTGAAGTATTCCTGCGACAAGGGATGGATCACGAACGCGAAGCGGTTGACGCGCTTGAATCCATTCGGGTAGAGGATGCGCGGCTTGCACCCCGACTCGGTGATGATGGCGAGGTAGTCGTCCTCGAGCAGGGCCTCGCCGGCCTTGCCGGTGGCCGCGAGCACCATGGCGTCGAGCAGTTCCGGCCCGATCACATGGCCTTCGACCTCGGGCGATCCGTCGAGCACCATGTGCACGCCCTTGTCCCTGAACCGGGCCAGGCGTTCGTCGTTGACCGTGGAGGTGACGATGGTCTTGCCGGCCAGCTCCTCGATCCCGAAGGCGTCGAGCTCGTGCACCGGGGCCACCAGCACCGTGGCCTTCTGCATGGCCTTGCGCAGGATGAAATGCGTCCATTGCCGCAGCAGCACATCGGGCACCACCTGCGGCGGCGCCCACTCCGACACATAGTGCGCGCCGCTCGCGTACAGGCCCAGCGCATCCAGCGAACCGAGCAGCTTGGGCACGCCGAGCTGCAGCAGCGGATCGGCGAAGCGCAGGTTCTCGCTGTATTCGGCCAGCGACATCGCCAGCTTGTGGTTCGCCATGCCGGAGAAGAACAGCACCCGCGCGTTGTCGAAGTAGTGGCCCAGCTCGCTCTGGGCGTGGCGCACCGCCCATTCCAGCAGGATCTCCCCCAGCCGCGCGCCGGTGGTCGTCGGTGTGCGTGTGGCACCGCGCTGCAGCCGTTCGCCTTGCGCACCAACTGCGCGCGGCGCGCCGAGGTGGTGGCTGTCGCGCGCCAGCCCGATCCCGATCGCGTCGGCCCGCCCGTCCCACTGGCGCACCAGCTTCAGCGCCCGGGCGACGTTGCCGTCGGCGCCCAGGCGGCGCAGGCGCATGTCCTGACCCAGGAAACGGGCGCGGATGTCGAAATCCAGGCTGGTTGAGCCCAGACTGATGCTGATCACGTTTTTCATGAGGGTGTGGGTGCAGACTGCGATATTGCATATCTTGGAGCAAATCGCGATGGAAAACTTGATCGGCGACATGGCACGCTCATTTGGTCTGCCCGCGCTCAAGCAGGCGGCGGGGCTGGTCACCCGGGTGGTGCCGATCCCGCAGCCGCTGCTGATGGTCGGGCCGGGGTCCAGCGCCCGCCTGGGCCAGGCGATCGGCGCGTTCGGCCACCGCAAGCTGCTGCTGGTGAGCGATGCGGTGGTCACCCGGTTGGGCCTGATGGCACCGCTGACCGAGGCGCTGGCTGCGAGCGGCACGCCGTTCGTGCTGTTCGACGCCATCACGCCGGACACCCCGATCGACGCCGTCGAAAAGGGCATCGCGCAGTTCAACAAGGAAAACTGCGACGCGATCGTGGCATTTGGCGGCGGTTCGGTGATGGACGCGGCCAAGGTGATCGGGCTGGCCGCCGCCAACGGCAAGCATCCGCGCGACCTGGTCGGCTACTTCAAGGGCCTGCACGGGCCGGTGCCACTGTATGCGGTGCCCACCACGGCCGGCACCGGCTCCGAGGTGACCGTGGCCGCCGTGGTCTCGGACCCGGAGCACGGCGTGAAGCTGGTGATTGCCGACACCCGCATCGTGCCCGACATGGCCGCGCTCGATCCCTGCCTGATGACAGGGCTGCCAGCGGACATCACCGCGGCCACCGGCATGGACGCACTCACCCACGCCGTCGAGGCCTACCTGGGCGGCTGGTCGACGCCCTACACCGACCGCATGGCGCTGGCCGCCGTGGGCATGGTCTACCAGTACCTGCCCCTGGCCTGCCGCGACGGCGCCAACCTGCAGGCGCGCGAACAGATGGCGCTGGCGGCCTGTTATGCCGGGCTGGCCTTCACCCGCGCCAATGTCGGCAACGTGCATGCGATCGCGCACCAGCTGGGCGGGCGCTACCACACGCCGCACGGCCTGGCCAACGCCATCATGCTGCCCGGCGTGCTGCGCTTTTGCGCCATGGCCAGCCGCGCGCGCCTGGCCATGCTGGCACGGCGCGCCGGGGTCGGGATGGACGGCGCCAGCGAGGAACAGCTGGCCGGCCGCTTCCTCGATTCGGTCGACGCCATGAATGCCGCGCTGGGCATCCCGCGCCATCTCGCCGCCCTGCGCGCGCGGGACATCCCGGCCCTCGCCCGCGCCGCCTGCTGGGAGGCGGATGCCAACTACCCTGTGCCGCGGCGCATGACCCAGGCCGACTGCGAGGCGCTGCTGCGCGCGGTGTTGCCACCGGCCGCTGCGCGCCAACGCACGCCACGCACGCCACGCACACCGGCGCCTCCGGCGCGGCCCCCCAGGAAGCCGCCGGGCCGCAGGTAAGGTGCCGGCCGGCAGCGGCGCAAACGCAGCCGCGCCCGCGGACGCTACCCGTCGGCACGGCGCAGGCCATCCCGCGGCGTATGCCGGGCATCACAATAGCTGCCGACCGGGAACCCGACGAGGAGCCAGCCATGAATACCGACATCCGGCCTTTTCGCATCGCCGTCGCTGACGATGTGCTCGAAGACCTGCAGGCGCGCCTGCGCAATACCCGCTGGCCCGAAGCCGAGCCTGTCGGTGACTGGAGCCAGGGCGCCCCGCTGGCATGGGTGCAGGACATCTGCCGCTACTGGGCGCATGGGTATGACTGGCGCGCGCGCGAGGCCGCCCTGAACCGTTTCGCCCAGTTCACCTCCCTGCTCGACGGGCTCGATGTGCACTTCCTGCACGTGCGTTCGCCCCATGCCGACGCGATGCCGCTGCTCATCACCCATGGCTGGCCCGGCTCGGTGGTGGAATTCCACAAGGTGATCGAGCCGCTGGCCGATCCTACGCGTTTTGGCGGCGATGCTGCAGATGCGTTCCACGTGGTGTGCCCCTCGCTGCCGGGCTTCGGATTCTCGGGCAAACCCGCCACCACCGGTTGGGGCGTGGAGCGCATCGCCCGCAGCTTCATCGCGCTCATGGCCCGCCTCGGTTACGCAGGTTACGGCGCCCAGGGCGGCGACTGGGGATCGGCCGTGACGGCGAACATCGGTGCGCTCGACCCGGACCACTGCGCGGGCATCCACGTCACGCTGGCAATGAACACCGCGCCGCGCGTGGTGGGCGAACCCACGCCCGAGGAGCAACGGGCGATCCAGGGCCTGGACCACTACCGCAAGTGGGATTCCGGTTATTCGACGCAGCAGGCCACGCGCCCGCAGACCCTGGCCTACGGCCTGACCGACTCGCCGGCCGGGCAGACGGCCTGGATCCTGGAGAAGTTCTGGGCCTGGACCGACTGCGACGGCCACCCCGAGAACATCTTCACCCGCGACGAACTGCTCGACAACCTGATGCTGTACTGGGTGACGGCGTCGGCTGCGTCGTCGGCGCGCCTGTACTGGGAGAGCTTCGGCAAGGGCGCAAAAGCGCTGAACGTCGATGTGCCGACCGGCGTGGCGGTGTTTCCCAAGGAGATCGTGACCCCGGTGCGCAGTTGGATGGAACCGCGGTTCCGGAACATCCGGCACTGGACGGAGATGCCGCGAGGCGGGCACTTTGCCGCGTTCGAGCAGCCGGAGCTGTTTGTCGCGGACGTGCGGGCGTTTTTCCGGACACTGCGGTAAGGTCTCCCGCACCATGCGGCCGGTGCCCGGCCGCCCTTCCCGTTCAACCCAGGCGCGGCCCACATGACGACCTCTGCAGACACCCCCAGCGACTACCCCCCTGCCTTCAGTCGCGACCCGTCGGTCACCGCGACGGACCAGCTGGGCCAGCGCGCGCACCACGACGCCATCCGCCACAACGCGCGTTTCGAGCGCAGGTTGTGGTCACCGCGGCCCGGCGTCTGGTGCCTGGTCGGCAACGGCCTGTCGAACCAGACCTTCGTCGAGGGCCCGGCGGGCCTGATCGCCATCGATACCGGGGAATGCATCGAGGAGATGCACCATGCGCTGGCGGCGGTGCGCGAGCACACTGCGCTGCCCGTCGTCGCGGTGATCTACACCCATTTCCATTATGTGTCCGGCACCCGGGCCGTGTTGCCATTTGCCAGCCTGCCGGATGGCGGCGACCTGCCCATCTGGGGCCATAGCCGCATCGTCGCCAACCGCGCGCGCATGAGCACCGAAGTCAGCGGCGCGGCCGCCCGCGGCATGGCGCACCAGTTCGGCATCCTGCTACCGACGCAAGGCCCGGACGGGCAGGTCGGCACCGGGCTGGGCCAGGCCTACCGCCGGCCGGACCATGCGCCCTACACCCCCGGCTTCCTGCCGCCGACCCACATCTTCGACACCCCCACCGAGGCCACCATTGCCGGGCTCCAGGTGGTGATGACACCTGCTCCCTCGGACTGCGACGACTCGATCACGATCTGGTTCCCGGAGCTCGGCGTGTGCATCAACAACATGGTCTGGCCCACGCTGTTCAACGTGTTCCCGATCCGGGGCGAGGAGTACCGCGATCCGCGCGTCCTGCTCACCGGGCTGGACCACATCCACGGCCTGCAGTCCGACTATCTGCTCGGTGCGCACGGGCCGCCGATCAGCGGGCGTGAGCCGATCGCGCAGGCTGTCACGCTGTACCGCGATTCGATCCAGTTCCTGTGGGACCAGACCGTGCGCGGCATCAACCAGGGGCTGACGCTGGGCGAGATGTGCGCATCGATCACGCTGCCCGCGGTGTTTGCCGGCAGCTACCTGACGACCCAGTACTACGGTGTGGTGGAGCACCATGTGCGCCAGATCCACAACGGGTTGCGCGGCTGGTTCGACGGCGACGAGGCCGCTCTGTTCCCGCTGCCGCCGGTGGAGCGGGCGCAGCGCCTGGTGGCCGGTTTCGGCGGTGCCGACGCGGTGCGGGCGCAGGCGCGGCAGGCGCTGTCCGACAACGACCTGCGCTGGGCGCTGGAACTGGGCACCTGGCTGATCCGCGCCGATACGCGCCCGCTCTCCCGGGCCGATGCCGGCAGCGCAGACGACCGCGCC
>JANMZX010000183.1:0-2286 GCA_031383745.1 Rhodoferax sp. | reverse complement strand
CGCACGGTGGCCCAGCTGATCCAGCTGCGCGACAGCCGTTTCAACACCCAGCAGCGCCGCGCCGAGCAGGCCAGCCGCCTGCAGAGCGCCCGGCTGCGACAACTCGTGCTGGGCGGATCGCTGTTGCCGTCCCTGGGCTTGTCCGCCCTGGTGCCGTTGCCGCCGTCGTGAGGGCGCGGGCTTATCGTCGCCTCCCTTCCGGGGCGGTTGTCCGGGTCGGGCACGCGGCGGACCCCGCGGGCCGATGCCGGTAGCGCCTGCAGGCACAATCACGCCATGTTGCTGCACCCCCAAATCGACCCTGTTGCCCTGCAGATCGGCCCGTTGGCGGTCCACTGGTACGGGCTGACCTACCTGGCGGCATTCGGGCTGTTCCTGTGGCTGGGCTCGATGCGGCTGCGCCACCCGCCGTTTGCCACCCTGGTCGGGCCGCAGGCCTGGAGCCGAAAGGATGTCGAAGACATCCTCTTTCTGGGCGTGCTGGGCGTGGTGCTCGGAGGGCGGCTGGGTTATTGCCTGTTCTACAAGCCTGCGTACTACCTGGCACATCCGCTGGAGGTGTTCGCGGTGTGGCAGGGCGGGATGAGTTTTCATGGCGGCATGCTGGGCGTGGTTGTGTCGATGGTGTGGTTTGCCCATTCGCGCCAGCGTCCGTTCTGGCAGGTGGCGGATTTTGTCGCGCCATGCGTGCCGACCGGCCTGGCGGCAGGGCGTGTCGGCAATTTCATCAATGGCGAATTGCCCGGCCGATTGAGCGACCCGGACCTGCCCTGGGGCATGGTGTTTCGTGGTGCCGGCGACCTGCCGCGCCATCCGTCGCAGGTCTACCAGTTCCTGCTCGAAGGCCTGCTGCTGTTCGCGCTGCTGTGGATCTACGGGCGGCGCCAACGCGCGCCTGGCCAGGTGGCAGCGGCGTTTCTCGGCGGTTATGGCGTGTTTCGTTTCATTGCCGAATTCTTCCGCGAGCCCGACGCCCACCTGGGCCTGCTCGCCCTGGGCATGAGCATGGGGCAGTGGTTGTGTGTGCCGATGGTTGTGGCCGGCGCCGGATTGTGGTGGTGGTTCGGTCGCCGCGGTCATGCGCCGCCAGTACCCGCCAGCGCGTCGCCAGCTGCGGCCAACCCCGAGACAAAACCACCCCGAGCCACACGTTCATGACAACTTCGCGCTGGATCACCGACAAGGTCAACAAGCTGCTGCCTGAGCAAAATGCCGCGCGCAGCACCCAGGAGCGGCTGGCCGCCACGCTGGGGCGGCCAGGCGAAGCCCTGTCTCCGCGGGCGTTGCGGCGCATGCTGGCGCAATTGCGTGCGATCGTCGACCCGCAACTGAGCGAAGCTGAAGGCGGTTTGCGCGCGCAGGCCATGGCCACGCGGTACGCAGGCGCACCGGCTGCGGAACGGCGCGACCTGTGGCTGCTGATGAGCGAGCAGTTCGTCGCCGATCCGCAGGTTGCCAGGGCGGCGCAGGCCGCATTCTCCGCGGCGGCGGGCACCGCCGATGAGGCCGCTGCCGAAGTGCGTTACCGGCGCGCAACCGTGTCGCCGCGGCGGCGCCTGTTGCAGCGCTTCAGTGCCTACGACCAGGGCATCCGGTTCCTGGTGGACATGCGCTCCGAACTGCTGCCATTGCTCAAGTCCGACAAGCGCCTGCATGCACTGGACGTCGAGATGGAGTACATGTTCTCGACCTGGTTCGACGTCGGCTTCCTCGAGTTGCGCCGCATCAGCTGGGATTCGCCGGCGTCGCTGATCGAGAAGCTGATCAAGTACGAGGCGGTCCACGACATCAAGAGCTGGGCCGACGTCAAGAACCGCCTCGACTCCGACCGCCGCTGTTACGGATTCTTCCACCCCCGTCTGCCAGGTGAGCCGCTGATATTCGTCGAGGTGGCCCTGATGGACCACATGGCCAACAGCATCGGCCCGCTGCTCGACGAATCGGCCGACCTGGTCAATCTGGACAAGGCCGGCACCGCCATTTTCTACTCCATCAGCAACACCCAGCCGGGCCTGCGCGGGGTCAGTTTCGGTGATTCGCTGATCAAGCGTGTGGTGGAAACCCTGAAGCAGGAGTTCCCGCGGCTGAAGACATTTGCGACGCTGTCGCCGATACCCGGATTTCGCCCCTGGCTGGCCAAGAACCTGGAGGGCATGCTGGAGCGGCTCGACGCGAAGTCGCGCGCCAGTCTGGCTCGGGCATTGCGCTCCGAGACTGCCGCGGCAGACCAGGTGCTCGCCTCGGCGGAAAAGGTCGCGCTGATTGCGCCGGGTTCACCGGTGCGCA
>JANMZX010000151.1:0-13398 GCA_031383745.1 Rhodoferax sp. | reverse complement strand
TCAAGGACGGCAAGTTCGTCGCGGCTCCCCAGTAGGCATCCAACAGGCACGCAGCGCCGGCGCCACTGCCGGCGGCTCCCCGTAAGACCGGAAATTCATGATTGCACAGCAGGTATTGAACGGGCTGGTCCTGGGCGGCGTGTACGCGCTGTTCGCCCTCGGCTTCACCCTGATCTTCGGCATCCACCGGATCATGAACATGGCGCATGGCGCGGTGTTCATGTCGGGTGCGTTCATAGGGCTGTACATGGTGCGCATCGGTCTGCCGATCTGGGCAGCACTGCCCGTCGCCATGGTCGGTGCGGGCCTGATCTCGATCCTGGTCGAGGTGATCGCGTTCAAGCCCCTGCGCAAGCTGGCGCTGGCCGACGCGGAGCTGGCCTCGGTGATCTCCAGCATCGGCGCCGGCCTGATCATCCTGAGCATCGGCCAGTACGTGTCCAAGACCGAGACCATGCGTTTCCCCTTCGGCACGGTGCCGGTCGACGCGATCGTGGTGTTCGGCCTGCGCGTCACGATGCTGCAGCTGCTGATGCTCGGCGTGGCGGTGCTGATGGTCGCGCTGCTGGCCTATTACCTGTACCGCACGCCGCAGGGCCGGCAGATCCGCGCCGTGGCCGGCAACTACCGCGCCGCACAGTTGCTGGGCGTCAACCCCAACGCGATCTTCTACCAGACCTTCTTCCTGTCCGGCGCGCTGGCCGGCGCAGCCGGCGTGATGGTCGGCCTGGCGTTCAACGCGGTGCAGTTCCTGATGGGCGAGCCCTTTCTGCTCAAGGCCTTTGTGGCCATCATCCTCGGGGGCCTGGGCAGTGTGCCGGGTGCGTTGATCGGCGGCCTGGTGCTGGGCCTGCTGCAGTCCCTGTCGGGCGCCTACCTGCCCGCTCTGCTGGTGGATGCGGTGATCTTTTTGCTGCTGTTCGTGATCCTGATGGTCCGTCCGGATGGCTTGTTCGCGCAAGGCGTGACCGAGTCCCCGACCAAACGTGTGTAGCTACCAGGCGTATTGACCATGATGGGTTTTCTCACTCCGCACCTGCCGCTGCTCGACCTGATCTTCATTGGCACGGGTTACGCCCTGAGCCAGGCGATCGTGTTCCGCGCCGGCACGTTTTCTGTCGCCACCTCGGGATTCGCCGCCCTGGGCGCCTACGCTGCGGCCATCCTTACCGTCAAGCAGGGCCTGCATCCGGCCGTGGCGGTGGGCATCGGCACGCTGCTGGGCCTGCTGTGCGGCTTGCTGCTGTCGGTGCCGCTGGCGCGGCTGCGTGGTGTGTACCAGGCCATCGCCTCGCTGGCATTTGTCGAAATCCTCGTGGCCCTGATCCTGTATTTCGAAGAGTTGACCGGCGGCCCGCTGGGTTTTCACAATATCCCGCGCGTCGTGACGCCGTGGATCCTGTTTGCCGCAATGCTGGCCACCATGGCCCTGCTGACGCTGCTGGGGCAGGGCGGCATCGGGCGGGCTTTCGACGCCATGCGCCAGGACCCGCCGGTGGCGGCGTCGCTGGGGGTCAACCCAACCAGATACCACGTGTTGTCGTTTGCGCTCTCGGGCGCCATCGCCGGGCTGTTCGGCGGGCTCGACGCGCTGCGCAATTTCAGCCTGACGGCGGAGCAGTTCGGTTTCAGCATCCTGATCGGCACCCTGTCGGCGGTGGTGCTCGGCGGCCGTCGCGCGGTGCTCGGCCCGCTTGTCGGAACCACCATCCTGGTGTTGCTGCCGGAGATCTTCCGGCCGCTGGCAGATTACCGCCAGGCGGTCTACGGCCTGCTGCTGGTCGTGGTGATGGCCTTCCTGCCGTTTGGCGTCTACGACACCCTCGTCATGAAACTGCGCAACCGCCGCCTTGCGCGCGCCGGCATGCTGGCACCGAAGGCGCAGGCATGAGCCCCGCCGGGCCGCTCCCAAGGGCGAGTACCGCAATGCGCAGCATGGAGGTTGCCTGATGAGTTCGCTGGTACTCCAGGGCGTGGGCAAACGATTCGGCGGCCTGCAGGCGGTGGCCCCGTTCGACATGGAAATCGCGCGCGGCAAGATCACCGGGCTGATCGGGCCCAACGGCGCCGGCAAGACGACGGTGGTCAACCTCATCACCGGGGTGTACAAGCTCAGCCAGGGCAGCATCCGCTTCGGTGCCGTCGACCTCACCGAAGCGCCGCGCCACGAGGTGGCACGTGCCGGTCTGGCGCGCACCTACCAGACGATCCGGCTGCTGCCCGACGCGACGGTGGTAGCCAACGTGATGATCGGCATGTACCGGCACCAGAAGACCTCGCTGGTCTCGCAGCTGTTCGGTCTGCCGTCGTCGCGCGCCGAGACTGCGCGCTTTCGCGACGAGGTGTTCCGGCTGCTCGACCGCTTCGGCATGACTCGGTATGCCGAGTACCCGGCCGGCGCCCTGTCGTACGGCGACCAGCGCCGCGTGGAGATGATGCGTGCGCTGGCACTCAAGCCCGAGGTGCTGCTGCTCGACGAACCGGTGGCCGGCATCAACGAGGTCGAGGCAGCCAAACTCGGCGAGATCTTCCGCAGCCTGGCAACCGAGGGCGAGGGCATGGCCGTGCTGCTGATCGAGCACAACATGCGGTTTGTGACCAATCTGTGCGACTATGTCTACGTGCTCGACGGCGGAGTCCTGATTGCGCAGGGCAGCGCCGAGCAGGTGGTCAACGACCCGGTCGTCATCACGGCCTATCTGGGGGACGATGAAGATGCTTGAAATCTCGGGCCTTCACGCCGGTTACAGCGGCAACGAGGTGCTGCATGGTGTGTCCGTCAGCGTGGCGCAGGGCGACATGGTGGCGATCATCGGCCCGAACGGCGCCGGCAAGTCGACGCTGCTCAATTGCATCAGCGGGCTGCTGGGAGCCACTGGCGGCAGCATCAAGCTCGATGGCCGCGACATCACCGGCGAGGCGGCGTTCCGCATTTCGCGCTCGGGCCTGCTGCAGGTGCCCGAGGGGCGCCAGATCCTGGGCGAGCTCAGCGTGCTGGAGAACCTGCAGCTGGGCGTGACGGCGCTGCACCACCGCGCGCCGACACATGACCTGCGCCGGGTCTATGCGCTGTTCCCGATCCTGGAGGAACGCAGCCAGCAGCGCGCCGGTTCGCTTTCGGGCGGGCAGCAGCAGATGCTGGCGATTGGTCGCGCGCTGATGGGTGCACCGCGCCTGCTGCTGCTCGACGAGCCCAGCCTGGGCCTGTCGCCGCTGCTGGCCAAGGTGGTGCTCGGGGCGCTGCGCGAACTCAACAAGGAGGGGCTCACGATTCTGCTGGTCGAGCAGAACGCCCGCGCCGCATTGCGCGCGACGCAACACGCGTTTGTGCTCGAGCAGGGCCGCATCGTGCACCAGGGCCCGAGCGACGCGCTGGCCCGCGACCCCGACGTGATCGCCCATTACCTGGGCCAGGCGGGCAGCGCCAGGGCAGCCGCCGCTGTCGTGCCGGTGCCGGCACACTGAACCACCGGACCGTTCCCATGCACGACATGCCACTGCGCGCCCAGGTACTGCAGGCCATCCATGGCCTGGCAGCCTATGGCCTGGGTCCCGGCATCGGGGGCCACGTCTCGGTGCGTGTGCCGGGCAAGCGGCAGTTCCACATCAATGCCTTCGACCGCAGTTTCGAGGAGATGCGCCTGCAGGACATCGCCCTGCTCGACTTCGACGGCAAGGTGCTCGAGTGCGAGTCGGTGGTGAGCCTGGGCCAGAGTTTTCACCACGGCATCTACCAGCAGCGCGACGATGTGCACGCCATCGTGCATACCCACGGTTTCTGGCTCACGGCGCAGTCGGCATTCGGCCGGCCGCTGCGCAACCTGCACAACCTGTGCACCTATTTCGACGGCCGCACCTGTGTCAGCCCGGATGACGATTTCGCCTCCATCGGGCCGGCCCTGCGCCGCGACGATGTGGCCGTCGTCATCCCGTGGCACGGCGCCATCACAGTCGGCCGGGACCTTGCCACCGCCGCCGCCCTGCATGTGACGATGGACTACGCCGCACGGCTGGACGTCACGCTGCCGGACGACACGCCGGTGATGCCAGCCGCGATCTGCGCCGATGTCAAGGCCACCCTGGCGCGCACCAACTACCTGGCCGTCACCTGGGGCCTGATCCAGCGCAAGGGCCAGGATTTTTTCGATGGCCAGCGGGTCCGTCCGGGCCTGCCCGGTTAGCCCACCTCTCAAGGAGCAGCAACATGCAAGCAGTCATGCAATCCGCGAGCCCGGTCGCCGGTGGCGCCAGGCCCGCCTTCGAATCCAGGCCAATCTCCTTTCGGCTGGGCGCCGAGGTGACGGGGCTGGACCTCCAGCGCAGCGCCGACCTGTCCGATGCGACGATCGCCGCATTGTGGCGCCTGCTCGGCGAGCGTGGCATCCTGCTGTTCCGCCGCCAGGGCCTGAACCACGACCAGCACCTGGCTTTCACGCGCCGCTTCGGTCCGCTGGCCGAAACCGGCATGACCAGCCGGTATGCGCCGCCCGGCTACCCGGACCTGTTCACCGTGACCAACATCAAGAGCGACGGCGCGCGCTCCGAAACCGAGAACGCGGCCCAGCAGTGGCACACCGACCAGTCGTTCCTGCCGGTGCCGGCGCGCGCCTCGATGCTGCGTTGCGAAAAGGCGCCGCAGAACGGCGGCGACACCATGTTCTCCAGCACCTGCGCGGTGTACGACAGCCTGTCCGACGGCCTCAAGGCCACGCTGGGAACGCTGCGCGCCTTTCACACCCTGCTCAATACCCGCTGCCTGGTGATGACGAATCGCAAGCCGCTGGCGCAGGATGAAGTGGCCAAGGTCGAGGGCGCACTGCACCCGGTGGTGCTGGTGCACCCCGACACCGGGCGCAAGTGCCTGTACATCAGCGACCAGATGACCGACCACTTCGACGGCTGGACAGTGGCCGAGAGCAAGCCGCTGATCGACTACCTGTGCAAACTGATCGAGCATCCGGCCAACACCTACCGCCACCGCTGGGAGGCGGGCGACGTGATCATGTGGGACAACCGCTGCACACAGCACTACGCACCGCTGGACTACGATTTCGCCGGCATGGACCGCCCCGAGAACCACCGGCTGATGTTCCGCTCCACGCTGGCTTGAACCGGCGCACGCCGCGATGGAAGCCGCAGTCGCCCAGCCACCGGCAGCGGCCGCTGCATCCGGCGCCGGCTTCGAGGTGCGCCCGCTGTCGTGGCGCACCGGTTCCGAGGTGCTGGGCCTGGACCTGCGACGTAGCGCTGTCATTGCGCAGTCGACGATCGATGCGTTGTGGCGACTGCTCGGCGAGCGCGGCATCCTGCTGTTCCGCGACCAGGAACTGGACCACGACCAGCACCTGGACTTCACCCGCCGCTTCGGCCCGCTGGCCAGGACGGGGCTGCTCGGGCGCCATGCGCCGCCCGGTTACCCGGACATCTTCACGGTGACGAACATCCGGACCAACGGGCAGCGCTCGGAGACCGAGAACGCGGCCCAGCAGTGGCACTCCGACCAGTCCTTCCTGCCGGTGCCGGCGCGCGCGTCGCTGTTGCGCTGTGCCTTGGCGCCGCAGCATGGCGGCGACACACTGTTCGCCAACATGACACAGGCCTACGAGGGGCTGTCCGAGGGCCTGAAGGCCACGCTGGAGCCGCTGCGCGCCTTCCACTCGCTGTTCAGTTCGCGCACACTGGCCTCGGCGGGCCGCAAGCCGTTTGGCAGTGTGCAGGAGGACGAACTGCAACGCCTCAGTGGCTGCTGCCACCCGGTGGTGCGCGTGCACGAGGACACCGGCCGCAAGGCACTGTATGTCAGCGAGCAGATGGTCGACCACTTCGAGGGATGGAGCGTGTCCGACAGCGCGCCGCTGCTCGACTACCTGTTCGCGTTCTCGGTGCGGCCGGCCCACACCTACCGACACCGCTGGCGCAGTGGCGACATCATCTTCTGGGACAACCGCTGCACCATGCACTACGCGCCGCTGGACTACGACTTCGCCGGCCTCGACGCGCCGGAAAACCGGCGCCTGATGTTCCGCAGCACGCTGGCGTGAGACCGGTCGCACTGCGTCACACCATGCTTGAAGCATTCGAACGCCGCAAGATCCAGGTCGGGGACGTCTCTATCCACTGCGTCTTCGCCGGGCAGGGCGACCCGGTGTTGCTGCTGCACGGCTACCCGCAGAACCTGTCGGAATGGGCGCGCCTGGCACCCCTGCTGGTGCCGCAGCACAGCGTGGTGTGCGCCGACCTGCGCGGTTATGGGGATTCGTCCAAACCGCCCGGCCTGCCGGACCATTCCAACTACTCGTTTCGCGCGATGGCGGCCGACCAGGTGGCGCTGATGCAGGCGCTCGGGCATCGGCGCTTCCATGTGGTGGGGCACGACCGCGGTGGCCGGGTCGCGCACCGCATGGCGCTCGACTGGCCCGATCGGGTGCGTTCGCTGACGGTGCTCGACCTCGTCCCGACCCACGCGCTGTACCACCAGACCAACCTGCAGATCGCGTCGACCTACTGGCAGTGGTACTTCCTGCCGCGGCCGGCGCCGTTCCCGGAGCGGCTGATCGGCGCCGACCCCGACTACTATTTCGAGAACTGCCTGGTCAGCGTCGGTGGCAAGGGCCTGGACCAGTTCGACCCGGCCATGCTCGCCGAATACCGGCGCTGCTGGCGCGACCCGGCGATGGTCCATGCGTCCTGCTGCGACTACCGCGCCGGCGCCAGCATCGACCTGGTGCACGACGAGGCCGACCTGCATGTCAGGCTCGCCTGTCCGACCCTGGCGCTGTGGGGCGCCGATGGCCTGATGCGCACGCTGATGGACATCGAAGCGGCCTGGCGCGCCCGCTGCGCCGACCTGCGCGTGGGTACGGTGCCCGGGGGCCACTGGTTCCCGGAGCATGCCGCACCCGAGACCGCACAGTATCTGCTGGGTTTTTTCGAATCGCAGCGACCCTGACCGCTGCGGTGCATTCCACCAACCTTGAGGACGAAACATGACACAACGATTTGCAGGCAAGGTCTTGCTGACCACGGGCGGCGGCTCGGGGCTCGCCGCTGCAGTGGCGCGACGCTTCGCGCGCGAAGGCGGCAGGGTGGCGGTGCTGGACATCGACGGCGCGCGCGCGCAGGCGGTGGCCTCCGAACTCGATGGCTCGATCGGGCTGGCCTGCGACGTGGCCAGCGAAGACGGTGTGCGCGACGCCGTGGCTGCGGCGCACCGGCAACTGGGCCGTATCGACTGCGCCTTCAACGCTGCGGGCCATGCCGATTTCGGCCCGATCGAGGAGTGGACGCTGGCACGCTGGAACCGCATGATGGGCGTGCATGTCGGGGGCACCTTCCTGGTGTGCAAGAACGTGCTGCCGATCATGCGGGCGCAGGGCGGTGGCTCGATCGTCAACGTGGCCTCGATCGCGGCGATCACGGCGCAACCGTTCAATGCGCCGTACGGTGCGGCCAAGAGCGCCATCGCCGGCTTCACGCGCCAGCTGGCGCGCGAGGCCGCGCCGCTGGTGCGGGTGAACGTAGTGGCCCCGGGGCGCATCCGCAGCGGCATGACCGAGCCGCTGTGGAAGCAGCGCGGCGGCGGCAATCTCGATACCGGCGTGGCACAGGCGGCGGCGATGAACATGCTGCAGCGCGTCGGTGAGCCGGACGACATCGCCGCGCCGGTGTGTTTCCTGTTCTCGGACGAATCCGCCTTCATGACCGGCACCACCACCGTGCCGGACGGCGGCGAGACGCTGCTCTGAGCATGGGCGCCCAGACCGAACTGCATGCCGGTGCGCGCGGGCGCATTGTTGCGATGGACTCGGCCTATGACGTGGTGCCGGCCAACCGTGACCGCGACGTGGTGGTCAACGCGTCCTACTGTGGCGTGCTGCCGGCGCGGTTCATCGCCGAACAGCGGCCACGCGGCGCGATCGGAGTCGATTGCGCCGTCGGGCCGGCGGGTGCGTCGGTCGCCGGCCTGTGGTACCTGGAGGCGCTCAACCTGCCGGCGGCGGCAGCCGATGTCATGACCGTGCGGCTGGGTGACGGGATCGACCTCTACACCCACGGCCGCATCAGTTTCGCGAACCGCCCGGCGCTGGACTGCGGCGTGGTGCCCGGCATGCCGGTGCGCGACGCCGCACGTGCCATGCTGGAGGCCAACCCGCGTGCACCCAACGCAGCCGACGTCACCAACCGCACCGTGATGCAGACCGGCCCGGACGGCCGACAGGTGGTGTGCACCGACTCCATCGCCTTCGGACTGCCGGAAGACGCGCGCAACGTGCTGGTCACCGCGGGGCACACCGGGCGCAGCGCGGTGCCCTACCTGCTGCGGGTGCGTCCGTTCGGTTTCATCTGCTCCGACGGCGGCAAGGGCCGCGACGAGGCAGGCGTGGCCGGTTTGGCGCTGGTCGAGCCGGACGGCCTGGCCGGGGCCACCGTGGACGCGCGTACCGCCCGCATGGGTGACGGGCTGAGCAGTTACCGCGACGGGGTGATCAGCGCTGCCAATGCGCTGGCGCTGGCCGCGGGGGTGCGCGTCGGGATGCCAGCCGCGCAGGCGGCCTCGCTGCTGCTGGCCAGGTGCGGCGCCGGCTGATCGGCACGCCGCCCGGCGCGCGCTGTCAGGGCGCCGGAATGAACTTGCCGTCCTTCACCGTGATGAGGATCGGCTCGTAGGTCGGCTCGCGCTCGCCGGCGCTGAAGCTGAAGTTGCCCTTGCCACTGCCCAGCACCACCGGGAAGTTGCGCGTGGCGACCACGGCGTCGTTGAGGTTCTGGCGCGTCACCGGTCCCTTGATGGTCGACAGCGCGTTGCCATAGAGTTTGCCGATGGTGTAGCCAACGGCATTCCACTGGTCGGGCGTGGCGCTGTATTTCTTCTGGAAGTTGGCGACGAAGGACTTCGCCAGTGCATCGGAGCGGATCTCGGGGAAGGCGTCGGTGCCCACCAGCACGCCCTCGACCGCCTTGCCGCCGATGCGCAGAAAACTCGCCGACGCGGCGGCGTTGTTGGCCACGAAGCGCAGGTTGGCGGCGGCGCCAGCCTGCTTGGCCTGCAGGATGATGTTGGCCGCGGCCGAGTCGTTCATCGTGATCATCACCGCATCGGGCTTGAGGCTGGCGATCTTGGTGGACAGCGCGGAGAAGTCGGTCTCGGCCATCATCGCGCTTTCCTCCGGCATGAACGTGACCTTGCCATCGAGCACCGAGCGGATGACCTTGCTCTGTGCAGCGGCGCCGTCGTTGTCGCGGCTGGCCACCGTCATGACCGTCTTGGGCTTGGCGGTGTCCAGCGTGTAGTTGGCCAGCACCGTCATCAGCGTGGTCGGGGAGTTCAGCACCCGGTTGGACCACGGGCCGGCCTTGTTCACCGCCGGTGTCACGGCGATGCCGAGCATGGGGATCTGCAGCTGGTTCACCACCGGGGACGCCGCCAGCACCGTGGGCGATGCGCTCGGGCCGGCAAGCGCCATCACCTTGTCGACCGTGGCCATGCGGTTGACCAACGTGATGGTCTGCGTGGTGTTGGAGCCGTCATCGGCGATGACCAGCTTGAGGGTGCGGCCCGTGCCGGCCTCGCTGCCGGCGTTGATCTCGTCCACCGCCATCTGCAGGCCCTTGACGGCGGCGGTGCCGACGAAGGCGTACACCCCGGTCAGGGACACCGGAACGCCGATGGTGATTTCCTGGGCGGAAACCTGGGATACGCCGGCGGCGATGGCACCGGCGGTCAGCAAGCAGAGAAGTTTCATGCGTGTTCTCCTGGGGACGAGCGAAATACAACGAAATCGTAGTATTTCAGCGAACGGGCGCCCCGTAAATAGGGGTTTTCCTACAGAAATGGCAGGCCTCGCCCCGGGGCGATGCGATAGAGTGGAGCGCGTTCATTGCGCATTGCCATGCTGGCCCAACAACTTCTCAACGGTCTCGTCGTCGGTGGCGTGTATGCGCTGTTCGCGCTCGGCTTCACGCTGGTGTTCGGCATCCACCACCTGATGAACCTGGCGCACGGCGCGGTGTTCATGACCGGTGCCTTTGTGGCGCTGTACAGCGTGCTGGCCGGCTGGCCGCTGTGGCTGGGATTCGTGCTGGCCATCCTGGTCTGCGGGCTGCTGTCGGTGCTGATCGAGATCACCGCGTTCCGGCCGCTGCGCAAGTCGGGCGAGGCGGAGTTCGGCGCCATCATCTCGACCCTGGGCGCCGACCTGATCATCGTCACCTTCGCACAGAAGATCTCCGCCAGCGAGGTGCTGCGGTTTCCCTTCGAGACCTTCCCGGTGCGCATCTTCGAGATCGCCGGCCTGCGGGTGTCGCTGCTGCAGATGTTCATGGCCGTCAGCGCCTTCGCCCTGATGCTGGTGCTGAGCTACTACCTGTACCGCACGCCGCTGGGCACGCGGGTGCGCTCGGTGTCGGGCAACGAGCGCGCGGCGGTGCTGTCCGGGGTCAACCCCAACGTGGTGTACTTCCAGACCTTCTTCCTGTCGGGGGCACTGGCCGGCGCCTCGGGTGTGCTGATCGGGCTGGCCTTCAACTCGATCCAGTTCACCATGGGCGAGCCGTTCCTGCTGCGCGGCTTCGTGGTGATCGTGCTCGGGGGCATGGGCAGCATCCCCGGCGCCATGGTGGCCGGCCTGCTGTTCGGCCTGATCCAGACCCTGACCTCGGCCTACCTGCCCGCCGGCCTGACCGACGCGATCATCTTCTCGCTGCTGTTCCTGGTGCTGCTGGTGCGGCCCTACGGACTGTTCGGCAAGGAGACTGCGGGTGCCATGAGGGCCGAGCGATGAGCGATTTCATCGCCACCTACCACCACCTGTTCAACGTGTTCCTGATCGGTTCGGGTTATGCGCTGAGCCAGTGGGTGGTGATGCGTGCGGGCGTGTTCTCGGTGGCCACCGCCGGCATGGCGTCGATCGGCGCCTATGGCGCGGCGATCCTGACCACCCGTCATGGCTGGCCCACGCTGCTGTGCCTGCTGGCCGGCACGCTGCTGGGGGCGGTCGCCGGTCTGCTGCTGTCGTGGCCGCTGGCCCGTTTGCGTGGCGTGTTCCAGGCCATCGCCACACTGGCCTTCGTACAGGTCGTGGTGGCGCTGGCGTTGTATTCCGACTCGCTCACCGGTGGCGCCATGGGCCTGAACGCCATCCCCACGCGGGTCGGCACTGGCGAAACACTGCTGGCCCTGGTGCTGGTGGTCTACCTGATGACCGCGATCAGTGCGACCCGGCTGGGGCGTGCCTTCGAGGCGATCCGGCAGAACGAGGCGGTGGCCAGTTCACTCGGGGTATCGGTCAATTTCCACCAGGCGCTGGCGTTCGGGCTCAGCGGCGCCATCGCCGGGCTGTTCGGCAGCCTGGAGGCCCTGCAGAGTTTTGCGCTGTTCCCCAACACCTTCGGCTTCCCGCTGGTGATCGCCGCCTTGTCCTATGTGGTGCTGGGCGGCCGGCGCTCGGTGGCCGGCCCGATGGTCGGCGCGGCGATCCTGCTGGTGCTGCCGGAGTTGTCCCGGCCGCTGGCCGACTACCGCATGGCGCTGTACGGCGCGATCCTGATGCTGGTGATCGCCTTCCTGCCGCGCGGCATCGTGGACACCGCGCTGCTGGCGCTGCGCCGGCGCCGCCTCGCGCGGTCCGGTGCCCGGGGGGCTGCCGAGTGAGCACACTGGTGATCGACGCTGTGTCGAAGAATTTCGGCGGCGTGGCGGCGGTGTCCGACATCCGCATGGACGTGCCGCCGGGCCGTATCACCGGCCTGATCGGGCCCAACGGCGCCGGCAAGACCACACTGGTCAACCTGATCACCGGCATCCTGGCCGTGTCGGGCGGCAGCATCCGCTTCGGCGGGCAGGACCTGACCCGGGCGCCGGCGCACCAGGTGGCCCGCGCCGGCATCACCCGCACCTTCCAGAACATCCGCCTGCTGACCGAGGCCAGCGTGATCGACAACGTGATGATCGGTTTCTACCGGCGCGAGACCAGCTCGGCCGTCGCCAGCCTGTTCGGGCTGTTGTCCGCGCGGCGCGAGACCGTGAGCCTGCGCGCACGTGCGCTGGTGCTGCTGGAGCGCTTCGGCATGGCGCATCTGGCGGAACATGAAGCCGGCGGGCTGGCCTACGGCCACCAGCGGCGCGTGGAGATGATGCGCGCCCTGGCCTCCGACCCGGCGCTGATCCTGCTCGACGAACCGGTGGCCGGCATGAACGATGTGGAGGCCGGCGAACTCGGCGAGATCTTCGCGGGCCTGGCGCGCGCAGGCATGGGGGTGCTGCTGATCGAACACAACGTGCGCTTCGTCACCAGCCTGTGCCAGCATATCTATGTGCTCGACAGCGGCCGCATGATCGCCTCCGGCACGCCGACCGACGTCGTGAACAACCCGGCGGTGATCACCGCCTACCTGGGGGCCTGAAGTGCACATGCAGACCGTAGCGCCGCGTGACACGGCTGCCATGCTGACGGTCTCGGGGCTTGATGCCGGTTACAGCGGCATCCGGGCCTTGCGCGGCGCCGCCCTGACGGTGCGCGAGGGCGAGTTCGTCGCGCTGATCGGCCCCAACGGCGCCGGCAAGTCCACCTTGCTGAACTGCGTGAGCGGCGTGGTGCGGCCCGGCGCCGGGTCGATTCGGTTCGAGGGCCAGGAGCTGGTCGGCATCGCCCCGTGGAACATCTCCCGCAAGGGCTTGCTGCAGGTACCCGAAGGGCGCCAGATACTGCCCAACCTGACGGTGCGGGAGAACCTGGAACTCGGCGCCACCGCGCTGTCGGGCCGCACGCCCACCTATTCGCTGCAACGCATCCAGGAGCTGTTCCCGATCCTGGCCGAGCGCCGCGAGCAGCGCGCCGGTTCGCTCAGCGGCGGGCAGCAGCAGATGCTGGCCATCGGCCGCGCGCTGATGGGCGCGCCGCGCCTGTTGCTGCTCGACGAGCCCAGCCTGGGCCTGGCGCCGGTGATCGTGATCCAGGTGTTCGAAGCCCTGAAGGCGCTCAACGCACAGGGGCTGACCATCCTGCTGGTGGAGCAGAACGCGCGCCAGGCGCTGCTGGCCACCGACCGGGCTTATGTGATCGAGCAGGGCCGCATGGTGCACGAGGGCCGCAGCGACGACCTCGCGTCCGACCCGGTGATCGTGTCGCACTACCTGGGGCAGGGGGCGAAGCAGGCCTGATATTTGGTTGGCGGTTGCTGCTTTTTGGCTTGGTGGGCGGCCGCCGATGCCGGGCTTGCGGGTGCCTTCGTGTCCCCCACCCGCTGCGCGGGCTCCTGCTGTGCGCCCAGCATGGGCGTACTCCTGTGGGTGAAAGTCCCACCGTAAGTTGATCACAGCAAACGAAGCGAAGCGCAACTGCATGAGGGCGACCGAGTGTGGGAAGGAAGCGTGGAGCATAAATTACAAGCCGATGAACA
>JANMZX010000138.1:0-2543 GCA_031383745.1 Rhodoferax sp. | reverse complement strand
CTGACGGCCGGGCGCTCGGGTGCCACCGCCTTGGCACCGATCATGGTGGGCAGCGCATAACCGCAGTTGCCGAAACTCATGGGCGCGAAGAAGCTGCGCGGGCGCTCGAAGCGCAGGTAACTGTGCGCCACCGAATTGATGTTGCCGATGTCGGTGGACACCATCACATCCGGGGGCAGCGCCTTCTCCAGCTCGCGCAGCACCTGGCGCGGGTGCAGCCAGCTGCCGCCGGCGGGCGTCTTCTCGCCCTTGGCTTCCTCGATCATGTCCAGGCTGTAGGCATCGCGCTCGTGGGTCCACGCGTCGAGCTCTTTCTCCCAGGCCGCCTTCTCGCTGGCGGTGCGTGCTGCGCGCTCGGCGCGGGTGGCGTCGCAGGCCAGCGTCCGGCCTGCCAGGCGCGCGACCAGTGCCGCGGCCGCGGCCTTGGCGTCGCCGCAGATGCCGACGTCGATCTTCTTGACCAGGCCGAGCATCTTGTGGTCGGCGTCGATCTGGATGATCCGGGCGTTCTTGGGCCAGTAGTCCATGCCGTACTGGGGCAGGGTGCCGAAGGGGCCCAGGCGCGACCCCAGCGCGATCACCACGTCGGCCTCGCCCATTAGTTTCATGCCGGCCTTGCTGCCCTGGTAACCCAGCGGGCCGCACCATTGCGGATGGCTGGCGGGGAAGGAGTCGTTGTGCTGGTAGCTGTTGACCACCGGGCAGCCCAGGCGCTCGGCCAGCGCGATGCATTCGTCCCAGGCCTCGCCCATCACCACACCGCCGCCGGAGATCAGCACCGGATTCTTGGCCGTGGCCAGCAGTTCCACCGCCGCGTTCAGGCTGGCCTCGCCGCCGGCGCCGCGGTCGAGTTTCATCGGGCGCGGGATCTCGACACTGATCTCGCCGTAGAACAGGTCGCGCGGGATGTTGAGTTGGGTCGGGCCGAGTTCCGAATGCGCGCGGTCGAAGCAGCGTGCGGTGTATTCGGCCATGCGCTTGTTGTTGTTCACATGGCCCTGGTACTTGGTGAATTCCTGGAACATCGGCAGCTGGTTGGCCTCCTGGAACCCACCCAGGCCCTGGCCCATCGTGCCGGTCTCGGGCGTGATCAGCACCACCGGGCTGTGCGCCCAGTAGGCGGCCGCGATGGCCGTGACGCAGTTGCTGATGCCGGGGCCGTTCTGGCCGATCACCACGCCGTGGCGGCCGCTGGCACGCGCATAACCGTCGGCCATGTGGCCGGCGCCCTGCTCGTGCACCACCGGAATCAGCCGGATGCCGGCGGGCGCGAAGATGTCCATCGCGTCCATGAAGGCCGAACCCATGATGCCGAACATGTCGGTCACGTTGTTGGCGACCAGGGTCTCGACAAAGGCTTCGGATGGGGTCATCTTCTGCACGCCGGTAACGACCGGGCGGGTGGTGACGGGTGGCTTGCTCATGCTGGTTTTCTCCTGGTGGGGCGGGTCGGGTTGTGGCTGGACGGGTCAGAAACTGTAGCACCGCAAGGCGGCTCGGTCAACAAAAAATCAAAAAATCGATACGCCATGTACTATTTTTTGGAATTTGGCTATAGTGTGGCCCACCATGAACATAGTCGAACGCCCAGCGCCCCAACTGCCCGAACCGAGCGTCGACACGCCCGCGTTGCGCCTTTTCGGCCTGCTCGAAGTGATAGCTTCCAGCCACCAGCGCCATTCCCTGCAAAGCCTGGTCGACGAAACCGGCCTGCCCAAACCGACGCTGCACCGCATGTTGCAGCAGCTGGAGTCGGCCGGCATGTTGCAGCGCGAGGGGGACGGCCGGCACTACGGCACCGGCACCCGCTTGCGCCGTCTGGCCGAGAACCTGCTGCTCAACGACAGCCACTACGGCGCGCGCCATGCGGTGCTGCGTCGGCTGGTCGAGGAGGTGGGGGAGAACTGCAACATCACGGCCTTGTCGGGGAGCGAGGTGATCTACCTGGATCGCGTGGAAACCGCCGCGCCCCTGCGTTTCTACCTGCGCGCGGGATCTCGGGTGCCGGCACACTGTTCGGCCAGCGGCAAGGTGATGCTGGCGCAGATGGGCCCGGCCCAGCGCCGTCGCCTGCTGGCCCATGCGCCGCTGGACAGATACACCGACAAGACGATCACCGAACTCGACCTGCTGGAGCGCGAGATCGCCCAGGTGCGCAGGGATGGTTATGCACTCGACAACGAGGAGTTCCTGCCGGGATTGCTGTGCATCGCCGTGCGGGTGCCCGATACCGGTGGCCCGTCCAACCTGTGCATCGCGATCCAGGCACCGATCATGCGCCTGAACGCCGACAAGGCCCGCCATTGGCTCCCGGCGCTGCAGGCCGCGGCGCTGGCGCTCAGCCGTATCGACACCGACACCGACACCGAATCCCCACTGAAAGCCGCACCGTGACCGCTCTCGCCGATCTGCAGCCCGACCACCGGATCGCCGTGCGCGACGTGTTTGGCATCGATTCCGACCTGATGGCTCCGGCTTTCGGCGAACGCGATGAACACGTACCCGAGATCGACCCGGTCTACCGATTCAATCCGGCCGTCACG
>JANMZX010000123.1:0-3468 GCA_031383745.1 Rhodoferax sp. | reverse complement strand
CCTGGTCGACCTGCGCAATGGCCGCGGCGAAGTCGACGACATCGACCACCTCGGCAACCGCCGTGTGCGCTGTGTCGGCGAACTCGCCGAAAACCAGTACCGCACCGGTCTGGCACGGATCGAGAAGGCGGTCAAGGAGCGTCTCGGCCAGGCCGAGCAGGAGCCCCTCATGCCGCACGACCTCATCAACAGCAAGCCGATCTCGGCCGCGCTGAAGGAATTCTTCGGTGCGTCGCAGCTGTCGCAGTTCATGGACCAGACCAATCCGCTGTCGGAAATTACGCACAAGCGTCGTGTTTCCGCCCTGGGCCCGGGCGGCTTGACCCGCGAACGCGCCGGCTTCGAGGTGCGTGACGTGCACGTCACGCACTACGGCCGTGTGTGCCCGATCGAGACCCCGGAAGGCCCGAACATCGGCCTGATCAACTCGCTGGCCCTGTACGCCCGGCTGAACGAATACGGTTTCATCGAGACGCCGTACCGCCGTGTGGTGGACGGCGCGGTGACGATGCAGATCGACTACCTGTCGGCGATCGAGGAAGGCAAGTACGTCATCGCCCAGGCCAATGCGCTGCTCGACAAGGACGGCAAGCTCACCGGCGACCTGGTCTCCGCCCGTGAAAAAGGCGAATCCATCCTGGTTGGCGCCGACCGTGTGCAGTACATGGACGTGTCGCCGGCCCAGATCGTCTCGGTAGCCGCATCGCTGGTGCCGTTCCTGGAGCACGACGATGCAAACCGCGCGCTGATGGGCGCCAACATGCAGCGCCAGGCCGTGCCGGTGCTGCGCCCCGAGAAGGCCTTTGTCGGCACCGGTATCGAGCGCGTCTCCGCGATCGACTCCGGCACCGTGGTGGTCGCCACGCGCGGCGGTCTGGTCGATTACGTCGATGCCACCCGTGTCGTGATCCGCGTCAACGATGCGGAAGCGCAGGCCGGTGAAGTCGGTGTCGACATCTACAACCTGATCAAGTACCAGCGTTCCAACCAGAACACCAACATCCACCAGCGCCCGATCGTCAAGAAGGGCGACCAGCTGGAAAAAGGTGACGTGATCGCCGATGGCGCATCGACCGACCTGGGCGAACTCGCCCTGGGCCAGAACATGCTGGTGGCCTTCATGCCCTGGAACGGTTACAACTTTGAGGACTCGATCCTGATCAGCGAACGCGTCGTGGCCGACGACCGCTACACCTCGATCCATATCGAGGAACTGGTGGTGATGGCCCGCGACACCAAGCTGGGTGCCGAGGAAATCACGCGCGACATCCCGAACCTGAGCGAGCAGCAGCTCAACCGGCTCGACGAGTCGGGCATCATTTACGTGGGTGCCGAAGTCATGCCCGGCGACACGCTGGTGGGCAAGGTCACGCCCAAGGGCGAGACCACGCTGACCCCGGAAGAAAAACTGCTGCGTGCCATCTTCGGCGAAAAGGCCAGCGACGTGAAGGACACCTCGCTGCGCGTGGACCAGGGCTCGCAAGGCACCGTGATCGACGTACAGGTGTTCACCCGTGAAGGCATCGTGCGCGACCGCCGCGCCCAGCAGATCATCGACGACGAACTCAAGCGCTTCCGGCTCGACCTGAACGACCAGCTGCGCATCGTCGAGGCCGATGCATTCGACCGGATCGAGAAGCTGCTGAGTGGCAAGGTCGCCAATGGCGGCCCGCAAAAGCTGGCCAAGGGCACGAAGATCGACAAGGCCTACCTGGCGTCGGTCGAGAAGTTCCACTGGTTCGACATCCGCCCGGCCGACGACGAGACCGCGGCACAGCTGGAAAGCATCAAGAACTCGCTTGAGCAGACTCGCCACAGCTTCGACCTGGCCTTTGAAGAGAAGCGCAAGAAGCTCACGCAGGGCGACGAATTGCCTGCGGGTGTGCTGAAGATGGTCAAGGTCTACCTGGCTGTCAAGCGCCGCCTGCAACCCGGCGACAAGATGGCCGGCCGCCACGGCAACAAGGGCGTGGTGTCCAAGATCGTTCCGGTCGAGGACATGCCCTACATGGCCGACGGCACGCCGTGCGACATCGTGCTCAACCCGCTGGGCGTGCCTTCGCGGATGAACGTCGGGCAGGTGCTCGAAGTGCACCTGGGCTGGGCCGCCAAGGGCCTGGGCCTGCGCATCGGCGACATGCTGCAGGCGGAGGCCAAAGTGGCCGAGCTGCGCGGCTTCATGGAGTCGCTCTACAACGGTTCCGGCCGCAAGGAAGACCTGTCCAAGCTCGGCGACGAGGATGTGCTGGAAATGGCCGCCAACCTGGCCAAGGGTGCGACATTCGCCACGCCGGTGTTCGATGGCGCCTCCGAAGACGAGATCCGCGGCATGCTGAAGCTGGCCTACCCGGATGACATCGCCCGGGCCAAGGGCCTGACCGCCACCCGCACGCAGGCGCACCTGTTCGACGGCCGCAGCGGCGACGCGTTCGAGCGCCCCACCACGGTCGGCTACATGCACGTGCTCAAGCTGCACCACCTGGTGGACGACAAGATGCACGCCCGCTCCACCGGCCCGTACAGCCTGGTCACCCAGCAGCCGCTGGGCGGCAAGGCGCAATTCGGCGGCCAGCGTTTCGGCGAGATGGAGGTGTGGGCGCTCGAGGCCTACGGCGCCGCCTACACCCGGCAGGAAATGCTCACCGTCAAGTCGGACGACGTGCAGGGCCGCACCAAGGTGTACGAGTACATCGTCAAGGGCGAGCACGCCATCGAAGCCGGCATGCCGGAGTCGTTCAACGTGCTGGTGAAGGAAATCCGTTCGCTTGGAATCGACATCGAGCTCGAGCGCAGCTAAACCCGAAGGACACACATGAAATCACTACTCGACCTGTTCAAGCAGTTCACGCCGGACGAGCATTTCGATGCCATCCGCATCGGGATGGCGTCCCCGGAGAAGATTCGTTCCTGGTCATTCGGCGAAGTGAAGAAGCCCGAGACCATCAACTACCGCACCTTCAAGCCGGAGCGTGACGGCCTGTTCTGCGCCAAGATCTTCGGGCCCATCAAGGACTACGAATGCCTGTGCGGCAAGTACAAGCGCCTCAAGCACCGCGGCGTGATCTGCGAGAAGTGCGGCGTGGAAGTCACGCAGACCAAGGTGCGCCGCGAGCGCATGGGCCACATCGACCTGGCCGCACCGTGCGCCCACATCTGGTTCCTCAAGTCCCTGCCCAGCCGCCTGGGCCTGGTGCTGGACATGACGCTGCGCGACATCGAACGCGTGTTGTACTTCGAAGCCTATGTGGTCACCGACCCCGGCATGACGCCGCTCAAGAAGATGAGCATCATGACCGAGGACGACTTCGACGCCAAGTTCAAGGAATACGGCGACGAGTTCCAGGCCAAGATGGGCGCCGAAGGCATCAAGGACCTGCTGCAGAGCATCGACATCGACGGTTCGATCGAGAAGCTGCGCAACGACCTGACCGGCTCCGAGCTCAAGATCAAGAAGAACGCCAAGCGCCT
>JANMZX010000112.1:0-12693 GCA_031383745.1 Rhodoferax sp. | reverse complement strand
GAATTTTGGGCGGGTGACGAAAATCAACGAGACAGAGGTTGCCCTGCGAGAAATCGTGCAAGACGCTGTGGGCGAGTGGATTGAACGCACAGCATCACTGCAACTTCAAGAGAGGTCGAAATGAACAATCAGAACATGTGGCATGCGGGGCAAGGCTTGAAGAAATTCCTGCTCGGGTTGGGGCTGGCGGCGATGAGCGTGGTGGCCATCGCCCAGACCGCCATTGAGTCCGTATCCGGGTCGCTCCAGGGCGGCGCCGAAGTGATCCGCATCGACCTCTCGCAGGCGCTCACCGCAGTTCCGACCGGGTTTTCGATCCAGTCGCCCGCGCGCATCGCGCTGGATTTCCCGGGCATTTCCAATGGCATGGGACGGTCCACGGTCGAAATCAACCAGGGCAACCTCCGGTCGGTGAGCGTGGTGCAGGCGGGTGACCGTACCCGTGTGGTGCTGAACCTGAAACAGCCGACCGCCTACAAGGCGCAGTTGCAGGGCAAATCCCTGCTGGTGGTGCTCGATCCGGTCGCCGTCGTGGCGGCGACGTCCTCACCTGCCCCAGCTTTTGCCGAAAGCCGCAACCGCGACACGTTGCCGCTCAAGGACCTCGACTTCCGCCGTGGCGCGGAAGGCGCCGGGCGCATCGTGGTCGCCTTGCCCAGCAACCAGGTGGGTGTCGACGTGCGTGTCCAGGGGCAGAACGTGGTGGTCGAGTTTCTGAAATCCTCGCTGCCCGAGGGCCTGCGCAGGCGGCTCGACGTGTCCGACTTCGGGACGCCGGTGCAGACTGTCACCACCTTCCAGACCGGCGACCGCGTGCGCATGGTCATCGAGCCACGCGGCCAGTGGGTCCACAGCGCCTACCAGAGCGACGAGCAGTTTGTGGTCGAGATAAAACCCTTGAAGGTCGACCCGTCCAAGCTGACGCAAGGCCCGGGGTATAGCGGCCAGAAGCTGTCGCTCAACTTCCAGAACATCGAGGTGCGTTCGTTGCTGCAGGTGATCGCCGACTTCACCAACTTCAACATCATCACGTCTGACTCGGTCAGCGGCGCCGTCACCCTGCGCCTGCAAGACGTTCCCTGGGACCAGGCGCTGGACATCATCCTGCAGGCCAAGGGGCTGGGCATGCGCAAGACAGGCAACGTGCTGTGGATCGCACCGCGCGATGAGATCAACGCCAAGGAAAAACTCGAACTGGAATCGGTGGTGGCGCTCCAGAACCTGGAGCCGCTGCGCACGCAGGCGTTCCAGATGAACTACACCAAGGCCACCGAGATCGCCGCCAGCCTGACCGCCACGGGTGGCGGCGCGGGGAGCAGCAGCCGGATCCTCAGTTCGCGCGGCAGCGTGATTTCGGAGACCCGTACCAACCAGCTGTTCGTGACTGACATCGCGAGCAAGCTCGAACAGGTGCAGCAGCTGATTGCCAAGCTCGACATCCCGGTGCGACAGGTGCTGATCGAGGCCCGGATCGTCGAGGCGTCGGATACCTTCGGCAAGTCCCTCGGCGTCAGACTGGGTGGTGGCATCAATCCGGCGGGTGGAGTCAAGCTGGTCAGCGCCAATGGTGGTGCACTCAACGGCACCTTTGGGTCTTCCTACACGGAAGGGGCGGCAGCCACCACCTCCGGTTCGTTCATCAATCTGCCGGCGGTGGGCCAGGGCGGCTACAACCCGGCCAGTTTTGCAGTGTCGATATTCAGCTCGGCCGCCAACCGCTTCCTGAACCTGGAGTTGTCGGCGCTGGAAGCCGATGGCAAGGGCAAGGTGGTGTCGAGCCCGCGTGTCGTGACGGCGGACCAGATCAAGGCGTTGATCGAGCAGGGTACCGAGCTGCCCTACCAGGTGGCCACCTCCAGTGGCGCCACGTCGATTGCGTTCCGCAAGGCCAACCTGAAACTGGAAGTCACGCCGCAGATCACGCCCGAAGGCAACATCATCCTGGACCTGGATGTGAACAAGGACACCGTGGGCCAGTCCACAGCCGCTGGTTTTGCCATCAACACCAAACACATCAAGACGCAGGTGCTGGTGGAGAACGGCGGAACGGTTGTGATCGGCGGCATCTTCGAGTTGACCGAAACCGACAGCGAGACCAAGGTCCCCCTACTGGGTGATCTGCCCGGTGTTGGCAACCTGTTCAAGACCCGTTCGCGCCTTGCCAACAAGCAGGAAATGCTTGTATTCATCACTCCCAAGACCATCGCAGACAAGGCGACGGTCCGCTAGCGCAGGCACCTGCCGCCGTCGGCGGCCCGGGTGGAGATCTTGATATTCAGTCTGATTGGCCTGCCTGGCTCTGGCAAGTCCACGGTGGGCCGGCAACTGGCGCGTCGGCTGCAGTTGCCCTTCGTCGATTCCGACCATGTGATCGAAGAGCGCCTGGGGTGTCCGATCCGGCAGTATTTCGAACGTGAAGGGGAGGCCAGCTTTCGCGATGTCGAGGCCGATGTGCTGGACGACCTGACCCGTGCAGAGCGCGGCGTGTTGTCGACCGGCGGCGGCGCCGTCTTGCGCGAGGTGAACCGGCGCCATCTGCGCGAGCGCGGCAAGGTGGTCTACCTCAAGTCGTCGCCCGATGAGCTGTTCCGCCGGTTGCGCCACGACCGCAACCGTCCCTTGCTGCAGGTCGCCGATCCGCTGGCCCGTTTGCGCGATCTCTACGCGATCCGCGACCCGCTGTACCGGGAGACTGCCCACTTCACGATCGAGACCGGCCGGCCCTCGGTAGCCACGCTGGTCAACATGATCACGATGCAACTCGAGCTTGCAGGCGCCTGGCCAGACGCCTAGGCCGGGCCGGGCGCGTTGCCTGCGCCGTGTTCCTCTAAACTCCTGTCCATGACCGTGACCCATCCCGTCGAAAGCGTGTCCATCGCGCTGGCCGAACGCAGCTACCCAATCCTGATAGGCGGTGGCTTGCTGGAGCGGGCGCAAACCTACGACGATGTGCCAGCCGGGTCCTCTGCGCTTGTCGTGACCAACACGACGGTCGAGCCGCTTTACGCGCAGCCGCTGCGCTTGGCGCTGCAGGCCCGATTCCGGCAGGTGCATCTGGTCGTCCTGCCCGATGGCGAGCAATACAAGACGTGGCAGACCCTCAACCTGATTTTCGATGCGCTGCTGCAGCACGGATGCGACCGCCGCACCGTGCTGTTTGCCCTGGGCGGAGGCGTGGTGGGCGACATGACGGGGTTTGCCGCGGCCTCGTTCATGCGCGGCGTGCCATTTGTACAGGTCCCCACCACCTTGCTGGCACAGGTGGATTCGTCGGTCGGCGGCAAGACGGCCATCAACCACCCGCTGGGCAAGAACATGATCGGCGCCTTCTACCAGCCTGCCAAGGTGGTGTGCGACCTGCAGACACTGGCCACGCTGCCACCGCGCGAAGTCAGTGCCGGTCTGGCCGAAGTGATCAAATACGGCCCGATCGCCGACATGGCGTTCCTCGACTGGATCGAGTCGCACATGGCGTCGCTGCGGGCCTGCGAACCGGCGGCCATGGCGCATGCGGTCAAGCGCAGCTGCGAAATCAAGGCGTCGGTGGTCGGGCAGGACGAGCGCGAGTCGGGTCTGCGCGCCATCCTCAACTTCGGGCACACGTTCGGCCATGCAATCGAGGCCGGCATGGGTTATGGTGCATGGCTGCACGGCGAAGCCGTAGGTTGTGGCATGGTCATGGCCGCGAGGTTGTCGCTGGCGCTGGGTCTGGTGGATGCAGCGTTCGTGGCGCGCCTGGTCCGTCTGATCGAGACCGCCGGCCTGCCGGTCGTGGGGCCCCAGTTGCCACAGCAGCAAGCGGGGCACAGCACTCCTGCAGCCGACACAACGAACGCCGACCGCTACCTGCGCCTGATGCGGGTGGACAAGAAGGCCCAGGACGGTGACATCAAGTTCGTGCTGATCGACGGCCCCGGACGGGCGGTGCTGCGCAGCGCGCCCGACGCCCTGGTGTGCCAGGTGATCGACGACTGCTGCCGCTGAGCCGTCTGCGACGTTTTTCATGAGCACCGCACGGCCGCCCGAAGGTGCTCGCGCCGCAGCCCGCAGGGCGCAGGCACTCCAATGAGCACCGCACGGCCGCCCGAAGGTGCTCGGCACCGCAGCCCGCCGGGCGACGGCCAGTGTGCGGCTCTCGCACCCTACGCCTGCGACCCCGACCGCTCCCGCGGCCGCCGCCATGCCGAACCACCGGCGCCCGGACGCACCGAGTTCCAGCGCGATCGGGACCGCGTGATCCACAGTTCGGCATTTCGCCGCCTCGTCTACAAGACGCAGGTGTTCCTGAACCATGAGGGCGACCTGTTCCGCACCCGGCTGACCCACTCGCTGGAAGTGGCGCAACTGGGCCGCTCGATCGCCCGTTCGCTGCGCTTGAACGAAGACCTGGTGGAGGCGATTGCATTGGCGCACGACCTGGGCCATACGCCCTTTGGGCATGCGGGTCAGGACGCCCTCAATGCCTGCATGGCGCAACACGGCGGATTCGAGCACAACCTGCAAAGCCTGCGGGTGGTGGACCGGCTCGAGGAGCGTTACCCGGACTTCGACGGACTCAACCTGAGCTTCGAGGCGCGCGAAGGCATCCTCAAGCATTGCTCGGTGCGCAATGCCCAGCGGCTGGAATCGGCCGAACCGGCCTACGCGGATGGCCGCGGCGGCGTCGGAGAGCGGTTTCTGGCGCGCAGCCAGCCGAGCCTCGAAGCGCAGTTGTGCAACCTGGCCGATGAGGTCGCCTACAACGCCCACGATATCGACGATGGCGTGCGCTCCGGACTGATCACCATCGCGCAGTTGGAGGATGTCGACCTGTTCGGCCGCTTCCTGCGCCAGACGCTGCAACACCACCCGCACCTTGCGGGCCCCGCGCAGGGCCGGCGCGTGTTGTACGAAACCATCCGCCAGATGCTCAGCGCGCAGGTGCATGACGTGATCGACGCCAGCCGCACCGCTCTGGAACAGGCTGCTCCCGACAGTGTGCACGCGGCGCGCCAGTGCGGCCCGATGATCCGGTTTGGCGGCACCATGTCCGGGCAATCCGCCGAGCTCAAGCAGTTCCTGCTGCGCAACCTCTACCGCCATCCACGGGTGATGGAAACCACACAGCAGGCCAAGCGTGTGGTGACCGACCTGTTTTCCGTCTACCTGCAGACACCCGACGAGATGCAGGCCGCGTTCTGCGCGCGGGCGACGCGCGGAGTGCATGCCAGCGCCACTGCCCGCGTGGTGGCCGACTACATCGCCGGCATGACCGATCGTTTTGCGGCGCGCGAGCACGCACGTCTGACCGGGCTCAGCCTGCTGGCCTCCACGCCATGACACCCGGTGTCCTCCGGTCGCGACCGGAACTGGTGGTGGTCCTGGCCGGCATCAGCGCCGCGCTGCATGTGGGCAAGTTGTCGCCAGCGCTTCCGGTGCTGCGGGATGCCTTGGAAATCTCGCTGCTGCAGGCGGGGTTCCTGCTGTCGATGGTGCAGATGGCGGGCATGTTGCTGGGCCTGTTGCTGGGCTTGGGCGCAGATGGCATCGGCCTGCGCCGCACGATGCTGGCGGGCTTGTTGCTGCTGTCGGCCGCGGGTGCGGCTGGCGGCTGGGCCCGGGATGCCACCATGCTGCTGCTGTTGCGCGCACTGGAGGGGGTGGGTTTCCTGCTGGTGAGCCTGCCGGCGCCCGGTCTGGTCATGCGCCTGGTGAGCCCGGCCCGGCGGCACGCCGCCATGGGACTGTGGGGCGCCTATATGCCCTCGGGCACGGCGCTGGCCTTGTTGTTCGGCCCCTGGGTGGTCTACCGGCTCGGGTGGCCCTCCTGGTGGTGGCTGCTGGCAGGACTGTCGTTCATGGCGGCCATCTGCCTGTGGTGGCTGGTGCCGCCCGACCGCATGCGCAGCAGGTCCGAAGCGCCGTCAGCCGGCGCAGGTGCGGTTCCCGGCGTAGCAGCCGGCCCGCCTTGGCAGACGCGCTTGCGCCGGACAGTCGGCTCGCGGGGGCCGTGGCTGGCGGCGCTGGCGTTTGCGACCTATTCCGGCCAATGGCTGGCGGTGATCGGGTTCCTGCCCTCGGTCCTGGCGCCCGACCCGTCGGCAGGGCTGCTCGCTTCCGCGCCGCTCGCGCTGGTCGCCGCTGTCAACATGCTGGGCAATGTCGCGGCAGGGCGCCTGCTGCAACGTGGCGTGGCCGCCCACCGGTTGATCGTTGCCGGCTTCTGCGGCATGGCCCTGGGCGCACTGATGGCGTTCGTGGTGTGGCCTGGCAACGGCGGCGGACCGTTGCCGCTGGGCGTGCGGTACACCGGTGTGCTGCTGTTCTCCCTGGTCGGAGGCATGGTGCCGGCGACCTTGTTTGCGCTGGCGGCCGTGCTGGCGCCGGACGAGTCCTGCGTCTCGACCACGGTCGGCTGGATGCAGCAATGGTCGGCATTCGGTCAGTTTGTCGGCCCCCCACTGGTGGGTTGGGTGGCGAGCGTGGCTGGTGACTGGCGCTGGACCTGGCTGGTCACGGGGGCTTGCGCGCTCATGGGGGTGGTGCTGGCGTTCCAGATCCGGCGGGAGATGCGACGATGAACCCGACCCCCACCCCGAACGGCGACGTGCAGGCGCGCGTGCTGCGGGACATGCAACACTGGCTGGAGTCCGCGGTGATCGGTTTGAACCTGTGTCCGTTCGCCAAGTCGGTGCACGTGCGGGGGCAGGTGCACTGGGTCGTGAGCCTGGCGCCGTCGGCGCAGGTGCTGGAGGAGGAGTTGGCGCGTGAACTCGGCGACCTGGTGGCATCGGCGCCGGCCGAACGCGATACCACCCTGCTGGTGCTGGGCCGGGGCATGGAGGATTTCTTCGAGTTCAACCTGTTTCTGGCCGATGCCAACCGCGTCCTCAAGCGCATGGGATTGAGCGGCGAGGTGCAGATTGCGAGTTTTCACCCCGCATTCCAGTTTGCCGGTACGGCGCCCGACGACATCGGGAATTGCACCAACCGCGCACCGTATCCGACGCTGCACCTGTTGCGCGAAGCCAGCATTGCGCGCGCGGTGCAGGCGTTTCCACAGGCAGAGATGATCTTCGGCAACAACATCGAGACCCTGCAGCGCCTGGGCCAGGCCGGCTGGGATAAGCTTGCCGTGGGCCGCAGACCTGCGGACGATTCCTGGGAGGATGCATGAAGGCCACGAAGACGCCGGGCAAGTCGCCGACACGTCCCGCCGCGGCCGATGCTGCCGTACTGGATGTGTTGCGCCCCGGGCAATCCGTGGCGCTGCTGCAGGAACTGCACATCCTCACCCGCGACGGACGGCTCAACCAGGACTCGCGGCGCAAGCTAAAGCAGGTCTACCACCTGTACCAGTTCATCGAGAAGCTGCTGCTGGAACTCGGGGACGATGTCACCGTGGCCGACCATGGCGCCGGCAAGTCCTATCTGGGGTTCATCCTGTACGACCTGTTTTTCCGCGTCCGTTCCGACGGCTGGATCTATGGCATCGAGACGCGCGAGGAGCTGGTCCGCAAGTCCCGGGAACTGGCTTCCAGACTCGGCTTCGAACGCATGCGGTTCCTGCACCAGAGTGTGGCGGATGCCACACTCAGCGCCGACCTGCCGGGCCGTATCGACATGGTGACAGCGCTGCATGCGTGCGACACGGCCACCGACGACGCGATCCAGTTCGGATTGCAGAAGCAGGCGCGCTGCATGGTGCTGGTGCCCTGTTGCCAGGCTGAACTGGCCCGGTTGTTGACCGCCAACAAGGCCTTGACCCTGGGGCGCACCCCCTTGGCCGAGTTGTGGCGACATCCCTTGCATACGCGCGAGATCGGCAGCCAGCTCAGCAACGTGCTGCGCTGCCTGTACCTGGAGGCATGGGGCTACCAGGTGACGGTGACAGAACTCGTCGGTTGGGAGCACAGCATGAAAAACGAGCTGATCCTGGCCCGCCATACCGGCCACAAGAAACTGGCGTCGGCCGAGCGCTTGCGAGCGTTGCTGGCTGAATTCGGGCTGCAGGAGCTGTTGCTGACCCGGTTTGCCTTGCCCCAGCTGCCCTCGGCGGCTGCCACGGCCGCGCCCGAGGCTGCCCACTGACCCGTCACCCTGAAAGGATGTCAACGATGCGACGACCCATGCTATTGCCCGCTGCTCTGGTCGCGGCGACCGCCCTGTTGCTGGGCGGCTGTTCCACCACCAGCCCCGATGTGGTGCAGGCAGGCGATGCGCAGCGCCTGTCGACCGTGCAGGATGCCCGCATCCTGTCGATCCGGCCCGTCGTCGTGGACGGCCGGCAGTCCGGCATGGGTGCCGCCGCGGGCGGTGTCGTCGGCGGTGTCGCCGGTTCCAGCGTCGGCGGGCGACGCGAGTCGGTGGTGGTGGGCGTCCTGGGTGCTGTCGCGGGTGCGGTGGCCGGCAATGCGATAGAGCGCGCAGGCACGCGTGAAGACGCGGTGGAGATCCTGCTGCAACTGCCCGGCGGCGAGCGTCGCGCGATTGTGCAGGCGCAGGGCAGCGAGGCACTGGCGGCCGGTGATGCGGTGATCCTGGTCACCACGGGCGGCAAGACACGCGTGACCAAGGCGCCGGTTTCCCGTTAGCATCGCCCCCAACTGCCAGGCCCAGCATCTTGTGGCTGGAATGCGGCCACCGGGCCGTGGTGCAACCAGAGTCCTGCCGATGGCCCGCCTGCCGCGTTTGTGTATACCCGGGTATCCCCACCATGTCATCCAGCGCGGCAACAACCGCCAGCCGGTATTCGGTTGCGATGCTGATCGACAGGTATTTCTGGACCTGGCGTGCACCAGCGCGTCCCGCCAGGAGGTGGTAGTACATGCCTATGTGCTGATGGACAACCATTTCCATCTGCTGGTGACACCCGCAGCGGCCGATTCGCTGCCGCGGTTCATGCAGTCGCTGGGGCGTGCCTATGTGCGCTATTTCAATGACAGCCAGCATCGCTCCGGCACCCTGTGGGAAGGCCGCTACCGCGCTGCCGTGCTGGATCCGGACACCTACCTGCTGCCCTGCATGGCCTACCTGGATCTCAATCCGGTGCGCGCCGGCGCGGTTGAACAGGCCGAAGACTACCCGTGGTCCAGCCACGGACACTATGCCGGACTGCGGGTCGACAAGTGCCTCACCCCGCATCCGCTGGTCTGGGCACTCGGCAACACGCCATTTGCCCGCGAAACGCGGTACCGGGATCTGGTGCGCCAGGGTGTCACGCTCCAGCAGCAGGCCGCGCTCACAGACTCTGCCTTGGCCGGCTGGGCGCTCGGCTCCCCTGCGTTTGTCGCCCGGCTGCAACAGTCGAACCCGCGGCGGATGTCCAAGGCCTCTCCCGGTCGCCCGCCACGCAGCATGTGACGGGAAGGCGCACCAAGGGAATTGCGCCCTTGTGCACCCGGCATTGATATGTCCCTATTTAAAGTGCAAGTCATCTGATTGAACTTTATATCGTATCTGACCCCATTTGTTCGGGTTGGCATTAATGTTGCACCGCAGTACACTGGGTCTTTTGCGCTTGCTGCTGCACCGACGAGTTCGCTGCCGCGCCCATCTGGAAGGAAATGCCATGGCGACGATCGCTGAAATCGAGCATCTGGAACGACACGGGTTGTACTCCCGTGGCAACGAACACGACGCCTGTGGTGTCGGTTTCGTGGCCAACATCCGCGGCGTGAAGTCGCATGAAATCGTCAAGAACGCCCTCAAGATCCTGGAAAACCTCGACCACCGGGGCGCTGTCGGAGCCGACAAGCTGATGGGCGACGGTGCCGGCATCCTGCTGCAGTTGCCCGATGCCCTGTACCGGGAAGAAATGGCCGGCCAGGGTGTGACGCTGCCGGCACCGGGTGAATATGGCGTGGGCATGATCTTCCTGCCGAAGGAACACGCTTCGCGCCTGGCTTGCGAGCAAGAAATGGAGCGCGCGATCAAGGCCGAGGGCCAGGTCCTGCTGGGTTGGCGCGATGTGCCGGTGAACCGCGACATGCCGATGTCTCCGGCAGTGCGCAAGAAGGAGCCGGTCATGCGGCAGGTCTTCATCGGCCGTGGCGCCGATGTGATCGTGCAGGACGCCCTGGAGCGCAAGCTGTATGTGATCCGCAAGACGGCCAGCGCCGCGATCCAGAACCTGCGCCTGAAGCACAGCAAGGAATATTACGTTCCCAGCATGTCCAGCCGCACCGTGGTCTACAAGGGCCTGCTGCTGGCCGATCAGGTGGGCACATACTTCCGGGATCTGGAAGACGAGCGTTGCGTGTCGGCACTGGGGCTGGTGCACCAGCGGTTTTCCACCAACACGTTTCCGGAGTGGCCGCTGGCGCATCCCTACCGGTATGTGGCGCACAACGGTGAAATCAACACCGTCAAGGGCAACTACAACTGGATGAAGGCGCGTGAGGGCGTGATGTCGTCGCCGGTGCTGGGAGCGGATCTGCCCAAGCTGTACCCGATCAGTTTTGCCGGCCAGTCCGATACCGCCACCTTCGACAACTGCCTCGAACTGCTGACCATGGCCGGGTATCCGATCGGCCAGGCGGTGATGATGATGATTCCCGAGCCCTGGGAACAACACACCATGATGGACGAGCGACGCCGCGCGTTCTACGAGTACCACGCAGCGATGTTGGAGCCCTGGGACGGCCCGGCGTCCATCGTCTTCACCGACGGCCGGCAGATCGGCGCCACGCTGGACCGCAACGGCCTGCGCCCGTCGCGTTATTGCATCACCGACGACGACCTGGTCATCATGGCCTCGGAATCCGGCGTACTGCCGGTGCCGGAAAACAAGATCGTGCGCAAGTGGCGCCTTCAGCCCGGCAAGATGTTCCTGATCGACCTGGAACAGGGCCGCATGATCGACGACGAGGAGCTCAAGTCCAACCTCGCCAATGGCAAGCCGTACAAGCAGTGGATCGAAAACCTGCGCATCCGGCTCGACGACGTGCATGCGCTGGAAGCCGCCGCAGCCGACGCCGCAGCTGGCGGCGTCCCGCCGGCGTCCGGTGCGCCGGTGGCGCTGCTCGACCGGCAGCAGGCTTTCGGCTATACCCAGGAGGACATCAAGTTCCTGATCGGCCCCATGGCCCAATTGGGTGAAGAGGCGATCGGGTCGATGGGCAACGACAGCCCGCTCGCCGTGTTGTCCGACAAGAGCAAGCCCCTGTACAGCTATTTCAAGCAGCTGTTCGCACAGGTCACCAACCCGCCGATCGACCCGATCCGCGAGTCGATCGTGATGTCGCTGGTGTCGTTCATCGGCCCCAAGCCCAATCTGCTGGACATCAACCAGGTCAACCCGCCGATGCGGCTCGAAGTGGCGCAGCCGATCCTCGGATTTGCCGACATGGCCAAGCTGCGTGACATCGAGCGCCGCACCCACGGCAAATTCCGCAGCTACACACTGGACATCACCTACCCGCTGGCCTGGGGCCAGGAAGGCGTGGAGGCCAAACTCGCGTCCCTGTGCGCCGAGGCGGTCGACGCGATCCGCGGCGGCAAGAACATCCTGATCATCAGCGACCGCGCCCTGGCGCGCGACCAGCTGGCCATCCCCGCGCTGCTGGCGCTCAGTGCCATCCACCAGCACCTGGTTCGCGAAGGCCTGCGCACGACCGCCGGCCTGGTGGTAGAGACCGGCAGCGCGCGCGAGGTACACCACTTTGCCGCGCTGGCCGGTTACGGCGCCGAGGCGGTGCACCCCTACCTGGCGCTGGAAACACTGGTCGACATCTACGGCCGCCTGCCGGGCGCGCTTGGTTCCGACAAGGCGATCTACAACTATGTCAAGGCAGTGGGCAAAGGCCTGTCCAAGATCATGTCCAAGATGGGCGTGTCGACCTACATGAGTTACTGCGGCGCGCAGCTGTTCGAGGCGATCGGACTCAACAGCGACACCATCGACAAGTATTTCACCGGCACCCCGAGCCGGGTCGAGGGCATCGGCGTGTTCGAGATCGCCCAGGAAGCCATCCGCATGCACAAGGCGGCGTTCGGCAATGATCCGGTGCTCGAAGGCATGCTCGACGCCGGCGGAGAATACGCCTGGCGCGCCCGCGGCGAGGAGCACATGTGGACGCCCGACACCATCGCCAAGCTGCAGCACAGCACCCGCGCCAACAGCTGGAGCACCTACAAGGAATACGCCCAGCTCGTCAACGACCAGTCGCGCCGCCACATGACCCTGCGCGGCCTGTTCGAGTTCCGCATCGATCCGTCGAAGGCGATTCCGGTCGACGAGGTCGAGCCGGCCAGCGAGATCGTGAAGCGTTTTGCCTCTGGTGCGATGTCGCTGGGCTCGATCTCGACCGAGGCCCACGCCACACTGGCGGTCGCCATGAACCGCATCGGCGGCAAGAGCAACACCGGCGAGGGCGGCGAGGATCCCAGCCGCTACCGCCAGGAGCTCAAGGGCATCGCAATCAGGCAGGGGCAGACCCTGGGCGATGTGATGGGGGCCGGCGTGGTCGAGGTCGACTACCCGCTGCACGACGGTGACTCGCTGCGTTCGCGCATCAAGCAGGTGGCGTCCGGCCGGTTCGGCGTGACAGCGGAATACCTCAGCAGCGCCGACCAGATCCAGATCAAGATGGCGCAGGGCGCGAAGCCCGGCGAGGGCGGCCAGTTGCCGGGGGGCAAGGTGTCCGAGTACATCGGCCGCCTGCGTTATTCGGTGCCGGGCGTCGGACTGATCTCGCCGCCGCCGCACCACGA
>JANMZX010000105.1:0-5559 GCA_031383745.1 Rhodoferax sp. | reverse complement strand
CCGTCGTGGGTACAAAACTCAATGTTCATAGGGAGTTGCAAGCGGAAACAAGCGGTCAACTGCCGAATCTAGGTTCAATCGCTCTGAGCCCGCCAGACCACGGCCAGTGACTTGCACTTCTGCCACACGCTGAGGCGCTCGTCCGAGATCGCGTCCAGAAAGTCCGACAGCCGTTTGGACTTGGCCATGGTGTAGACCGTCAATGCCAGCGTCAGGACAAAGACTGTGCCGAAAATCAGCAATTTGGTGGTCCACGGGGCGTCCGCCTCGGCCAGCAGGTTCATGCCCAGGAAGCCGGTGGACACGGTGCCGATCAGGCCGAAGATCGTGACCACCGTCAGCCGCACCACCGTATTGGCCTGGCGGCGCAGGCTGTCGGCCTCCAGATAACTGTTCATGTCCGCGATCCGCTCCTTGACCTCGGCATACAGCGGGTCCAGGCCCAGGTGGCTGGCGCTCATGTTGAACAACGCGCGCGCCTGCGCCTGTTCCGCCACCTCGTGGAACCAGTAGCGGTGCGTGAAGCGCAGGAAACCCGCAAAGCTGGCCCGTATCGAGCGCTTGAACCGGCGCACGCTACCGATGTCGTCCACCCGCAGTTCCTTCAGGGCCTCCACCAGCTTGTCGGAAAACATCAGCAACGATGCCTTCTGGAAATGGGCAATCAGGAACAGCAGGAAATGCTGGTGCCGGAACTGCGACAACACGCCGCGATCGCGGCAGGCAAAGAACTCGGAACGGGCGGCCCCCACCACCACCAGCGAATGCCCGGTGCACAGGTAGCGCGTATTCGGCGCGGCGCCGCCGTCGGTCCAGAAGCGGTCGTAGCAGTAGCGGGATTCGAAATCGCTCAGGTGTTGCTCGGCATACGGAAGGTGGTTGGTGGATTCGGTGCCCGACGCGCTGGCGCCCGCCACCAGCCCCAGCCGGATGAAATCGCTGCGGGTCAGCAAGCGCGGGTTGTCGAGCGCCAGATAGGCCATCAGCGGCATGCGGTAGTACTCGATCTGGCGGTAGCGCAAGTCGCCGATCTGCCCGGAGTGGTCGCCCACCAGGGGCTGCAACAGGTAGGCCCAGTGGGCGGCAATACGCGGCGCGCGGTGACGCGCCACATGCGCCAGGAACACATCGCGCTGCTGCGCATCCGACTGCGCCAGCACCTGGCCTTGTGCGTCCAGCCACTGCAGGTCGGCCAGGCAATGCAGGGCCTGGCCATCGGCCTGCCAGCCGGCCGGGTATCCGCGCCCGAACCGGTACATCAGTTCCTGGGCCTGCGCCAGGCCCAGATGGTCGGCACTGACCTCGACGTTGAGCAGCACCAGATCCACATCCAGGAAGAAATACAGGTCGATGTGCACGATGTCGAGAACGATCGGGGCCTCGCCGCGGCGCAGCGTCATGCGTGCCTGGCGGATGTCGTGGCGGCGGAACACCTGCATCGGGGACTCCGCCGTTGCCTGCCCCGGCTGGCCGGTGTCGCGCCCCTCGCCGTACAGGAAACGCTGCACATACGGCAGGAAGGTCACGAATTCGCTGTAGTGGCGTTCATGGAACTGGGACTCGGCGCCGGTGTATTCGTCCACCACTTCGCACCAGGGAGACGCCTCGCCCATGTCCTTGAGCACCTGCCACGGGTGGCGCTGCGCCGAGCCGACACCCGGGGCCTGTACCAGGCGCAGTGGCCACAGCAGTACCTGGCGGAAGTGTTCAACGCGGGCGACGGCATTGGTGTCCATGAATCGAATGTAAACCACAAGACCAGACCGATTGGTGACAATGCAGCCAGCGCCGTGCGGGCGCCGCTATCTCAACAAGGGGGTCGAATGGCGAATTTCCTGCTGGTGCACGGCGCCTGGCACGGTGCCTGGTGCTGGCGCGACGTGCTGCCCGCGCTGGTGCGCTCCGGGCACAGGGCCCATGCCGTCACGCTGACCGGTCTGGGCGAGCGGGCCCACCTGCTGCATGCCGGGATCGACTTGCAGACGCATGTCACCGATGTGCGCCAGGCGATCGAGACCCAGGAGTTGCATGACGTGGTGCTGGTCGGGCACAGCTACGCCGGCATGCTGGTCACGGCCATCGCCGACCAGATGCCGGGCCGCCTGGTGCACCTGGTGTATCTGGACGCGGTGGTGCCCAAGCCCGGCGAGTCGTGGAGCAGCACGCATGCGCCGGCCACGCGCAAGGCGCGGCTGGACGCGGCCCGTGCATCGCCGCTGTTTGCCTTTCCGCCACCGGACCCGTCCGTGTTCGGCCTGGGTGGCGACAACCACGCCTGGGTACTGCGGCGCCAGACGCCGCACCCGGGCCACACCTACGAGGAGGCACTGGACTTCGATGTCCGCCGCGTGGCGGGCGTGCCACGCACCTTCGTCAACTGCACGGCGCCGGCGCTGGCCACCATCGATGCCATTCGCCCCCGGGTGGTCAGCGCCGCATTCTGGGACGGCGCGTGGTTGCCGGGTTCGCGCGTGGTCGGCTTGGCAACCGGGCACGATCCGATGATCAGTGCCCCCGCCGAACTCGTCGATATCCTGGCGGCCTGCGTGTAGCGGTTCAGCCCCTGCGGCCCACCATCGCCAGCAGTTCCGACATCGGCACCATGCGGCCGTGCAGCGGCAGGATGCGCTCGACCTGCAGACCCAGGCGCTCGATGTTCTGCACCAGATTGAGGTGCAGGGCGTTCGGCGCGGCGGGGGGCGGTGTATTGGGCGCACCGGGTGTGAAAGCGTCGGCCTGGATCAGGATCTTTTCGCGCGGCAGGTAGACCATCATGAATCCCTGGGCGTGCACACTGCCGGCGATGTAGTGAGCCTCTACCACGCGGCTGCCGTCGGTAAAGCTGCGTTTGCTGGCCACGCCGGTCACACTCGCCTTGCGTCCGGACTTTTCCATCGCGTCCGGGTTGATGCGGTTCGGGTTCGCCAGGGTCCGCTCGAAGTACGGGCGGGCCATCTCGCTGGTCACCAGGGTGGCGCCTTCGGCGACCGCAGCGCGCAGGCCGCCCGAGTGGTCGAAGTGGTGGTGCGAGTTCACCACGTAGCGCACCGGCTTGCCGTTGCCGAGTTTCTTCGCCTCGGCCAGCACCGGCGCGGAGCGCCCGTCATACAAGGGTGTTTCGACCACCATCATGTGGTCGGCCATCTCGATGGCGACGCTGTTGTGCGAGCCGCCGGCCAGGAACCATACCCCGTCGGCAGCCCGCTCGGCCACCACCCGTTCGGCGGCACTGCTCACCAGGGCCGGGACCTCGAAACTGGCGGCGGAATTCGGCTTGACCTCGGTCACTGCCAGGTCGAGCATGGGGTAGCCTCCCATGCTCTGGCGGATGCGCATCGGGAACTTCACACCGCCCACGTCCTGGTAGTCCGAAAAGTCGATCACCGACGCCGTGTCCCCCGACACCGGGTGGGGCTGGACCGACTCGATCCGTTCCACCAGGCCTGCGGCATTGATCAGCGCCGTGGCGCGGAACCGCCCTGGCACCGCAAACGACACCGCGCTCAGGCTGCGCCCTCCCTCCGACCGCATGCTGATGGCAGGGTTGTGGGCCAGCGCGGCCTTGATCACACCGTGTGGCGTGGTCCAGAGGTCGTGTGTCCGGCCGTCAAGCGCGACAGGCGACGGGATCGGCGCCGGGCCTGCCATGTTCCAGGCCCAGGTGCCCCGCAGCATGCCGGTGGTGCGTTGCTCGCCGGCACCCATCAGGGGAACAGCGCCACCGCCGGCCGGTTCGGCGCGGCTTCTGGCTGCGTCTTCGCGGAACGCGCCGTTCTCGTAGTCGGCGATCCGCGAAAAGCTGGAATAGGTGATCTTCGGCCACGCCATGCCCGGCTCGAAGGCCTGGCCGAAGGTCGCGCCACTGCCGGCACCGGCATAGGAGATGCTGCGCAGGCCGGCGGCCCCCATCGCGACGTTGGCGCGCTGCAATACGGCAGTGGCGCTTTCGGTGGGCACACTGGCGCATGACGCCAGCGCGGCAATTGACGCTGCGACCAGCGCCGCGCGGGCAGCCGGGCTGTGGTGAATCGGGTGCATGGGGGACTCCTCTGTGTGTTGCGGGATGAGCCGCGGGATCGTTCTGCAGCATGCTAGTGGCGGATGCTCGCCGTGAAAACTAGGGAAAGCACAGCCAAATTCGTCCGGTCGGAACGGAACTTTTTTCGCCGGGCGCGGTAGCGCCTTGGCGACGGGGCCGGTCCGACTTTGCCATTACCCTTGCCGCCAGGCTTTTCCACAACCGCCGGATGCACACCATGAACCGAGTCCTCGCCCACACCGGCGCCCGCTATCCGATCGTCCAGGCCCCCATGGGCTGGATTGCCCGCACGCAGTTGGCGTCGGCCGTCTCGCGCGCCGGCGGGCTGGGCGTCATCGAGACGTCCTCGGGCGAAACCGCGAACTGCCAGGCGGAGATCACAAAGATGTCCGCACTGGGCCTGCCGTTCGGCGTCAACCTGCCGATCCGCTTCCTGAGCGACGACGCGATGTTGCGTTTCGTCTGCGCCAGTGGCGTGAAGTTCGTCACCACCTCGGCCGGCAGCCCGGCCAAGTTCATCCGCCCGCTAAAAGACGCCGGCATCACGGTCTACCACGCCGTGCCGACGGTGGACACAGCGCTCAAGTGCGTGGACGCCGGCATCGACGGACTGGTGGTCGAAGGCGCAGAAGGCGGCGGCTTCAAGAACCCCGAGGAGGTGTCCACGCTGGTGTTGCTGCAGGCGATCCGGTCACGGGTCGACGTGCCCATGATCGCAGCGGGTGGTATCTGCGACGGCCGCGGCATGGCGGCGGCTTTTGCCTGTGGTGCGGAGGGCATCCAGATGGGCACCCGTTTTGTCAGCTGTGCCGAGAGCCCGGTGCATGCCAACTACAAGAACGCGATCGTGGACGCCAAGGAAACCGGCACCTGGGTGCTGAACAAGAAGGCCAGCCCCTGCATCCGCGCCTTGAAGTCGGAGCGCACGCGGGCCATCCACGACGCCGGGCTGATGCCGGCCGACACCTTCAAGGGCCTTCAGGCGGTGTATTTCGGCGGCGACATGGAAGCCGCCCCGGCCCTGGCCGGCCAGACCGTGGGACTGATCACCGAGATCAAGTCCGCGCAGCAGATCATCGACCAGACGGTGGCCGAGTTCTTTGCCATCACCGCTCGGCTCGGGGCGCTGGCCCAGACGCGCAGTTTCGGCTAGCCTGCCGGCTGGCGGCATCGCTTTCCATCACGACAAGTTGTACAACCACCACAAGGAGCACTCCATGAAACACCTCTTCTCGCTCGAAGGCCGCACGGCACTCATCACCGGCGGCTCGCGCGGCATCGGCCGCATGATCGCCGAAGGCTTTCTGGCGCATGGTGCCCGGGTCTATGTCTCGTCGCGCAAGGCCGCCGCCTGCGACCAGACCGCCGCCGAGTTGTCGGCGCTGGGCACCTGCGTCTCCCTGCCGGCCGACGTGTCCACGGTGGAGGGCGCCAAGGCATTGGCCGCCGCCTACGCCGCGCGCGAGGGGCAACTCGACATTCTGGTCAACAACGCCGGCGCCGCCTGGGGCGCGCCATTC
>JANMZX010000096.1:0-9622 GCA_031383745.1 Rhodoferax sp. | reverse complement strand
CCCATGTAATGCCGGTGGTGGTAGTCATGTGCGTTGTCAAAACCAAGAACTCTGCCATTGTCAACGTGACACATGGAGTGGTTGATGTAAGCCAGGTTGTAGCGGGTAACTACCGTCTTTCCACCTTCCTGATAGCCCCATGCCTCATAGCTCAGCAGGCCACCGCCAGATTTTTGCTTCAGCTCAAAGCGCTCTTGCTCCAGCAAGGCTTCTTTAGGTGGTTTGGCCATCAGATCCCCTGCACCAGGTGTGCTCCATCGTAGCACAGCTGTATGGTTGTCCGCTGACTCCAAACATCACCACCAATTTCAAATGACCGGTGCCACAGCAAGCCATTGCCCACCGAGTCAATCCCCGCGCTCAAAAGCCAGCGACGCAAAGTCTGTCATGGTCACTGTGTTATTGGAAAGGACCAGGGAGATCGGCTTGCAATCTGCCGTTGATACCTGGGCATTTTGTTGTTCATGCGCCTGTACGCGCCGCGTCCGGCCTTTTGCCAAGGCTATCCAATTGATCCAGCACCCCAGGGCCGCCACCCTGCCGGCCAGGGGACCTTGCTGCTCTTGCTGTTCCTGCGGCTTTCGACCGGAAGGTGCCGATCGCACGCTCGCTGAACCGCAGGAACAGCATGGGTGACGTGGGCTCAAGGCTGCGACTCCAGGTCTGCAACCCTCCGTCGCATCGAGAGTCTGCGTGGATGTCCACTGCCCGCGCAAGGTTCAGTGCGTCATCGCATCCGTGATCGAACTCGCGGCTGCAGGTACCCATACTGAAGTCCGCTCCATCCACGCCCCTGCACCCATGACCTTCCGTTCCACCGTCGACTTCCTGCTGCGCGACTGGATCGGCGTCGAATCGTTGACCAGCCGCCCGCGTTTCGCCGAGCACTCGCGCGAGACCTTCGATTCGGTCCTCGACGCATGCCAGCGGATTACCCTGGAGAAGCTCGCACCCTCCATCGAGCCCACGACGTTGCTGCCGAGCCCGCACAGGCCGGTAGCCACAGCCGCCTGCAAGGATTCCGGAGCGCAGGCATAGGTCATGCGCACGACGATCACCGCCGGTGGTCTCGCAATATTCAAGCGCCATGTGGATGATGGGGTTTCCCACACGGCGTCGCAATTCGGTTCCTTCAAATTCAATCGAACTGGTGGCCCGATCCTTGACATGCACACAGACCAATTGCGTGCCACCGGCACGGTCTATCAGACGGGGAATGCACACATCGCCTCGATCCATCTCCTGCTGGTAGAACTGCTTGATCGCGGCCGCGAAATCATCGCGCGACTGGTCAGTCCGCAAAACCGGCAGGTGCACGCCCAGGTCATGCTGCTGGGCATGGGGAATGTGCTGGTCTGCGTACTCGATGTCACCCGCCTCCTCGAACAACTTCGGGTGATGCACAAAGAGCCAGAATGCGCGGTGCATGTCGCTCACGCACAAGATGAACGCCGCAAAGACGGTTCCGTCATTGCGCGCCACCTGGAACAGCGCAAGCATCCCCGCCGGGCCCGCCATTTGCGCACTGGTGTGCAAACCGGCCGTGATGGCATCCCGGACGTCCGATTGCGGGCAGCTCTGGATGGCAAGGGTCAGCTCCTCGGTGGTCGCGGTGTCGTCGGTCCACGCGAACGTCTCCGAGACCGGCAGTCGCTCGCGTTCCAGGAAAAGCTTGAGGGTGCCGTCGACCGGCAGGTTGAGCAAAATGTCAGGGTATGAGAGGGGCTTGAGCACGGACGGCTCCTTGTGACGCGTTCTTGGTTCTTCTTGGAGTGCGCGGAAATACTGGTTTTATGTCCAGCATTCTACGGGTACTTTGCGCCGCGTAGGACCGCGCATTCCCGCTAAAACGAGTTACTCCGAATGGGGTCGACCCATAGCATAGGTAGCAGTTCCATACAGGAGTGCCACCCAGTGTCAGATGCAGAACATCCCTCTTCGGAGAACGGATCGACCCTCGTCATCCAGCCCCGCCAGCCCCACCGCGAGATCGCCGAACTCCTGGCCACAGCCATTGCACGGTCGCGATTGAAAGGCCAAGTCGATGTGGTCTCCATTCAGAGCGAAGTTAGTCTTGGCTTCTCTGGCAACCAGCGCGTGAATACGAACCCGTCTTAAACACAAGGAGTTCGCCAATGACGACACAAGCAAACACGACCACCGCGCAAATTGCGCAACTGCCCCACTTGCCGATGGAAAAACTCTGGGCCCTCTGGGATGACCTGTTCGCCCGGCGCCCCGGCCACCATCAGCGCACCTACCTGGAAAGCCGGATCGCATACCGGTTGCAGGAGCGCGCGTTCGGCGGGTTGAACAAACACGTCAAGGCCAAACTGGAGAAGATCGGCGCCACCGGCCAGATCCCGAACCACAAGCGCAGTGCCGAGACGGACCTGGCACCGGGGACCACCCTGGTGCGCGAGTACGACGGCGTCACTTACCGGGTCAAGGTGATGGACGACGGCCGATTCGATCTGGACGGCCGCCCGTTCAGGAGCCTGTCAAAACTGGCGCGGGAGATCACCGGGAGCACCCGTTCTGGGCCGGTATTCTTCGGCCTGAAGCCTGCCAGCCGCGACAGAAAGGCGGCACGCGCATGAAGCGGCCTACCAAAGACGCGCCGACCCTGACCCCAAAAAAGCGCTGCGCCATCTACACGCGCAAGTCCACGGACGAGGGCCTGGACCAGGAGTACAACAGCCTGGAGGCGCAGCGCGACTCGGCGTTGGCGTTCATCAGCAGCCAGCGTCACGAGGGCTGGATCGCCAACGACGATGGTTACGACGACGGCGGGTTCTCCGGGGGCAATACCAACCGCCCGGCATTGAAGCGCCTGCTGGCCGACGTGGAGGACGGGCGCATCGATGTGGTGGTGGTCTACAAGATCGATCGGCTGTCCCGCTCCCTGTCTGACTTCGCCAAGATGGTCGACCTGTTCGATTCGCGTGGTGTGACCTTCGTGTCCGTCACCCAGCAGTTCAACACGACGACCAGCATGGGCCGGCTGACGCTAAACATCTTGCTGTCGTTCGCGCAGTTCGAACGCGAGGTGACGGGGGAACGGATCCGCGACAAGATCGCCGCCAGCAAGGCCAAGGGCATGTGGATGGGCGGCACACCGCCGCTCGGATATGACGTCCGCGAACGGAAACTGGTCGTCAATGAATCGGAGGCGGTGCTGGTGCGAAGCATCTTTGCACGGTATGCCGAAACCGGATCGGCGGCGCAGTAGGTGCGTGAACTGCAGATCGAGGGACACACGACCAAGGCGTGGGTGACGCAGAACGGACGCCAGCGCGAAGGGCGCGCAATCGACCAGCAGGTCCTCTTTGCGATGCTGCGCAACCGGCTGTACCTGGGTGAGATGACCCACAAGGGGCAATCGTTCACGGGCCAGCACGAGGCGATCGTGACGCCGGAGTTGTGGGCGGCGGTGCACGAGTACGTCGAGAACCGCAAGCAGGGGCCGCGCGCGAACCATGGCAAGACCCCGGCACTGCTGGCCGGTCTGCTGTATACGCCGGACGGCCAGCGGATGCTGCCCACCTACACACAGAAGAAGAACGGCAAGCGGTATCGGTACTACGTGCCGTACCTGGAGAAGCGGCGCTCGGCTGGTGCGACCTACGATCCGACACGCAAGAGCATCGGCTGCCTGGCGGCCGGGGAAATTGAAACTGCGGTGCTGGGGCAGGTGCACAAGGCACTGCAAGAGCCCGAGATGATCGTGGGCGTGTGGCAGGCCGGCATGGCGCTACCTGAGCGGCAAGAATTGGACGAGCCGACCGTGGTCGTGGCGATGCGCCAGATGGGCGCGGTGTGGGACAACCTGTTCCCACAGGAGCAGCACCGGATCATGGCATTGCTGATCGAGCGGGTCCAGTTGAACGAGGACGGACTGGACATCGTCTGGCGCGACGATAGCTGGCAGAAGTTCAGGCCGGAACTGGCGGAGCACCCGTTCGTGGTCGAGCAACGGGAGCGCGGCGACGAGGTCGGCGTCAGATCCGAAACGGAGGCAGCGTGATGGTCACAGCAACCGGACAGCCCCGTCAGTTCGAAACCATGGGGCGCTCAGTTACGTTCGTGCCACTGGTGATCAAGCGCCGGCACCGCAGCAAGCTGATCGAGCCGCCGGTGGGGGCCAGCGCCGTGAAGGCCACGGCATCGTTTGACTTGCCCCTGATCCGCACCTTGGGCAAGGCGTTCTACTGGCAACGCATGATCGACATGGGCGAGGTGGCCAATGCCAGTGAACTGGCGCGAAGTCTCAAACTCGAGGTGGGGTGGGTTTTCGAGGTGCTACGGATGACGCGGTTGGCACCGGACATCATCCGGGCAATCCTGGACGGGCGGCAGCCAAGGCATTTGAATCTGCATGCGATGCGTGGACGGCAGCGGGATGTGCCGCTGGATTGGGATGAGCAGCGGGGGCTATTTGGTTTCTTCGCCGCAGGCGTTTAGTGACACAACCTGTCGCGATCAGAATTCGTATTCGGCTTGCAATCGCAGTGTGTTGCGTGGCGCGCCTTTGTTCATCCCGAAAAGAATACCTGCGTTGTACTTGATGGCCTGTTGCTGCCCAAGCTGAACTTTGCCGAATATCGCGGGGCCGGCGATGTGCGATTGCTGAGCCCGAGGTTCCCAATGGTCCCACGGGCCGAAATCGCCAAAGCCCTGTAAGCCATATTCGAATTCTGGACGAAAACGGTATTTCACCTGCCATTGGTAACCAAGTTCCGCCTTTGCCGCCGTGCTCGCCCGAATATGCTTCTCAACCAGAATGTTCAGGTTTGCCTGAATATTGCTGCTGAGGTCCATTTGCAGCAGGGGACCCCAACGGTACTCATAACCTTCGCTGCGGTCCTTGGGGCGCTCTAACTCGATCAGGAAACCGACGTCCACCGGGTACTTACCGGTCTCAGTCAGTTGAAACTTGTTCTCCCATTCCCAGGCATCAAACGAGCGCTTGGCGCCTGGCTGCTTGTGCCAGATGGCATACACCTCGGTGAACCACCAACTGTTCACGCCCCAGCCCAGTCCGACGGAATACTTGCTCTCGCGGGTTCCGTCCCGCATCTTTGCGGTACCGGCCTTGAAGTCAATTTCCTTTTCGCCCTCTTCGACGATTGGGGTGATGACGTAGTCCGAGGGTCCGGCAAAAGCCGAGGATGTAAGGCCGCAAATAGACGTGACGAGAGCAACAAGCGCCCCCGCCTTGAAGGTGGTTTGCATGAAAAGGCTCCGAGTGAGAAAACGAGGGGGAGGATCGACGCTTCGCTAGTTCGACGACTGGCGGCTGCGGATCGATCGAGTGCCGGCGTAAATCAGGGCAAGCACTGCCAGGTAGGAAGCCAGTTGAATGCCTGACGGCCGGGCATCGTAGCCGACCAACGCGCGCAGGAAGGTGCCCAGGGCGGAGTCGGGCATCAGCAATTGCGATGAGTCCCAAAGGGGGTCCGTCCATCGCTCGATGAAACCGGCCTGCGTCAACGCTTTGACTAGTTGGCTTGCTATCGATCCGGCAAGAATGGCGATAAACGCATTGGTTACTGAAAACAGATGTCTAGCAGGAATCCGGGACAAACCACTGTATATCAGCCACCCTGAAGCGGCTCCCAGAGTCAAGCCAACAGTACCTGAAAATATCACCTCAGCAGTGCTGCTCGTCTCCGCACTGCCGCTCAGCGCGCCACTGACAAACAATACCGTTTCGGCACCTTCACGCAGCACCGCCAGCGCAACGGCAGTGAGCAGGGCGTAAGGCCTGCGCTGTCCTTGCTGGATCGAAGCTCCCAGCTTGCGAGCATCGCCCGCCATTTCCTTCGAGTGGGTCGTGACCCAAATACAGTGCCACAGCAGCATTGCCAGCGCGACCGAAAGCACGCTGATGTTGATGACGTCTTGGCCCAATCCGTCAAACCATCCGCTGGCGCGCTTGGCTATCAGCGCCAACAGGATGGCTCCGAGAGCGCCAATGGCGACACCAGCGCTCAACCATCGGGTTCGGCTGGCCAACTCTCGCGTCGCAGCAGCGACGATGCCTACAAACAGGGCGGCCTCAAGAGACTCGCGAAACACAATGAGCGCGGCGGCGTACATGGCTCTTCTCGTACTACTCAGCCACGACGGCGCCTTTGGCCGTGGCTTCGTTGTATTCGCCTACGAACGGATAGCGGCCGGGCTTGAGCGGTCCGATGAAGATCGTCGCTTTGGTGCCACCCGGAATAACCTTTTCCCGATTCAGGCTATGGCTTTCAAATTCCTCAGGCGTGCTGTCCTGGTTATGAACAATCAACTTGACGCGCTGGCCAGCAGGAATCTTGATTTCGGTCGGCTCGAACCGATGGTTTTTGATCACCAGGCCAAATTCAACCTCTGCCGATTGCGCCCAATTGCAGAAAAGAATGCTGGCAGCGACTGCCAAAGTGGTTATTCGACGAATGGAAACCATTGCAAATCCATGGGCTGAGTTGATTTACCATGAATCTTAATGCAAATCGTTTGTATTTGCAATCATAAGGATAGTGGCGGTCTGTGGGAAATTGGTTGTTTCTTTGCTTTCATGTGGACAAACCGCCCTGGCTTCGTGACACCTGACCGCCTCTGTCAGCCAGCAAGCAACCTGTGACATGTACAAACAAAAGTGGCTTCAGGAAACACTCCAGATCGTTGCCGGCAATCAGGTGCTCCATGTCCATTCCCGCCTTAGCAAAATTGAGCGGTGAAGACACCTCAACGTTAATGCGAATTGTTCGTATTATCATACGCTCGAATTGAAATTGCCAGCAACCGGCGTCCGACTGCAATTTTCGAGTGCTGCGGGCGTGACTCCGAAGGTGTCCATCTGACCGAGTCGCTGCCCGCATTTTTCAACCACGAACCACGGCACGACGGATCTGCTGAACGACGTTGTGCAAACCGAACCATGAAAAGACCTTGGCTGCGCCGATTCTTGAAATCCGCCTTTACTGCATTGGGATGCATGACGCTCGTCGCGGGTTGCGGAGGCTCGGGCGAGCCACGCCTGAGCCCCGAAGCCGCCTTGGGGGAACGTGCCTTCAACGACCCCACCCTTTCTGCGTCAGGGCTTCAGTCCTGCGCGAGTTGCCACGCCTCTGGGGCCGCGCACTCCGCTCCCAACGCCTTATCAGTGCAACTCGGCGGCGCCGATTCGACTGCACAGGGATTGCGTGCCTCGCAGTCGCTTCGCTACCTCGCAACCAACACCGCATTTCATTTCGACTCGGACGGAACCCCTACAGGCGGGTTCTTTTGGGACGGCCGAGCGGACACATTGGCAATTCAGGCGGGCATCCCCTTGCTGGGTGCGCGAGAAATGGCCAATCCTGACAAGGCCTCGGTCGTCGCGAAAATCTCACGCTCGGCTTGGGCTGCCGACTTCATGGCGCTGTATGGACCCGATGTCTTCAATGATGTGAATCTTGCCTTCAGCAAACTCGGCCAGGCTCTGCAGCGCTACCAACTGGAGGACACCATCTTCAACGCCTACACCAGCAAGTACGACGCGGTTTTACGTGGCAAGGCGACACTCGACGCCTCGGAAACACGCGGGTTGACTCTCTTCAATGACCCAATGAAAGGAAACTGCGCTTCCTGCCATCCGTCTGCCAAAGGTTCGAACGGCAGCCACCCACTGTTCACTGATTTCACTTACGACAATCTGGGCGTTCCCAGGAACGCGGAAATCAACGCCAACAATGACCCCGCCTATTTCGATCTCGGGCTATGCGGGCGTGCCGATCTGCAAAGCCGCGAAGACTTGTGCGGCGCCTTCAAGGTACCCACTTTACGAAACGTGACCCAGCGACAAGTATTCTTCCACAACGGAAAATTCAAGTCCCTGAAGGACGCACTGACGTTCTACGTGCAAAGAGACACTGCCCCGGAGAAATGGTATTCCCGAAACCCGGACGGCACGATCAACAAGTTCGACGATCTACCTCCACAGTGGCATTCAAATGTCAACACGACCGAGGCGCCATACAACCGCAATCCGGGCGACGCCCCGGCGTTGAGCGACGCTGAAATCGACGACATCATTGTCTTTTTGCGAACGCTAAACGACGGCTGGCGAAGTGAATGACCGACCTTGGCTTCTTGCGTGGTAATCACGGCGGGCACTGCCTCACACCGATTGCCGACTTTTCCGGGTCGGCCACCGGCGAAGTCCAGTGAAACGATGCTCGAAGGCGTGATCCCCGGGGCCCCGCAATAGCCTGCGCGTCTTGTTTTTCAGTTCCAATGTGCTGCACCAGTCCCCCCGTCAAACCGCCATTTTCGACACACGTATAACCCGTTGAATTCAAACGCATTCTGCGTGTGCCAAATCGACGCTGTTCTCCGTTATTTTTTGAGAACATAGAGCAGAACGGAATCGAAACGGGGCGAAAACGAGGAAATTTCCGGCTGGCCACGGACGCCGTGGCACACGCAGAACGGCCCGGAACCCCGCGTGGCGCGGGGAAAGTCCACAAACGACAAAGCCAACCGAGAACAGTTGGCTTTGAATTCTGGTGGCCTGGGGCGGAATCGAACCACCGACACAAGGATTTTCAGTCCTCAGCTCTACCGACTGAGCTACCGGGCCAGAGCGGCAGAGTATACCAGCGGCAATGGCCTTGATCGGGGCGCGGCCCACCCCCAAAACTCAGGCTGCGCTGCGTTTGCCGCGGGTCAGGTCGACGCCCAGTTGCTTGAGCTTGCGGTACAGGTGGGTGCGCTCCAGACCGGTCTTTTCGGCCACGCGAGTCATGGAGCCGTTTTCCTTCACCAAGTGGTATTAGAAGTGGGCTTTTTCAAACGCGTCACGCGCTTCTCGCAGCGGCTTGTCCAGGCCAAAACTCTGGCGCGACACCGGGCCGCTGTCCTGGTGCAGGGCGTTATCCGCCACGTCTGCCTGGGCCGCCACTTCTGTCGGCGCCGCCACCGGCTGCATGGCCATGGTTTGGGCCGGCTTGCGCACGGCGGTGCGGGTCAGGCCCTGCTCCACCGCCTTGAGCAGCTTTTGCAGCGTGATGGGTTTTTCCAGAAACGCCAGCGCACCGATCTTGGTGGCCTCCACTGCGGTGTCGATGGTGGCGTGGCCACTCATCATGATGACCGGCATGGTCAGTGCGCCGGTGGTGGACCACTCCTTGAGCAATGTCACACCGTCGGTGTCGGGCATCCAGATGTCCAGCAGCACCAGGTAGGGCCGGTCCCGCAGCCGCGCGGCACGCGCCTGGGCAGCGTTCTCGGCAACCTCGACCGTGTGGCCTTCGTCGTTGAGGATCTCCTGCAACAGGTCGCGTATGCCGAGCTCGTCGTCGACCACCAGTATGTTTGCCATGATTTCTACGCTGTGTCCCTTGCCTGTTACGAAGCTGCGGCGCCGGCTGGCGCGCCACGGGGCGGCGGGCTGCCTGTGGCGAATGATAACGATACTTGGGCACCCACCACCCGGCCGTCTTCCGTGCGGTTGCTGATGTCCACGCGGGAGGCATGTTCATCGGCGATCTTCTTCACCACGGCCAGCCCCAAACCGGTCCCCTTGGCCTTGGTGGTGACATAGGGTTCGAACGCGCGCTTGAGAATGTTTTCCGGGAAACCCGCGCCATGG
>JANMZX010000080.1:0-2716 GCA_031383745.1 Rhodoferax sp. | reverse complement strand
TCCAGCGGATCGGTCATGTTGAAATCCAGCCGCGCATACTCGGGTGTGATCGAGCAGCCGTTGACCAGTTGTGGCACCAGGTGGCACAACAAGTGCGTCGTGGTGTGAAACCGCATCAGGCGGTGACGGCGCGCCCAGTCCAGGCGCACCACGACGGTATCGCCCACCTGCAGGCCGCCGGCGGCGACCTCGTCCGCTGCCGGCACATGGCAGATATCGCCCGTGAAGCGCCCGTCGCCGTCCTTGCCCTTGCGGGTGTCGGCAATCGTGATCAACTTTCCGGCCTGCGGGCCGGAACACAGCTCCAGCACGCCGGTATCACCCGCCTGGCCACCACCGAGCGGGTAGAAAACCGTGCGGTCCAGGATGATGCCCTGGGGCGTGATGGCACGCACGGTGGCGCTGCATTCGGTGAGCGTGGCGTCGGCATGGAACAGCGCTTGGGTCATGCGGCCCAATAATACCGGCATGCCCCTGCCTTGTTCCGTGCCCCCACGCATCGTCCTGTGTACGCTGAACGCGCGGTATGTGCACGCGTCGCTGGGCCTGCGGTACCTGCTGGCCAACATGGGCGCCTTGCGCAGCGAGACGGCGCTGCGCGAATTCACGATCGCCCGGGCGACGCCGGACATGGCACATGAACTGCTCGACCTGCTGGGGAAAGCCGATGAGGGCCGGGCGCAGGTGATCGGTTTCGGCGTGTACATCTGGAACGTCACCCAGACCTGTGCCCTGGTGCGGCTGTTGCGCGATCTGCGCCCGGCGCTGAAGATCGTGCTGGGTGGGCCGGAGGTGAGCCACGAGCTCGACAGCCAGCCGATCGTGGCGCTGGCCGACCATGTGATCACCGGCTGGGGCGATGTGTCCTTCCCGCGCCTGTGCCAGGCATTGCTGCAGGGTCCGCAGCCGCTGATGAAGGTGATCGCCGGTGAGCAGCCCGCGCTGGCGGACATCGCTCTGCCGTATGGCGAATACACCGACCAGGACCTGGCGCACCGGGTGGTCTATGTCGAGGCCTCGCGCGGGTGCCCGTTCAAGTGCGCGTTCTGCCTGAGTGCGCTGGACAAGACCGCCTGGGCGTTCGACCTGCCACGTTTTCTGGCGGCGCTGGAAACCCTCTACCGACGTGGCGCGCGCAACTTCAAGTTCGTCGACCGCACCTTCAACCTCAAGATCGACACCGCGGCGCAGATACTGCAGTTTTTCCTGGACCGGCTGCCCGCCACCGGCGCCCCGGCTGGTGCACCAGGCCTGTCGGTGCATTTCGAGCTGATCCCCGACCACCTGCCAGACCGTCTGAAGCAGTGCATTGCGCTGTTCCCGGCCGGCGTGTTGCAGTTCGAGGTCGGGATCCAGACCTTCGATGTCGAGGTGCAGCGGCGTATCGCCCGGGTGCAGGACAACCCGCGCACCGAAGCCAACCTGCGCTGGCTGGTGGAATCGTCCCGGGCGCATGTGCACGCCGACCTGATCTTCGGCCTGCCAGGTGAAACGCTGGCCGGGTTTGGCCGCGGTTTCGACCGCCTGCTGGCGCTGGGTCCGCATGAAATCCAGCTCGGCCTGCTCAAGCGCCTGCGCGGCACACCGTTGGCTGTCCAGGACGCCGGCGGCCTCGTGTTCGACCCGCAGCCACCCTATACCGTGCGCTCGACTGGCGAGGTGAGCGCGCAGGAGGTGGAGACGTTCGCGCGGCTCGCCCGCTATTGGGACCTGATCGCCAATTCGGGCCGGTTCCGCCGCACGCTGCGCCTGTTGTTGCAAGGTGATTCCTACATACCGGGTGCCAACGCATCCGCGTTCGAGCGCCTGTTGCACTTGACCGACTGGCTCTGGGCGCGCACCGGCGCCACCCACCGCCTGACCCCCGAGCAACTGGTGGACCACCTGGCGGCATTTCTGCGCACCGGGAACCCCGCCGACGCCGGCGTGGTGGAGCAGGCATTGCTGGACGACTACCTTGCCAGCGGCGCGCGTGCCCGCCCGCTGGCCCTGCGCGCGCGCCTTGCCCCCGGGGCAACCCCGGTACGGGAGCGGTCGAAGGCCGCGCTGCCGCGCCAGAACCTGCACTTGTCTGCCGATGCCCGTGCGCCGGCCGGGGTGGCCGCGACACCCGTGCCGGAAGGCGAAGTTCTCCGCTGAGTTACTATCTGCTTGCTATCTTCCGTATTGACCCCATATCGCACACATGAAATTCACGATGTCCCCAACCCCCAAGAGGTCGACCGATGGCCAAAGCTGAGGCGAAAACGGCCGTCATGGCCGATGGATTGCGCTACAAGTCCAAGGCGTCCGGCTCCCCGTTTGCCGCTGCAGCGTCGTTTGGCGGCGCCACCATGTCCTGCTTCATGTGCGGCAAACACCGCCCCCGCTCTCTGATGGGCACCCGCATGGTCGCAGGAAAGTCCCTGTCGGTCTGTGCCCCGTCGTGAAAGGCACTCGACGAAGCCACCGCCGCGCGCGGCTGACCCTGCCCCGGCGGCTGCCCTTGCGGCGCTAGAACGCAAGCCGCAGCCGCAGCGACAACATGCGCCCCCGCCGGGCGTAGATCTTCCCCTCCAGGTAAGACAGCTGGTATTGCAGTGCCTCGGGCTTGCCCAGTGGCAGGGTTCCGGCAATCACCGGACCGATCCTGTGCGACTGGCGTGAGGACACAGCCCAGTCATCCCACGGGCCCAGTTCTCCGAACCCCTGCAATCCGAACTGGAATTCCGGCATC
>JANMZX010000079.1:0-1604 GCA_031383745.1 Rhodoferax sp. | reverse complement strand
AGGCGCAGCCCCACGGTGGCGACGAGGGTGTCATACAACCGCCATTCGTCCTGGGCGTACAGGCCCACGCGGTAGCCGGACTGGGCAATCCGGATGTCGTTGACCGGGTTGGCCAGGTCCAGCGCGGCCTGGTCGGTGCGCAGGTTCTTCTGGGCCTCGACACCGGCCATCAGCTTGTGGCCCTCGAAGGCGGTGGACACGAGCCGCAATTCGCCACCGCGCCAGTCGCCCTCTGCTGGCGAGGAAAACGGCGTGCCGTAGCGCAGGATGGTGCCAAACCGGTAGGCGCCCGCAAACAGGCGTCCGGTCAGGTGCAGCGTGTCGCCGGCAAAACTGTCCTGGTACTGGAACTGCGCTTCGGTATAGGCATCCCGCGCGAACTGGCCGGACACCAGCGGATCGGACCCGTACGATGCCGTCGGGTCGTCTTTGCGCCGGTTGCCGTGCACCAGGTCGAAAACCCAGGGGCCGCGTGCCAGCCGCGCGTAGAACTCCCGGTCGCGTTCACCATCCAGCCCGGCCGCCAGGCCGACCAGGCCCAGGTTGCCGAAGCCGATGACCCGGTCCTCGCCGCGCGCCCGCATGCCGGAGGCCGACAGCAGCAGGTCGACACCGTTGTCGAGCAGCCGGCCCCAGCTGACACGGCCTTCGCGGCCCGCCTGCGGCCGCTGGTAACCCAGCGCGACTTCAGCGCCATCAACCCCCGCGCCGGTGCGGGTGATGACGTTCACCACCCCGAACATCGCGTTCTGGCCGTAGACCGCCCCGCCCGGGCCCGGGATGAACTCGATGCGCTCGACCAGGTCGAGGTCGAGCGGGAATTCGCGCCCCACCGGGCCGCCATCGTAGACCGGGTCGTTGACCCGATTGCCGTTGATGGCGAGCAGCACGCGTGCCGTCAGGTCGCCCGGCGAGCCAAACCCGCGCATACCCAGGTAGGTGTACTGGCGATCGTAGGTGGCATGCACACCGGGCAGGCTGGCCAGCGCCTCGGCCAATGTGCGCCAGCCGAACGCCTTGATCTCGGCGCGCGTGATCACGCTGACCGCCGCCGCGACTTCGCTCTGTTTCTGTTCGTACTTGGACGCGCCGACGACTTGAACATCGAGCAGCTGCTCCAGGCTCATGGAGGTGAGGCTGGTGGCGGCATGGCCGAATGGCGCCAGCCCCCACGCCAGCACCAGCCCACCGGCCCATGTGCATGCACGCGAGGGGTGGGTGCTGGAACGGCACATCTGCCTGAGCAGCGGGTACGGCTGGTGTGTGGTCGTCATAGGGCCCATCTCTTATTCGGCACGTTCCTGGAACAGTGAAGGCCCTGCCAGTGGCGATTCGCAACATGGACGCTGTCGAAGCGTCAAATTGACGACAGTCAAGGGCTGCTGACGCTCGTACCAGCAGATGCTAACGGGCGGCCCGGCCCAAGGCAAACCAGGCACGGCGCGCTGTTGGGGGCAAACAACTCGCGCCGTTCACTGACGCCGGCGCACTTGACGGCTCGCCCGCGGGATGCCATGCGCGCAGCGCCCTTTCGCGGCGCCTGGTCAGGCGCCAGCCAGGACCATGTCGGCGGTAATTGGCTCCCCGCCGAACCAGCCTGGGCC